>JARKOU010000205.1 GCA_029975645.1 Actinomycetales bacterium
CGCGGTGGGCCTAAGCCTCTGGCTGAACTCCACGCCGCTCGATGACTACTTCCGCACGTACTCCGGCCACACCCAGGTCAACGCCACGGACCTGCGCACGCTCCCCTTCCCGCCGGTGAACGCCCTGCGACGCATGGGCGCCGGGCGAGCCTCGAAGCTGCCGGCCCAGGATGAGATCGATGCCCTGGTCGCCACGCTCATCCCCGGCCTCGAGAAGGCCGCGTGAGCGAGATCGTCGAGGAAGCCAGGCGGCTGCTCGGCCTGCTGGGCTTCGATCGGGAACGGGCGAACGAGCGGTCCGCGATGACACTCCTCGCGCTCCTCCACCTGCGCCCGGGCGACTCCTGGTCCCAGGCTCAGGCGCCGATGCTGGGAACCCGGGCGATTATGGACTGGATCGCCAAGCACTACGGGCAGGCCTACGCGCCGAACACACGCGAGACGATCAGGCGCTTCACCCTCCACCAGTTCGCCGCGGCGCTCCTCGTGGAGCAGAACCCCGACGCCCCTGACCGCCCCGTGAACTCGCCCAAGTGGTGTTACCAGGTCCACACCCGCGCGTTGGACGTCATTCGGCTGTTCGGGACGGCGGACTTCCCCGACGCGCTGGCGGCCTACCTCGCCGAACGCCCCGGCCTCAAAGTCGCGTACGACCGCGCCCGAGAGATGCGGCGCGTCCCGGTCACGCTCCCCGGCGGTGGGGTGCTCGCGCTCAGCCCGGGCGGGCAGAACACCCTGATCAAGGCCATGGTCGAGGACTTCTGCGGCTACTACGCCCCCGGCGGTCAGCTCCTCTACGTCGGCGATGCCGACGCAAAATGGGCCGTCTTCGAGGAGCGAGCACTCGCAGAACTCGGCGTCACCGTGGACTCCCACGGCAAGATGCCCGACCTCGTCGTCTACCTCCAGGACCGCAACTGGCTGCTTCTCCTGGAGGCGGCGTCCTCCCACGGGCCGGTCGACGCCAAACGTCACGGCGAGCTCAGTCACCTCTTCGCCGACTCGACCGCCGGCCTCGTGTTCGTCTCGTGCTTCCCATCCCGCGCGCAGATGCGGAAGTACCTCGCCGACATCGCCTGGGAGACCGAGGTGTGGTGCGCCGACAACCCCACGCACCTCATCCATTTCAACGGCGACCGCTTCCTCGGCCCGTACTGACCAAGGGGGCTGGTGCCCTGACTTCGTCGAGGGGGTGCGGCCGTCGCGATCACGGGTTCCCCGGGTCCGGCAACCGACAAGTCCCAAATGCGACCGTCGAGGCCCCGCGGGGTAGGGTTTCGTCATGGGTACGGACGGCTCGACGCCTCCTGGATTCCTCCACATGCTGCCTTTTCACTCGCATTCTTCGATGACTGGTACTGCGGTCCAGGTTGCGCTCCTTCCTTGGGGCAGCCCTGCTCACCTGGCGCTGGTTGGACGCGATGCCGACAAAGAAGATGAATCAATCCTCGAAATCGGCTACGAGTGGCCTATCAACTGGCTTCGCAACGCGGAGCCGTTGAGTCCGTTTGACCTTGAGTGGCTTCATGTGCAGCGCTTTCGCGCGGACTACGCTTTAGCCTTAGGGTCTCACGCGTTCTGGAATCTTCGAGAGGGCGCCGACCCCCCCGATATCTTCCTCGACTCTCCAGCGGGTCCTCTAGGCATGGAATGCACGCGCCTGGCGCTTCCGGAGCGACAGGCCGCACACGGCCTTTTCCGTGCGATTCGTCAACGAATCGCACGGGTGGCACCTGAGCATTTCGCCTCTCTTGCAGGAAACGTCGTCTACATCTGGTTCGAAGGGGGCGGCAACTCTGGTTTGGCAAGACCCTTCGCGAAACCCGACAACGAAGCTGCGGCTGACCTAGTGCAGGCGCTAGCTGAGTACCGACCTCAGCCCGCTGCTCTACTCGCCCACGACCTGCCGGATCCGGCGCCCCAACTGCCGACATACCGGACAAAGGCCGGAGCGACCTTCTATTGCGTGCCGATGGCCGGCGCGGTCCCCGATACGCCGCTTTTCAATTTCGCCGGTTTCGAAATTGGCTTGGCAATCACGACGAGCCATCGCGCCAGCCAAGAATGGAAGAGTCTCGCTCATAGAATTGACAAGAAGGACGTTGAAGCGACGGATTGGCTCCTTATTAGCGCTGGCGCACCAGACAATCACGGGGTGACATACCCGTCCGAAGAGGCTCTGGCGAGATTCCTGCTTGAGAACCCGGTTGCGCTTCCCAAGTTGAAACATTTGAAGCGGGTCACGGTGCACCTCTGGGGATCAGGAACTGCGGTAGATATATGGCCCGAGTGTGCGCCCGTATTCGGGCCCCTCTATGAAGGTGCTGTGCCTCCGCATCGCTCGATCTTCAGGCCGGTCGCGGACTCGCTGCCCTAGGCCCGGCGCCGTTCGCCTGTTCAGCGCCGCGAGAGGCCCGCCGCGGATAATAGGAGTGCCGCCCCGGCTGGCCCCTCAACGAGTCGACCAACGTAATCTTGATCTACGCTTCGAGTTTTCGCGTCCAGGTCATGCTCGGCGAGCTCATCGTCGAGGACTCCGCCGAGACGCAGCGGCGGCGCATCTAGCCCTCCGGGATCACGCTGTTCGTGCCGGAGGTGTGGCAGCCGAGGTGCCAGCCGGGCCTGGCGTGCGCGGCAATCCGAAGGAGGGTGTCGGCGAGGCTGACCGGCACCAGGACACAGGCGTCGAGGACGACGCCGAAGCCCGCCACCCTTAGCTGCCCTGATCCTCGCGCGCTGCGCGCAGGGCGCTGCGGTAGTCCTCGGCGGTCCCCCTCGTAGAGCCTGTCCTCCACGGCCTGGCGGGTCATCGCGGCCAGGCGTTCACGGCGGTCCCGTCGCCGGCGGTCGCGGTAGTCCAGGACGTCGGCCAGGTGCACGCGCCGGTGCCGGCCGGGCTGCTCGTACGGGATCTCGTGGGTCTCGAGGAGCTTGACGAGGGTGGGCCGGCTGACGCCGAGCAGGTCGGCCGCCTGCTGCGTGGTCAGGCGCTGCTCGAGCGGGGCGACGGTGATGGCCTTGCCCGCCAGCATCGCCCCGGCAACCTGGATCAGAACCTCGTACACCTCCACCGGCAGCGGCACGGTCTCTCCGTCCGGACCGACCAACCCGGCCGGTTCGGAGTGCTGCTCCAGGAACGTCGCAAGGTTCAGCATCGCCGCCATGTCCGGCGGCGGCAGCCCCGTGCGCTCCCCAGCTCCGTTCGCCACGTCAACTCCCATGGCCCGATCCTCCTGCGAAAACGCAAGAATCGAAAGCGTAAGGTGCCGGCCGACTCGCCCGCCCAGCACTTGCCCAGACGCACCGACTCTTCTTGCACCACGTGCTCGGTCGGGGCTGTCAGAGGTGCCCGGCGTGGTGTCAGTGGGGTTGGTCGTTAGGTCGGGCGAGGGCTGACAGCGCGGCGTCGGCCTGCTGAACCCCTGGCTCGCGAGCTGGCTCTCGCGGTGCCGCTGTCGGCGAGGCGCGCGTGTTGGTCTACGCGCCGCACACCTGCGGGTTGAGGGGTCTCCAGGTGGGTGTGCGCAGCCGGTCGGCTCTCTATTGGCAGACGGACCTCCGGGGGCGTCCGCCCACAGCGGGTCCTCGCCCCTCGGGGGCAGGGGTGTGCGCAGGAGCCCACTCCCTGCGGGCAGGGGAACACGACGGCGGCCGCGGGCCGCCACGCGAGGGTGGAAGGAGGGGTGGCGGCGGTGATGTCGATGCACAAGCTGACGGCGGGGCAGGGGTACCGGTATCTGACGAGGCATGTCGCGGCGGGGGACGCGGGCCTGAGCGCGACGGACTCCCTCAGCGGGTACTACGCGGTGTCGGGGAATCCGCCGGGCCGCTGGCACGGCACGGGGCTGGCGGGCCTGGGGCTCGACGGCGCCCGCCTGGCGCCGGGGGACCGGGTGTCGGAGGACGCGATGGCCGCGCTGTTCGGCGCCGGGCACGACCCGGTGACCGGGAGCCCGCTCGGGCGCCCCTACCCCCAGTTCGCGGCGCCGGCGCCGGGGGAGTCGGGAGCGGGTGGGCGGGGCCGGCACGCGGTCGTCGGGTACGACATGACGTTCACGGTCCCCAAGTCCGTCTCGGTGCTGTGGGCCCTCGGCGACGAGGCGACCCGCCGGGAGGTGTACGCGGCGCACCACGCCGCGCTGGGTGCGGCGTTGGAGTTCGTCGAGGCGAAGGTGATCCGCACCCGCATCGGGCACGGCGGGGCGCAGCAAGTGAAGACCGCCGGGATGGTCGCGGCCGGGTTCGACCACTGGGACACCCGGACCGGGGACCCGAACCTGCACACCCACGTCGTGGTCGCGAACAAGGTCCAGGGCCCCGACGGCGCCTGGCGCTCCGTCGACGGGCGGACCGTCCACGCCGCCGTCGTCACCGTCTCCGAGCTGTACGACACCCTCCTGGCGGACGAGGTCACCCGCCGCCTCGGCGTCGACTGGCAGGTGCGCGAACGCGGGGAGCGGCGGAACGCGGCGTTCGAGATCACCGGCATCGACGACACGCTCCTCACCGCGTTCTCCTCCCGGTCCGAGCGGATCCATGAGGCGGTGCAGGACTGGGCCGAGGACTTCGTCGAGGCGCACGGACGGGCGCCGTCCCGGGTGGAGACCACGAAGGCCCGCCAGCACCTCACGCGCGAGACCCGACCGGACAAGGTCGTCCGACCCCTGGCCGACCTGATGGGCGAGTGGGCGGACCGGGCCCGGGCGCTGACCGGGCAGGACCCGCGCGACGTCGCCGCGGCCGCGCTGCGGGGGGAGTCGGGGCGGGCGTTGCACGCCCGCGACGTCGGCCCCGACGTCCGGGACGCCCTCGTCGCGGCGGTGCTGGAGGACGTCGCGGCGCGGCGGTCGGTGTGGACGACGTGGAACCTCGGCGCGTCCGCCCTCAGGGCGTCCAAGCACCTGCGGATGGCGTCCCCGGCCGAGCGCCTGACCCTGCTGAACGAGGTCACGTCCGCCGCGTCGCGGGCGTGCGTGCACCTGGACGAGGGCCGCGACCCCGACACCCGGCGGGTCGGGGAAGCCCTGTTCACCACCACCGAGCTCCTCGCCGCGGAGAAGGTCCTCCTCGACGCCGCCGAGGCCCGCACCGCCCCCGCGCTCCGACCCGCGCAGCTCAGCGGCGCCGTGGTGGGGGACCACTTCGCGGGCCTGGCCGCGGATCAGCGGGCCGCAGTCGAGGCGGTCTGCACCTCCGGGCAGGGCCTGGATGTCCTGGTCGGGCCGGCGGGGTCGGGCAAGACCACCGCCCTGGCCGCCCTCGTGGCGCACTGGACGGAGCGGATGGGCCCGGTCGTCGCGCTGGCGCCGTCGGCGTCGGCGGCGCACACCCTGGCGTCGGCGATCGGCGCCCCGGCCGAGACCACCGCGAAATGGCTCCACGAGAGCGTCGGGGACGGCGCCGCCAAACGCGCCGCCGACGACGCCCTCCTGGCCCGCGCGCTGACCACCACCACCGACCGGAACCGGGCGGGCCGGATCCAGGCCACCCGTCAGGTCCTGCGCGAGAAGCAAGACGTGTGGCGGTTCACCCGCGGGCAGCTCGTCATCATCGACGAGGCGTCCCTGGCCGACACCCGCACCCTCGCCACCCTCACCCTGCAGGCGCGCGAGGCGGGAGCGAAGGTCCTGCTCGTCGGGGACCACGCCCAACGCGGCGCCGTCGAGGCCGGCGGGGCGTTCGGGATGCTCGCCCGCCGCGGCCCCACCGCCGAACTGACATCCCTGTGGCGGTTCACCCACCCCTGGGAGGCCCGCGCAAGCCTCGAGCTGCGCCGCGGGCACACCGCCGCCCTGGACGCGTACGCCGCGCACGGCGCCCTGCACGCCGGGGACCTCGACACCGTGCTCGACACCGCACTCGAGGCCGCCACCACAGCGACGCAGGGTGGGCGGGTCGCGATCCTGCAAGCCGTCGATGTCCGGACCGTGCGCGAGCTCAACGCCCGCGTCCGCGCCGAACGGATCCTCACCGGCCACGTCGCCCGGGACGGCGGGGCCACCCTGCACGACGGCCTGACCGCCTCCGCGGGGGACCGCATCGTCACCCGCCGCAACAACCGCCACCTCACCACCCCCGACGGCGCCTACGTGCGCAACGGCGCCCTCTGGGACGTGATCGCCGTCGAACGCGACGGCACCCTCCTCGCCGTCCCGGCCGGGCGACCGGACGACGGCGGCGTGGCGTCCGCCGTCGTGCGCCTGCCCGCCGCGTACGCGGCGGCGCACGTCGAGCTCGGGTACGCCACCACCACCGCCAGGTCCCAGGGCATCACCGTGGAGGAGTCCCACACGATCGCCACACCCGGGATGGGCCGCGAAGACCTCTACGTCGCGATGACCCGCGGCCGGCACACCAACCACACCTACGTCGCCCTCCCCGACGCCCACGACGACGACTGCCACCACGCCGCCGGCGCCGGCGCCGGCCCCACCGCCCCGACGGCGCCGACAGGGGCACCGACCGCGGCCGCGGCGACCGGCGCGGCGGCGGGTCGGGACGTCCTCGAGCAGATCCTCGCCACCAGTCACGCCGAACGCTCCGCCACCGAGACCTGGCACGAGTTCCACCCCGACCCGCCGCCACCCCAGCCACCGCCACAGGCACGTTTGCCTGGTCCGACCAGCGCCGCCGCCACCACCACCGGCGCGCCTGTTTATGTGACAACGACGACAGCTGCTCAGGTGTCAACAACCATAACAGCCCCCACAGTTGCTACCACCACGGACGTGGAAGGCATGGGGGGCACCCCTGGGAACGGCCGACCGAGCGACGGTAACGACCAGAAGTCTCGCACGCGCTCGAGATCGCCGCTCGTGTCCGCGGGCGAAGCGGGAGGCGC
>JARKOU010000206.1 GCA_029975645.1 Actinomycetales bacterium
GTTGGGGCGGGGCCTGGGTTGACACGGGGGGGCTGCGGGCTGGTGGCGGGCTGCCCCCTCGTCTCGGTCGAGCGACTCCCCCGATTCAGATCCCCAGCGCGTCCCGGATGGGGCCGAGAAGGAAGTAGACGACGAACGCGCCCGCCACGCCCCACATGAGCGGGTGCACCTTGCGCGCCTCGCCCTTGGCGGTCATGAGCACGGCGTAGGTGATGAACCCGGCGCCGATGCCCACCGTGATCGAGTAGGTGAACGGCATCAGGACGATCGTGAGGAAGGCCGGGATGGCCACCTCGTAGCGACGCCAGTCGATGCCCGCCACCTGCATCATCATGAGGAAGCCGACGATCACGAGGGCCGGCGTCGCCGCCTCGAACGGCACCAGGTTCGCCAGGGGCGACAGGAACACCGAGAGCAGGAACGCGATACCGGTGACCACGGACGCGAGACCCGTTCGGGCGCCGTCGCCCACGCCCGCCGCGGACTCGATGTAACTCGTGTTGGAGGACACGCCGCCGGCGCCACCCGCGATGGCGGCCACGGAGTCGACCACGAGGATCTGCTTGGTGCGCGGCGGGGTGCCGTCCTCGCGGAGCAGGCCGGCCTCGCCACCGATGGCCACCATCGTGCCCATGGTGTCGAAGAAGTCGGCGAGCATGAGGGAGAAGACCAGGAGCAGGACGGCGATCACGCCGATGGCCTCGAACGACCCGAGCACGTTGAACTGCCCCACCGTCGCGAAGTCCGGCGCCTGCACGATCGAGCCCTCCAGCCGCGGGACCTCCAGGCTCCATCCGGTGGGGTTGTAGCCGTCCGTCCCGGGCACGCCGCGCGGCCCGACGTTGGCGACGATCTCGATCAGCGCGGCGAGCACGGTCGCCGCGACGATCCCGATGAGGATCGCGCCCTTGACCCGCCGCACGAACAGGATCGCGGTGAGCAGGAGGCCGAAGACGAACACGAAGGTCGGCCAGCCGAACAACTCGCCGCCGATGCCGAGGGTGAGCGGCGTCCCCGAGCCCGGCCGCACGATGCCGCCGTCGACGAACCCGATCAGCGCGATGAACAGGCCGATGCCCACGCTGATCGCGATCTTCAACTGGTTCGGCACGGCCTTGAACACCGCTTCGCGGAAGCCGGTGAGCACCAGGATGAGGATGATCACACCCTCGAGCACCACGATCCCCATCGCGTCCGCCCAGGTCATCCCGGGGAGCGCCGCCACGGAGTAGGCGACGGCCGCGTTGAGGCCCAGGCCGGTGGCGAGCGCGAGGGGGAAGCGCCCGACCACGCCCATCAGGATCGTCATGAGGCCCGCGATGAGCGCGGTACCGGCGGCGATGGCGGGGAGGTTCGGCTCGTCGCCGCCGCCGAGGTACTGCCCCGTGCCGTCCTGGACGAACCCGAGGATCAGCGGGTTGAGCACGAGGATGTAGGACATCGCGAAGAACGTGACGATGCCGCCGCGCACCTCCCGGCCGATCGTCGATCCTCGTTCCGTAATCGAGAAGTAGCGGTCCAACGCCCCGTGCACTCCGGCGGGGGCGGGTGTGGTGAGGGTGCTCATGGGCGCGAATGGTGCCAGATGGATGTGACACGCATCCGGGACCGCGGGTAACACGGGTGGCCGACGGCGTCCGCCGCGCCCCCAGCCGCCCGCCCACCGGGTCAGTCACCCGCCGCCGCCATCGCCCGCGCCCCAGCCGCCCCACCCGCCCACCGGCTCAGTCACCCGCCGCCGCCTGCGCGCCCAGCCCACCGCCCGACTGCCGCCCCGCCCCCTCAGTCACCCCGCCGACCCCCTCAAGTAGTCGGATTGGCGCGGGGTAGTCGTCTG
>JARKOU010000214.1 GCA_029975645.1 Actinomycetales bacterium
AGCTGACCACGTAGAACGCGTCGAAGAGCCCCATCCGGTGCGGTGCGCCCGTCGCGTCGACGCCGGGGATCAGCGTCAGACCGATGACGCTGATCGCGAAGATCGTGATCAGGACGATGAAGGGTGCCCGCATCCGGCGCAGGATGAGGAAGATCGTGGCGCTGGCCTGCGTGGCCGTGGCGACCGGGAGGCGGCGGGCGGACGTGGCGCCGCGTGCCGCGCGGGCGTCCACCGGGCCGATCGCCGACGGCGGCTCGAGGAGCCGCGGAGGGTGCCCCGGCCCGAAGAGCCTCTGCCAGAAGGTGAGGAGGGGATTGGTCACGGTGGTTGTCCCGGCTGGTGTGGCGGCCGGGGCGCTCAGCGCCGCTGGAACGACGTGGTCTCGACCAGCAGGAGGACCACCGAGACCACGTTCGCGAAGAGCGCGCCGCCCGAGAGCGAGACGGCGGCCGCCGTCGACTCGGGGGTCAGCCCGGCCGCCGAGGCGGAGGCGTAGCCCCACACCACCGCAGCGGCGATGAGCTGGAGGTCCGCGACCAGCGACGTGGCCAGGTGCACCGCGCCGATCTGCGTGCGGTCGCCGAACTTCAGCACCGTGGCGATGAGGTTGACCACCACCGCGGCGAACAACTCGTACTGGTTGTGCAGCGCCGGGTCGGAGATGTCGCCGATGAAGAAGCCGAAGTTGAGGGTGGCGGCAAGCACCACGAAGAACCCGAAGATGACCTTCTCGAGGTTCATGCGCGGCTCCGTGTGGTCCCGTCCTTGGGTGCCCTCACCAGCGGAGCGTACCGGGACGGTCTCCTCGCGTCTCCCGTTCCCCCTGAACCCCGGCACCCGCCGAACACGTGGTTGGTCGCCTCATTCGCCCGAATGGGACGACCGACCACGTGTTCGGCGGAGGAGTCAGGCGGTGCTGGTCGGGAGGTACCGCACGGCGAGGACGCCGTCGATCGCCCGGATGTCGTCGATGACGGACGCGGGGACGGGGGAGTCCACGTCCACGAGCGTGTAGGCGACATCCTTGCGGGACTTGTTCGTCATGGTCGCGATGTTGAGCCCGGCCTCGGCCATCGCGGCCGAGATCTGGCCCACCATGTTCGGCACGTTGGCGTTCGCGATCGCCACCCGGTAGGCCGACTCCCGCGGCAGCGCGACGTTCGGGAAGTTGACGGAGTTCTGGATCGTGCCGTCCAGCAGGTAGTCGCGCACCTGGTCCGCGACCATCACGGCGCAGTTCTCCTCCGCCTCCTCCGTCGACGCCCCCAGGTGCGGCAGGGCGATCGTCCGCGGGTGGCGGTTGAGGTGCGGGGCCGGGAAGTCGCAGACGTAGGACGTCAACTTGCCCTCGTCGAGAGCGCTGACCACGGCGTGCTCGTCCACCACGCCGCCGCGGGAGAAGTTGAGGACGACGGCGCCACGCTTCATCTGGGCGATGCTGCCGGCGTCGATCATCCCCCGGGTGGCGTCGACCAGCGGGACGTGGAGCGTGAGGAAGTCGGCGTACCGCAGCACCTCGGCCAGGCTGTTCGCCTTCCTCACCACCGACGGCAGGCTCCACGCCGACTCGACCGTGATCTCCGGGTCGTAGCCGATCACGTCCATGCCGAGTTTGATCGCGGCGTCGGCCACGAGGGCGCCGATCTTGCCGAGCCCGATCACCCCGAGGGTGTGTCCGGCCAGCTCGTACCCGGCGAACGCCTTCTTGCCGGCCTCGACCTTCTTCTCCATCTCGGGGTCGTCCAGGTCCAGGGAGGCGACGTAGCGCAGCGCCGGGTAGAGGTTGCGCGCGGACATGAGCATGCCCGCGAGTACGAGTTCCTTGACGGCGTTCGCGTTGGCGCCGGGCGCGTTGAACACCGGCACGCCGCGCGCCGTCATGGCGGCGCACGGGATGTTGTTGGTGCCCGAGCCGGCCCGGCCGATGGCGAGGACGGAGTCCGGCACCCCGGGCTTGTGCAGGTCGGCGGAGCGAAGGAGGATCGCATCGGGTTCGGCGGCGTCCTCCGAGACGGCGAACCGCTCCCACGGCAGACGCCGCAGGCCGGTGGCCGAGACGTTGTTGAGGACGAGGACCTGGTACTTCTCGCTCACCGCCGGTCAGCCCTTCGTCGCGACGAAGTCGGCCATGTAGTCCACGAGGGCCTGCACGCCCTCGATCGGCATGGCGTTGTAGATCGACGCGCGCATGCCGCCCACCGAGCGGTGGCCCTTGAGCTGGACCATCCCGTTCTTGGTGGCTCCGGCGAGGAACTCGGCGTCGAGCGCCGGGTCGGCGAGCGTGAACGGGACGTTCATCCGGGAGCGGTCGTCCTTGGCCACCGGGTTGCGGTAGAAGTCCGTGGAGTCGAGGTAGTCGTAGAGGAGCGCGGCCTTGGCGATGTTGCGCTGCTCCGCGGCGGCCAGGCCGCCGTTCGCCTTGAGGTGGGCGAACACCAGGCCGGCGACGTAGATCCCGTACGTCGGCGGAGTGTTGTACATCGAGCCCGCCTTGACGTGGGTGGCGTAGTCCAGCATGGGCGACGGCGCAGGCTCGCCCTTGCCGACGAGGTCGTCGCGGATGATCACGATCGTGAGGCCGGCGGGCCCGATGTTCTTCTGCGCACCCGCGTAGACGAGGCCGTACTTCGAGACGTCGATCGGCTTGGACATGATGTTCGACGACATGTCGCTGACCAGCGGCACGTCCCCGACCTCCGGAGTCCAGTGGAACTCGACTCCGCCGATCGTCTCGTTCGAGGTGTAGTGGACGTATGCGGCGCCGTCGGTCAGGGTCCAGTCGGCCTGCGCCGGGGCGTAGGTGAAGGCAGCGTCCTGCGAGCTGGCCGCAACGTTGACCTGGCTGAAGTGGGTCGCGGCCTTGATCGCCTTCTTGGCCCACTCGCCCGTGTTCACGTAGTCGGCCGTGGCGCCGGGGCCGATCAGGTTCATCGGGATCATCTCGAACTGCAGCGACGCGCCGCCCTGGAGGAAGAGCACCTTGTAGTTCTCGGGCACCGCCAGGAGTTCGCGGAGGTCGGCCTCGGCGGCGGCCGCGATGGACATGAAGTCCTTGCCGCGGTGGCTCATCTCCATGACCGACTGGCCCGAGCCGTGCCAGTCCAGCATCTCGTCGGCGGCCTGGCGCAGCACGTCCTCGGGGAGGGCGGCGGGTCCGGCGCTGAAGTTGTACACGCGTGCCATGTCTGGGGTCCTCTTCGTCGGGGCGAACGCCCGAGCGTCGCCGCACGTCACGGTCGACGGCGCGGGGCAAGCACGCGTGAGACTAACGCCTGCTGCGGGTGGTCAAGGACGACGAACGGCCCGGCGTCGACCGCGAACACCGGGCCAGACCGCGAACATCGGGCCGCATCGACGAGTGAGCAGATCGCGAACACCCAGCCGGATCGCGAACACCCAGCCGGACCGCGAACATCCAGCCGGATCGCGAACATCCCGCCGGATCGCGAACATCCCGCCGGATCGCGAACACCCAGCCGGATCGCGAACATCGGGAGTTCGCATCCTGCCTCGATGTTCGCGGTCCGGCGGGGTGTTCGCGCCCTGGCGAAGTCCAGACGTTCGCGCTAGCGGGTCGTTGTTCGCGGTCCGGCGCAGTCTTCGCGATCCGCGCCGTCGCGGACGTCAGCTCACCAGTGCCCGCGCGCCGGTGAGGATATCGGTGCACACCCGCCCGGCGCCGTCGTCGGTGGTCGCCTCGATGCGCGCGCTCGCCGAGGCGAGGTCGGCCTCGAGCACGGCGCGGTGCGCGCCGTTCTCCCAGGTGAGGACCACCTGCGAGCCCGAACCACCCACGGTGCACGCGCCGTCGAACGCCGGGTGGGCGTTGCGGAAGCGAATCAGGTCGAGCAGCGCGGCGACCACCGGACGCTCGAGCCGGTCGAGGATCTCCTGCCGGGTGTAGTAGTGCCGGTTGATGTCGCGCCCGACGCCGGAACGGGAGAGCAGCTCCATGTCGTCCTCGCCGGCGAACAGGCCCACGTAGTACACCTGCGGGATGCCGGGCGTGAAGAACTGGATCGCGCGCGCGAGCAGGTAGGCGCGGTCGTCCTCGCCGAGCGCGTCGTAGTACGTGCAGTTCACCTGGTAGACGTCCACGTTCGACGCCGCCCACCCGCTCGCCTTCCGCGACTCGTCGTGGCTGTGCCGGTGGATCCCTTCCACCAGTGCGTCGACCTGGTCCGGGCGCAGTAGACCGGGGTTGTGCTCACCCATCTGGTCGGCGCCGACGTCGATGACGCCGATGCCGTCGTGCGTGTCGAGCACCGTGACAGCGTTGGTGGGGCGGACCTCGAGCCAGTGCCGCAGCGCGTCACCCTCGCCGGTGTAGAGGGCGTGCAGGAGGAGGGGCGGCAGGGCGAAGTCGTAGACCAGGTCCACCTTGGACGCGATGGCGATCTGGCGCTCGTAGTGGGCGTGGATCTCCACGAGGACGGCGACGCCGAGCGCCCGCGCCTTCGCGGTCAGCTCGTCGATGAACTCGAACGTGTAGGGCGTCATGAACGAGGACGTCCCGGCCCGCTTGAGGGCGTACCCCGCGGCGTCGAGCCGGATCATCGTGACGCCGCCGGCCGCGAGCGTGCGCAGGACCTTGTCGAGGTAGGCCTGCCCGGCGGGGGAGTCGACGTTGATGTCGATCTGCTGAGGCGTGAACGTGGTCCAGACCAGGCGCTTCTCGGCGCCGAGGGTCATCGGGGTGAAGGGCAGCCCAGGGCGAGGGCGGTAGATGCCGATCAGCTCGGCCTCGTCGGCGCCGTCGGGGTAGACGTCCGACATCGTGAGGAAGAGCCCCATGTGCGGCGACTCGGCGCCGCGGGCCACGACGTCCCGGAACTCGGGGGAGTCGGCCGAGACGTGGTTGACGATCATGTCGACCATCAGCGTGTACTCCTCTCCGATCGACTTGACGTCCTCCCACGTGCCGAGCCGGGGGTCGACCTGGCTGTGGTCCACGGGGTCGAAGCCGGCGTCCGCACCGTCGAACGGAGTGAAGAACGGGAGGATGTGGACCCCTTCGAAGACCCCGGCGAGCGGACCGTCGAGCACCTCCTGGAGGCCTGCCATCGTGCCGCCCAGACGGTCGGCGTACGTAATCAGCTGCACTCCGTCGCGGTCCTTGCGCACTCCCATGGCGGCCCTCCCCGGTCGTCGTCGACGCCTCCGATCGTAGGGAGGAGGAGGACGGCGAGGGGCTGGATTCGTAAGCGCTTTCAGGTGGTCCCGCCTGGACCTGAGGGACGATCAACCGCCTCCGAGGCCCTCCGGGGCCCCCTTTTCACGGCGTGTCGCGCCGTTCGGCGGCGTTGATCGTCCCTCAGGTTCGCGCGAACCGGCTCAGACCCCGTACTCGACGGGCACGACGCCGCGCTGGACGGCGCGCACGAGCGCCGCGTGATCGGCTTCGGTCTGGTCGGCGTACGCCCTGCCGAACCGCGCCATCGCGTTGTCGAGCTTGTCCGAGCGCCCGACGTACCCGGCGATCATCGAGGCGCCGGACGTGCGCGCGTGCCCCTTCGCGAGCAGGTGCCCGACGATCCCGGCGTAGTCCGTCAGCGCCGCCGCGTCGATCGAGTCCAGCGCGATGGTGCCCTTCATGTTCCGGAACTGGCGCACGTAGTACTGGCGGTCGTCGATGGTGGTCCAGCCGAGCAGCGGGTCG
>JARKOU010000216.1 GCA_029975645.1 Actinomycetales bacterium
ACGTCGGAGGTGATGACCACCTGCTTGTCGCTGTTGTGGAGCGTGTTGAACGTGTGGAAGAACTCCTCCATCGTCTGCTCCTTGCCCTGGAGGAACTGGATGTCGTCCACCAGGAGCACGTCGACCTCGCGGTAGCGGCGCTGGAACGCCTCCGCCTTGTCGTCGCGGATCGAGTTGATGAAGTCGTTCGTGAACTCCTCGGAGTTCACGTAGCGCACCCGGATGCCGGGGTACAGCGAGCCGGCGTAGTGCCCGACGGCGTGGAGCAGGTGCGTCTTGCCCAGCCCGGAGCCGCCGTAGATGAAGAGCGGGTTGTAGGCCTTGGCCGGAGCCTCGGCGACGGCGGTCGCGGCCGCGTGCGCGAACCGGTTGGACGCGCCGATCACGAAGGTCTCGAACGTGTACTTCGGGTTGAGCCGGGTGGGTTCGGACGAGACGGGACGCTGTCCCGCGGGCTGATGGGGCGGGCGCAGTGGCACGGCGGGCCGGGTGGGCTCCGGCTCGGGTTCGGTCCGGGCAGCCGGGAGCGCCTCGTCCAGGGACGGGTCCACGGTCACGGCGAAACGCATGGGACGCCCGAAGGCGAGGGAGAGCGCGTCCACGAGGTGGTCACGCGCCTTGGTCTCGAGGAAGTCCTTGGCGAACTCGCTCGGCACCGCGAGGAGGGCGGTGCCGTCGAGGACGCCGAGCGGACGCGCGAGCCGGACGAACCCGAGTTGTGTGCCGCTCAACTGGTCGCCGCGGACGAGGATCTCGACGGTGCTCGCCCACCTGTGGGCGACCTGCTCCTGGTCCTCGGCCACCTGATCTCCCTTACGTCCGGAGCCACCGAGTGTGCACCCGGTGAGGCGATCCACAAAGTTGTCCACAGACTGTGAAGATCGACACGTGGTTCGGGGGATCCGCCTGTGGACGACGGCGTGCCTCGCGCGATCGTAGCGACGGATTGTCATCTCCCCTATGGGGCGTCCGGCCCTTGTGAACGATCTCATCGTCGCGTAGGGGTGTCCGTGCTCGCTCAGGTCGTTTGACCCGCTCGGAGGGGCTCACGTACCGTGGACCGTCCCTCTCGACGGCTATCGTCGCCTGCCCTGCGGCAGGCGCGGGCCGAGTGCGAGTCCGGACAGGTAACTCGTGCACCGCCAGGGCTCCTGAGGTGCGGCACCCTCGAGGTCTTTGGAGATACAGCCGTGAGCAAGCGGACCTTCCAGCCCAACAACCGTCGTCGGGCCAAGACCCACGGCTTCCGCCTGCGCATGCGCACCCGCGCCGGGCGCGCGATCATCGCGGCCCGTCGTCGCAAGGGTCGCGCCGAGCTGTCCGCCTGAGCCACCGGTGCTGCCGGCCCGGCATCGGATGCGCCGGCGTGCCGACTTCGCCGCCGCGGTCCGCCGCGGTCGTCGGGGGACGGCGCGCCGCGTCGTCGTGCACTACGCCGGGGGTGACCCGGCGAACCCCGCACTCGTGGGTTTCGTCGTCTCCCGTGCCGTCGGCGGCGCCGTCGGCCGCAATCGCGTGAAGCGGCGGCTGCGTGGGCTCATGGCGCACGAGGTGCCTGGCCTGCCGGACGGATCGCTCGTGGTCGTGCGCGCGCTGCCGGACGCCGGCGACGCCACGAGCGCCGAGTTGTCCGGTGACCTGAGCGAGGCCCTGTCCGCCGCGCGCTCACCGAAGACGTCCCGCCGGAAGCCGCGATGACGGCCACGACCGAGCGGGAGGACGGCGCGGCTGCGCCGGCCTCCCCCCGTAACCCCCTCACCTGGCTCCTGATCGGCGCCGTGCGCGGGTACCAGTTGATCGTGTCCCCGTGGATCGCGCCCCGGTGCAAGTACTACCCGTCCTGCTCCGCGTACGCCGTCACCGCGTTGCGGACACACGGGGTCCTGCGGGGCACCCGCCTCGCGGTCTGGCGAGTGCTGCGCTGTAACCCGTGGAGCCTCGGCGGCGTCGACCACGTGCCGCCGGCGCGTGACCCCGGCGCCGGCCGGCACAGCGACCACACCCACGACCTCACGAGCACGAGCGCGGCGTCGGTCGCGTCCGGCGTGCCCACCCACCAGGAGTAACTCTGATGCCAGGCCCAATCCTCACGCTGCTCTGGCCGATCATGGTCGTGGTCGCGTGGATCATGGTGGCGTTCCACGCCGGTCTCACCGCGCTGGGCCTGGGGACCGACTCGGGCGGGGCATGGATCGGGTCCATCGTCGGCCTGGTGATCGTCATGCGGATCGTGCTGATCCCGCTGTTCGTGAAGCAGATCAAGGCCTCTCGCGGGCTGCAGTTGATCCAGCCGCAGATGCAGAAGTTGCAGGCGAAGTACAAGGGGAAGACAGACCCCGCCTCCCGCCAGGCGATGCAGCAGGAAATGATGGCGCTGTACCGGGAGGCGGGCACGAACCCGTTCGCTTCCTGCCTGCCGATCCTCGCGCAGTCCCCGATCTTCTTCGCCCTGTTCCAGGTGCTCATCGCCCTGCCGGCACTGGCAGCGGGGACTTACGCGGACGGTGCGCGCGACTCCATCGGCCCGCTGACGCAGGAGCTCGCGGCGTCGGCGGAGTCCTCCACGCTCTTCGGCGCGCCGCTCTCAGCGACGTTCATGAAGGCCGCCGAGTACGGCGACGCCGCGATGAACGTGCGCGTGGTGACGGTCATTCTGATCGTCTTGATGTCGGTGACCACGTTCACCACGCAGCGGCAGCTCACCATGAAGAACATGCCGGCCGCAGCGCTCGACAACCCGATGGCGCGTCAGCAGCGGATGCTGATGTACATCCTTCCGCTGATCTTCGCGGTCTCCGGCATCAACTTCCCGATCGGTGTGCTCATCTACTGGTTCACCACGAACTTGTGGTCGATGGGCCAGCAGTTCTACGTCATCCGCCGGATGCCGGCACCGGGTTCGGAGGCCGAGGCGGCGCTGAAGGCGCGCAAGGCGAAGCGCGCTTCCCGGCACGGCACGCCGGTGGCGATCGAGGACGCCCCCGCCGACACCGAGGCGAAGCCTGTCAGCGGGCAGCGCGTGCAACCCGTCCGCAAGGACCGCCAGCGGTCGACAAGGCCCGCGCAGGGAGGCGCTGCCGCGGGAGCGGCGAGCGGTTCGGGGTCCGGATCTCCGGCGTCGTCATCGAAGCCCACGGGCCAGGCGTCGGGTGGCCAGGGGTCGCGTGCCCAGGGCTCGGGCAGCCAGGGTTCGGGTGCCAAGAGTGGCTCGGGCACGCAGCGACCCAGCGGGCAGGGCTCCTCCGGCCAGGGTTCGGGCGCGAAGCAGCAGCGCCCGCAGGGCCAGGGCCAACGGACCACGGCGTCCGGGCAGCGGACCGCGCGGCCCCGGCCGGCCGGTCAGAGCGGCTCGGGCACGACGTCCGGTGGCGCGACGGGCTCGGGCTCGACGAAGGCGTCGGGTGCGGCCGGCGGTTCTGCCGGAACCTCCAAGCCGAGCGATAGCGCGGGACCTCAGGACGGCTGAGTCCACGACTCGTCAAGTACCGGTCGCGCGCGCCATCGAGCCGCGCGCGATCCCCACCCGAGCAGGAGATGCGCGTGAGCAGTGACACGGACGAGGGCCGGGACGTCGCCGACGTCGTGACCGAGGTGAAGCGCCTCGAGGAGGAGGGTGAGATCGCCGCCGACTACCTCGAGGAACTGCTGGACATCGCCGACCTCGACGGAGACATCGAGATCGACGTCGAGCACGGTCGTTCCGCCGTCGAGATCGTCGCCGAGTCAGGCGGGAACCGGTCATTGCGGAGGCTGGTGGGACCGGACGGGGAAGTCCTCGAGGCCCTCCAGGAACTCACCCGGCTGGCAGTCCAGACGAAGACCGGTGAGCGCAGCAGGTTGATGCTCGACGTCGCGGGGTACCGCAAGGGTCGACGCGCCGAACTGACCTCGGTGGCGCAGTCCGCGGTGGAGCAGGTGCGTTCGAGCGGGGAGCCCGTGGCCCTCGAGCCGATGAACTCCTTCGAGCGCAAGGTGGTTCACGACGCCGTGGCCGCCGCTGGTCTCGTCAGCGACTCGGAGGGTGTGGACCCGAACCGGCGCGTCGTCGTCCGCCCGGCGTGACGCCGACGGGACGGCGCGCAGGTCGCCAGTTCGTCCGGCGGTCGATCGGCGTCGGCGGTCCGGTGACAGCCGCGTGACGACGGATCTGGAGCCCCCTGGCACCGCCATCGTGAACCTGTTCGGCGAGTCGTGGCCCAGCGTCTCGCGGTATACCGAGTACCTGGCTGAGCACGGCGAGGTGCGCGGACTCATCGGCCCGCGTGAGGTGCCGCGGCTGTGGGTCCGGCACATCGTCAACTCGGCCGCCGTGGCTGAGTTCCTTCCGGCCTCGGGTGCGGTGGCGGACGTGGGAAGCGGAGCCGGGTTGCCCGGAGCGGTCTTGGCGGCGATGCGACCGTACCTCCGATTCCACCTCATCGAGCCGATGCAGAGGCGGGCCGACTGGCTGCGCGAGGTCTCGGAGTGGGTCCCGCTGCCCAACGTGGTGGTCCACCAGGCACGAGCGGAAGAGGTGCGTGGGCTCGCCGTCGATGTGGTGACGGCGCGCGCCGTCGGCCCACTGGAGCGGCTCACCATGTGGTCATTGCCGCTGCTGCGGGTGGGCGGACGGCTGGTGCTGTTGAAGGGGCGCGGGGCGCGGGACGAGGTGTCCGCGGCGGCGACGGATCTGACCCGGCTCGGCGTTGGCGAGGTGCAGGTCCATGAGGTGGACCTGCTCGGGTCAGGGGACGTGACCTACGTGGTCCAGGCCGTCAAGGTCGCGGATCTGAGCCGGCCCGGAGTGTCGAAGAAGCGTCCAGCCCGGAAGTAGCGCATGACGAGCCCTTGCGGTCCACTCCGGATACCTGGGATTGATTGGGCGACGTTGTCTCCTGCGTTCATCGGCGCTCCCCGTTCGGACGCGGCCGAGGCGTGGGGTGTCCGTTCAATGCCGGGTGCACCCTTGTATGCTGCAGCGACCCACTCTAGATTTCATGTATGGAGCCCAGCACCGATCCGGTTGGCAGGCGGCGACGCCGGCGACGTGGCCTGGTGTGGTTGGCGGTCGGACTCGCGATGGGGGTCTCCGCGGTCTTTCTGACGATCTCGGTCGCGTATCCGACGCCCATGGGCGTCATGCTCGGCCTGCTCCTGCTCTACGCGTTGGCGGCGTACCTCGTCGTCGGCGGCATTGCGGACATGAGGGCCCGCGAGGTGGAACGCGACCCCGTAGGAGCGGACGTCACGCCGGGTAGGCGGTCAGTGCGATGCGCGCTGTTCGGCCACAGGGAGGTCTTCGCGCCCCGCACCGACGTGGCACCCGCGCTGTTTCGTTGCCGGCGATGTGGTGCGTTCGGCGCCGGCCATCTCATCGCCCGCCACGCATGGCTGTGCGACCTCCCCTTCGTTGAGCACGTGTACGACCGTGTGGGGAAGACCGCCGAGGCGCCCGAGTACTGGCGTTGTCGGCGATGCGGCGCGAGGCGCTACAACGCACCGGTCTCCGCAGGCGAGACGCTCGATGCCACCCGGACAGACATGCTGTGGATCAAGCGGCACGACGACTGAGGCGGCACCGGCGATCCAGACAGCGACGGCCGATCGGTGCCGGCGCGCCCGAGGGACTGATGCAGATGCCGTGCACGGCTGCCTCGCCCGTTTCTGCAGTCCCGGCGGACTCGCCGATGGGTCGACTGGTTCAACCACCGCCGCCTGCTCGAGTACAACGGCGACCTGCCACCGGTCGAACTCGAGACCACCCTCTACGTCACGTGAGCACCCTGGGCGTTCGCCCGGCCCCGTTCGCCCGCTACCGCGACGCGATCGAGCCACACCTGCAACCATGAACGCCGGAACGGGACGAGCGACGAGAACAGGGGAAGTCACCGATGGGGGCGATCTTCAAGCCGACACCGTGGGACGTGGATCAACTGGTCTCAGGCGTGCAGAAGGGCAGCATTCGCCTCCCCGACCTCCAGCGCCCGTTCGTATGGCCGGCGACCAAGGTCCGCGACCTGTTCGACTCGATGTACCGGGGCTACCCGGTCGGCGAACTGATGTTCTGGGACGTCACGGCCAACGGTGAGACACGGGCGATCTCGGGCGTGGGCGAGGTCGACGCCGCACACCAGATCGTGGATGGCCAGCAGCGGCTCACCAGCCTGTACGCCGCAAGAAGGGCTTGAAGGTCCGTGACGAGGCCTACCGCGAGAAGTCGATCACGATCTCCTTCAACCCGTTCGCCGAGGAGTTTGACGTTTGCACCCCGGTTCTTGCGGGCTCCGTCAACTGGGTCGAGGACATCTCCACCGTCTTCGACTCGCCGATCAAGGCCCGCAGGGCGTTCATTAGCCGATTCAAGTCCAGTGGCCAGGAACTCACCGACGACGACGAACTGCGTGTGGAGGAGGCGTTCAGCAGGCTCGACGCGCTGAGAAACTACAAGTTCCAGGTCGTACACATCCAGTCCGACGTCGAGAAGCGGACGGTTGCCGACATCTTCGTGCGCATCAACTCCGAAGGCGTCAGCCTCAAGGCCTATGACTACATCCTCACGTGGTTGAGCGTCTTCTGGCCGGATGGTCGCGAGACCATCGAGGAATTCGCACGCAACTCGCGCGTCACTCCAGACCGGGCCAGCGAAATTGCCGGTCGGCGCATCGACTGGACACCCAAGAATCCGTTCCTCCCCGTCGAGACGGGCCATGTGGTGCGTGCCATGGTCGCCGTCGGGCAGAACCGCGCGAAGTTGCTCGACGCCTACGCTGCGTTGCAGGCCAAGGACCGGGTCAGTGGCGTCGTCGACCCGGATCGGCAGGCTGCCGAGCTGAACCTGCTCCAGAAGGCGCTGCCGATCGTGACCGACCGGGTCAACTGGACGGAGTTCATTCGCGCCGTCCAGACGGCTGGCTTCCGGTCCAACAAGGGCATCACGTCCAACATGAACCTCGTCTACAGCTCCGTCGTCTTCATGCTCGGGCGCACCCGATACGGTGTCGAGCTGCAACGGCTGCGCACCTTGGTCGCACGGTGGGTCTTCATGTCCCAAATGACTTCCCGGTACACCGGCTCGGGCGAGTCGCAGCTCCAGAAGGACCTCGACATGTTCGACAGCCTGGCCGACGGCGACGCCAAAGGGTTCGAGCGGCTGGTCAACCAGACGATCAGGACTGCGCTCACGGACGACTACTGGACGTTCAACGTCCCCCAGCTCCTCATCACCTCGAGCACGGCTTTGTCACCGGTCTACCAGTGCTACCTGGCCGCGCTGAACATCCTCGATGCCGCCATGTTCATGCTGAGGATGAAGGTCCGTGACTGGATGGACCCCGCGCTCCCGGCGCTGAAGGGGCTCGAAGGCCACCACCTCTTCCCGCGCGCCTACCAGCATAAGGTCCTGGGCACGACCGACACCAAGCGGATCAACCAGGTCGCGAACTTCGCGCCCACCGACTGCGACACGAACATCGCCATCTCGGACCGACCTCCTGCCGAGTACTGGCCGGACTTGGTCGCCGAGCGCGGGTCGGACTCGGAGTGGCTGGGGAAGCAGCACTATTGGCACGCGCTGCCCGGGGGCGGGGAGCACATGGAGTACGACGAGTTCCTTGAAGCCCGTCGTCAGAAGATCTCGACGGTCATCCGGGACGCCTTCGCGCTAATCAGCGGCGGTGAAGCCCAACTGCCCACCGAGCGGGTCGTGGTCGAGGACACCGCGCTGGCGGAGGTGCCGCTCTCCGAGCTCCTCGCGGCTGGAATCCTCAAGCCCGGCGATCTCCTCGACCCGGTTGACCCCGACTGGCAGGTCGACGCCGTCATCAGTGAGGACGGCACGATCATCATCGACGGCCTGCACGAGTTCGACACCCTCGACGATGCCGCCGGATACCTCGAGGTCACCAACATCTCCGGGTTCGAGTTCTGGGCCCTGGAGCGCGATGGCGGCGTCGCCCCACTGACCGAGGTCGTAGCAGAACACGCAGGATGGATTCGCCTCGCGTCATAGGACAGGCCGGCGCCCGCGGGTGAGGTCGGGTTCGCGGTAGGCGGCGATCGTGCTAGGTAGATGCCCCAGTTGGCCTCGAGTTGTGGGGGCTCTCCGCAGACGAGGGTGACGCGGCCGGCCCGCTACACCGCCGCTTGGGAAGAGCCCGATTACGGGTCGGGGTTGGTGCCGACCTTTACGAACCGCGTTGGGAGCCCATCGCGGAGGTCGTCGCTTCATGCGCACACCTCACCCGCCTCGTCGATCCTCCCGTGACGGCGCCGTCGAGACGCCGCGAACCCTGGTCCGCTGTTTCACGTGAAACGGTCCGAGGGACACACCAAACGACACGCGCCCACGCGTCTCACGATCAGTCGCGGCACCATTGACGTGCACACTCCCAGGACTGGTGCAGGAACCGCGGGTCCCACCGGTGTCAGTCGCGCCGATGTTCGGCCGTGGCCCCACGGCCCGAACCGTGCACGGCGCGGTGGACGTTGTTCGCCCACACCTGTAACCCGTGCATCGCCTCCACGTAGTCCCGAGCGTGGGCGACGTCCTGCTCGCGGTCCGCCCCTAGGACGATGAGCGAGTCGAAGCGCCGCTGGGCCTCGTGCTTGACTTCGGTTGCGAGAAGCCGACGCAAGGGCTCGCAGTCTCCGGACGCAATCGCTCGTTCCGCCACTGGAGTGATCGGCCCGACGTCCAGACCCGGAGGCTTGAGACCCGTGTACGGGGCGCCCTCGCCTGCCCGGTGCACTCGGACGACGGTCTCGAAGAAGTACCGATCGGCGAGATACGCCGCATCCGGACCGAGCCGGCGGGCTCATTGCGTCGCGTCGAACGCCTCAGCCACCTCGTCCTCGGCCAGGGCGGGCACGAAGGGAAGTATCACGGTCACGTCGTCCCGCTCGAGTGCTTCCCGCGCGGCGGTCACGACAGGTCCATCCATGGAGTCACAGTGCGGTGGCTTTGACCGGACCTCCCGCGGCCGAGATCGTCATGACGAGGCTCGCGATCCCGCACCCGAATGGCCAGGGACCAGCGTCCTGCGCCCGGCACGGGCGGACGCGATCCAAGCCGTCAACCGACACCACGACTGCGTCATGGTCCTCCAGGTATGCGACGCCGAGCAGGTGCACCGACCGAAGGTCCCCGCCCCATCGTGCCGGGTGACGTCGAAGCGATGATGCGTCGGCTGCGGATGCCGCACATCCGCGCGCACGCTCCCAACGTGGTCGCTACCGCCAAGGCCCAACGCTGGGACCCGATCGAGGTCCTGCGCGTCCTGCTCGGTGAAGAGGTCGCCAGGGCGGAAGCGCTCCGCCCTGGCGACCCGGCGCGCCGCGGCGGCGCCCCCGACCGGTAACACGTTCCAGGCGTGGGACGCCGCCACGTCCTCGGTCCCGGCCCCGACCCAGCAGGCCCTGCGCACCCTGGAATGGGTCCACCGCGCAGAGCACCTCGTGGTCTGTGTTCGCTCCGGAACAGGAGAGGCGTTCCTGCTCGAGGCCCTGGGCCAGTACGCCGTCGAAGCACGGTCTACGCGTGGCGTGGTTCACCCTGGAAGACCTCGGCGCCCTGCTGCCCCGTCAGCGGGCGGATGACACCGTCAGCAGCGCCATCACCCCGATCTTTGGGGCCAAACACGTAGTCCGCGATGTCGGCGTCGGCCTTGTGCCCGCTACCTGCGACGCCGCCGAAGGCCCCTACCACCTGGTCGATGCCGCCTTGATGGGCGCGCACGCGGGCACCGCGTTCGTCGGCACGAAAGGACATCTCCGCTGATCGGCGATCATGCGAACGAGCGAGGTCACCACGCTTGGGCATGGGATGTCAGGAAGGGAAGTCGCCAGGGTCGTCGGACACCATGAAGGCCTCTCGCGTGATGGGAGCAAGCCCACTGCCGTCACGGAGAAGGTCTCGCGACTGGTCGTCGGACGCCATGAATGCCGCTCGTGTGATGGGAGTTGCCGGCGGGCGGCGAGCTGTTTCACGTGAAACAGCGACTCCGAGCTCGGTCGACCAGGCGGGATTCGGTGGTGAGATCCGTGGACGGCTGGCCCGTTGCGGGTGACGGCACTGGACCGGGGTCCGTGAGGCGGCCCGATCGTGGTCGGCCGGAAGACGTCGCTCTTCGAACCGCGAAGCGAGCGGTCGCGCACGCGAACACCCTGGTACCCGTCGGGAACCACTGGTTTGCGAGGGATCCCCGACGAAACTGACGTCGAGACCGTTCCGGGCGTCAGCCGCAGGAGTGTCAACGACGCGGGAGGGTAGACCCCTCTCCTTGGTTTGGTCGCGCTCGGTCGTCGATCATCGCGAGGGTGACGCGCTCGAAGTGGAGCCACCACGTCCCAGCCCACGCCGCGAGGGTGGTGCATGACCGGCGAGCGTGGACGTCCGGCGCCGACCGTCCGGCCCGAGAACCACCCTGGCGCAGACGCATCGACGTGGGCTCGGTGTGCCTGCGCCGGTGGGTGTGGATGACAGGTCGGTTGGGTTTCCTCAGCAGCAGGGAAGCGCGCGGCACGCCTGTGGTGCGACCTCAGGGATCCGGCTCGGAACCCATGACGAACCGGGGCGAGGCGTCGTCCGGCGCCAAACCCGTCGTCGGGTGAGGGAACGGAAGGATCGCCCGCACGGCGCCGTCGATCCCGTCCTGGGGCTCCGCGTCCGCCCGATCGAGCGGGCCGCCGGTCCCCGGCAGTGCGGCCCGGATCTGTGGACGCTTCCGTCGATTCCAGCGCCCGGAACGCACCGTGGCTTGAGGCGCCGAAGCCCTCGATTCGACCGGCGGGGCAGCCCTCGCTCGTGCGTGCGCAGACGCGCTTCTGCGAGCCGACGCGCGCGACACGCGGTGTGACGAGCGACCTGTGGATGGCGTCCCGGCGATCGGCCACCAGGCAACTACGCTGCTCCGGTACCGAACCCAGGAGGACCGCGCAGTGACCGACCAGCCCTACCAGGCGACGGCCGCCCCTGTTTCACGTGAAACAACCCCCGACGACGGCGGAAGGACCGCCCTCATCGACGCGCTACCCGCGACCGACGAGACCACACCGCTCGCGGCCCAGTTGGCGCAGGACGCCAAGCGTCGCATCGCACTTCGCGGTCGCCGATTCCCGGCGCCGCCCGCCACCCGGGTGATCACGATCGCCAACCAGAAGGGTGGAGTCGGCAAGACCACGACGGCGGTCAACATCGCCGCGGCACTCGCCCAAGCAGGTCTCCGCGTGCTCGTCATCGACAACGACCCCCAGGGCAACGCGTCCACCGCCCTCGGGATCGCCCACCACGCCGGGACCCCCTCCATCTACGACGTACTGGTCAACGACGTTCCGCTCGCTGACGTCGTGCGCCCCTGCGACGCGGTCCGTGGGCTGTACGGCGCGCCGGCGACGATCGACCTCTCCGGCGCCGAGATCGAACTCGTCGACATCTCACACCGTGAATCGCGTCTGCGGACCGCCGTCGATCACTACCTGGCCACGGCCGAGGAACGCGGCGAACGACGATTCGACTACGTCCTCATCGACTGCCCGCCGAGCCTGGGCCTGCTCACGGTCAACGCCTTCGTCTGCGCGCGCGAGGTCCTCATCCCGATCCAGTGCGAGTACTACGCACTCGAGGGCCTGAGCCAGCTCCTGCGGAACATCGACCTGATCCGGCGCCACCTCAACCCGGATCTCCAGGTCTCCACGATCGTGCTCACGATGTTCGACGGGCGCACGAACCTCGCCCACCAGGTGGCAGATGAGGTGCGATCCCACTTCCCGACCTCGACGCTCGGCACGCACATCCCGCGCTCCGTGCGCGTCTCGGAGGCCCCGAGTTACAGCCAGACGGTCCTCACGTACGACGCGGGCTCGAGCGGCGCCCTGGCCTACCTCGCCGCAGCGCGAGAGATCGCCTATCGCGGCGCCGGTCTACCCGTGCCGGACGACGGTGCGACGGAGGCTCCACGGCGACCCCGCGAAAGGTCAAACACCAGTAAAACCGCAGGTCATGGCGACGCAAGTACCTCTCAGAACACGAACGTCGAGGGGGCCGCGTGACCGACAAGCGGCGCGGCCTCGGCCGGGGACTGGGCGCCCTGATCCCGAGCGGCCCGATGGACGGCGTCGAACGACCGGTGGACGTCTTCTTCCCGGACCAGGTGGGGCGGACGGGAACGGACACCATGGAACCGCCGCACGACGGCGTCGGCACGTCCGCAGCCGGGGACGAGTACCCGCACGACGTGACCGCGTTCGCCGTCGAGCCTACGGAGACGGCGTCCGACCCACGGCTGGTCCCGGTGCCCGGAGCGCGGTTCGCCGAGGTCCCGGTCTCGGCTATCACACCGAACGCGCGTCAGCCCCGACAGGTGTTCGACGACGACGACCTCGATGAACTCGCTTCCTCGCTTCGCGAGGTCGGGGTCCTGCAGCCCGTGGTGGTCCGCCCGGTCGACGAGCCGGGCGAGACTCCCGCCTTCGAGTTGATCATGGGCGAGCGCCGCTGGCGCGCCGCCCAACGGGCCGGGCTCGAGACCGTACCGGCGATCGTGCGCTCCACCGCCGACGGCGACATGCTTCGGGACGCGCTCCTGGAGAACCTCCACCGCGTCCAGCTGAACCCGCTGGAAGAGGCCGCCGCCTACCAGCAGCTGCTCGAGGACTTCGCCTGCACCCACGAGCAACTCGCCTCGCGGGTTGCCCGCTCCCGACCGCAGATCTCCAACACCATCCGGCTCCTCAAGCTCCCGCCGACGGTCCAGCGACGTGTGGCGGCCGGCGTCCTGTCCGCCGGTCACGCCCGCGCGCTCCTGGCGTTGCCCGACGGCGCAGCCATGGAGGCCCTCGCCCACCGCATCGTGGCGGAGGGTCTGAGCGTGCGCGCCACCGAGGAGATCGTCGCGCTCGGCGACGGGTCCTCCAAGCCCACCGCGCGCCGTCGGGCACAGCCCGGTGCGTACGACGAGGCAGTCCTGGCGATCGCCGGCCGGCTCTCGGATCGTCTCGACACGCGGGTGCGCGTCAACGTCGGTCAGCGCAAGGGGCGGATCGCCATCGAGTTCGCCTCCGTGGACGACCTCAACCGCATCCTCTCGATCCTCGCTCCGGGAGAGCCGGGCGTCGCGGTCGACGCCGTCGGCTGAGAGGCGCCGGCTGGGCGCCGTCCTCACCGGAGCGCCGTTCCCGCGGCAACCGGCGACGGCGCGCCGTCCTCGGCCGGGGGGCGAAGGCCCGGGCCGTCCTCAGGCCGACGCTGCGGCGTCGCGAACGGCCGCCTCGACGATGGCGCGGTACAGCGCTCCCACCGGCTGCCCGGTGGCGTGCGCGGCGAGGGGGAACAGCGACGTCTCCGTCATCCCGGGTGCCGTGTTGACCTCGAGGAACCAGGCCGTGCCCGCGGTGTCGAGGATGAGGTCGGTCCGGGAGATGTGCCGCAGGCCGAGGGCCAGGTGCGCCCGGACGGCGGCCTCTGTGGCCACCCGGGTCTGGTCGGCGTCGAGCCGTGCGGGCACGAAGTACTCCGAACGCCCCGGGTTGTAGCGCGCATCGAAGTCGTACGGTCCGTCGTCCACCCGGACCTCAACCGGCGGCAGCGCCTGTGGGCCATCGCCGAGGTCCACCACGCTCACTCCGAGTTCCACGCCGAGCGCCGCCTCTTCGATGAGCGCGGTGTCCCCGTAGGCGAAGCACGAGACCATCGCGTGCGGCAGCTGAGCCGGAGTCGTCACCAGCGTGACGCCCAGCGCGGAGCCACCCGACGCCGGCTTCACCACGAGCGGCGGGTCCATCTGCTCCAGGACCAGGCGGAGCACGGTCTTGGCACCGAGTTCGCGAAAGAGCTGCTGGGGCAGCGCGATGCCGCGTGGCGTGGCTAGCCCTGCAGTCGCGACCTGGGACTTGGCCACGGGCTTGCTCCACGCGACCCGGCTCCCCGCCGCGCCCGTCCCGACATAGGGCACGCCCACCAGGTCCAGCAGGTCGCGGATCGACCCGTCCTCGCCGGTCTCCCCGTGGAGGATCGGCCAGACGACGTCGGGGCGTGCGTGCTCGAGGTAGGCGATCAGGTCGGCGTCGACGTCGTGCACCTGGACCCCGACGCCCTCGTCGCGCAAGGCCTCCGCCACCCGCCGACCCGAGCGGATCGAGACGTCCCGCTCGTGCGAGATCCCACCCGCCAGCACCACGACCTCGAGCCCGTGGGCGCGCTCCTGAGTCACGCTGACCCCCGTCATTCCTGGTTGGGCTTGGGGTTCAGGACGCCACGAATGCGTCCGCCTCCGCCGGTACCGAACATCTCCACGAGTTCCCGCTCTCCGGTGACCACGCCCGCGAGGCGGCGCACGCCCTCGCGGATGCGCTCCGGCGTCGGGTAGCAGTAGGACAGGCGCGCGTAACCGGAGCCCTGGCCGTCGGCGTAGAACGCGGTGCCCGGGACGTAGGCCACGCGCGCGGTGACGGCCCGGGGGAGCATGTCCTTCGCGTCCAGGCCGTCCGGGAACGTCACCCACGTGTAGAAGCCGCCCTCGGGTACGGTCCATGAGCAGTCCGGCAGGAACTCGGCGAGCGCACTGAGCATCGCATCCCGTCGCTCGCGGTAGGTCTCGCGGTAGATCTTGATCTGCCCGCGCCAGTCGCACGTCTGCAGGTACGTGGCGATGGACAACTGGCTCATCATCGACGGGCACAGGATCGAGGACTCCGCCGCCAGCACCAGGCGCTCGCGCACGGCGTGCGGCGCCACCGCCCAGCCCACCCGGTACCCGGGAGCGAAGGTCTTGGAGAAGGAGCCCAGGTACACCACGCCGTCGGGGTTGAGGCCTTGGAGCGCGGGCGTGGTCTCGCCGTCGAACCCGAGCAGCCCGTAGGGGTTGTCCTCGAGGATGAGGACGCCGTACCGGGCGGCGACCTCGACGACGGCGGCCCGGCGCTCCGCGGCCAGGCTCACCCCGGCGGGGTTGTGGAAGTTGGGGACCGTGTAGATGAACTTGACCCGGCGGCGGGCGGCCCGCATGGCGAGCAGCGCCTCCTCGAGGGCCTCCGGGATCAGGCCGCCCTCATCCATCGGGACATGCACCACGTCCGCCTGGTACGAGCGGAACACGCCGAGGGCCCCGACGTAGGACGGCGCCTCGGCGATCACCACGTCACCGGGGTCCACGAAGATGCGTGTGACGATGTCGAGGGCCTGCTGCGACCCGGTGGTGACCACCACGTCGTCGGGGTGCGCCTCGACCCCCTCGAGATCCATGACCTCGACGATCGGCTCGCGCAGCTCAGGCTCGCCCTGGCCGGAGCCGTACTGGAGCGCCTGGGCACCCCGCTCGCGCAGGAGGCGCTCGGTGGCCTCGGCGATCGTGCCCATGGGCAGTCCGGCGATGAACGGCATGCCCCCGGCGAGCGAGACCACCTCGGGCCGGGAGGCGACGGCGAAGAGGGCTCGGATCTCCGAGGCCCGCATCCCGTGGGCTCGCTCCGCGTAGGAGTCGAACCAGGGGTCCAGCCGGGTTCCCCGCCCGGGGCTGCGTGGCCGCCCGTCCGTCATGCCGATCCCTTCGCCCGCGCCGTCGGCGCCCTGCGAGAGCGCGCCCTCACCCGCACGCCAGCGCGGGTCAAGAGACGAGTGTGGCACGTCCCCCGGGCGCGCCTCCGGCGCACGGCGCGCGTGTGGGGGACGTGCCCACCGGACGGGCCGCGGGCGCGGCGCGCCCGGTTCAGTCCTGCACGAGGAAGGGTGCGATCTCCGCCTGGATGGTCCGCTTGGGCCGCGCGCCGATGATCGACTTCTGGAGCTCGCCGCCCGAGTACACGTTGAGCGTGGGGATGGAGACGATGCCGTACGCCCTGGTCACGGCCGGGTTCTCATCGGTGTTGAGCTTGACCACCTTGAGCCGCCCGGCGTTCTCCCGCGCGATCTCGTCGAGGATGGGCGCCACCTGACGGCACGGCCCGCACCACGGGGCCCAGAAGTCCACGAGGACGGGGACATCGGCCTGGAGCACCTCCGTTGCGAAGGTGTCGTCGGTCACGTGCTGGGTGCTCATCTCGAGGCCCTTTCCTGATCGGCGGATGGTCCAGCGGGAACCGGGGGCGGCGCTCATACAGCGGACCCCACGGGTTCGGCGACGGCGGGCTGCGCGCCCTCCAGGGCCGCGAGGTACCGCTCGGCGTCCAGGGCGGCCGCGCACCCGGTGCCCGCGGCGGTGATCGCCTGGCGGTAGAACCGGTCGACGGCGTCACCGCAGGCGAAGACGCCCGGAAGGTTGGTGGCCGTGCTCGGGTGGGTCACGCGGATGTAGCCCTGGGCGTCGAGGTTCACCTGGTCCTGGACCAGGTCCGTGCGCGGCACGTGCCCGATCGCCACGAACACGCCCGTGGCGTCGAGGTCGCGCTCGGCGCCGGTGACGGTGTCCTGGAGCCGGACGCCGGTGACCGAGGTCTCGCCGTGGATCGCGGTGACCACGCTGTTCCACGCGACCTCGATCTTCGGGTTCGCGAGCGCGCGGTCCACCATGATGCGCGACGCGCGGAAGGCGTCGCGCCGGTGCACGATCGTCACCTTCGAGGCGAAGCGGGTGAGGAACGTCGCCTCCTCCATCGCCGAGTCGCCACCGCCGACAACGACGATGTGCTGGTCGCGGAAGAAGAAGCCGTCGCAGGTGGCGCAGTAGCTGACGCCGTGCCCGCCCAGGGTCTTCTCCTCCTCCAGGCCGAGTTCGCGGTAGGCGGAGCCGGTGGCGAGGATGACGGTCCGGGCCGCGTACACGTCGCCGTCGCCCGTGGTCAGCG
>JARKOU010000229.1 GCA_029975645.1 Actinomycetales bacterium
GTGATGACGGTCTGAGGGCAGAAGTGTGCCCCGCCGGTCGGTGACCGGCGGGGCTTGGTCTTCAGGGTGACGCGGTCGTCCTCGCGGTGGCGCGGTGGTGGTCGGGCTGTCGTGGTGGTGGTCATTCGGTCGTGACTTCGGCGACGGCGGCCCGGGCGGAGGATTCGTCGACGATGGTCTTGCCGGTGGCGAACGCAGCGACGAGGGCTTGGACGGCGAGGTTGTTCACCGCGCGGGGGATCCCGCGGGAGACCTGGTGGATCAGCGCGATCGCGTCGTCGCTGAACAGGGTGTCGGACCGCCCGGTGAGGGCGAGGTGGTGGGTCAGGTAGCTCTTCGTCTCCGCGGCGCTCATGCCGGTCATGGCGTAGCGCAGGGCGATGCGTTGGTCGAGGGCGGCGAAGGTGCCGAGCTTGATCCGCCGCCGCAGGGTCGGTTGCCCGATGAGGAGGGCGGCGAAGGGTGAGTGGGCGTCCATGTCCGCGTTCGTCAGGAGCCGCAGTTCTTCGAGCTGTTCACCGGACAGGAGGTGCGCTTCGTCCAGGACGAGGATCACGGTGCGCCCGCGTTCGTGTTCCTCGGCGGCGAGCAGCTCACAGGTCTGCGGGATCAGGGCGGCTTTGTGGAAGCGGGGGACGCCGCCGAGGGCGGTGACGATCCCGGCGTAGAGGCCCCGCCCACCGACGGCGGGGTTGCCGAGGTAGATCGTGGTGTGGCGGGAGGTGTCCAGGCCGGCGAGGGCTGCGCGGACGGCGACGGTCTTGCCGGCCCCGACCTCCCCGGTGATGACACCGAGGGCGCGTTCGCTGATGCACCAGGTGATCCGGGCGACGGCCTCGGCGTGCGCGGAGTGCCGGTGCAGCATGCCGGGGGCCAGGTCCCGGCGGAACGGCATCTTCGTGAAGCCGTAGTAGGCCTGCAGGTGCTCGATGGTCATGACGCGTCCTGGTTCGTCTCGTCGGTGGTGGTCGGGGTGGGTAGGTCGGCGAAGGCGATCCGGTCAGCGAGGTGGTCGCTGTGGCGGGCGTGGACGAGGCTCAGGTAGTCGATCCCGGTGGGCACCGGGGCCGGGGTCTGCTGGTCGGCGGCTGATCGGGCGGCGGGGTGGACGTGGACGCCGATGCGGTGTGGGACGGCTGCGCCCATGTCCCGGCCCTGGAACCGCACGGACAGGTCGGACAGGTCGAAGGGGTCGAAGACGAGCTCGACCCGCCGCCCGACCAGGGCGGCGTCGACCTCGTAGACGTTGCCGTGCAACGACACGGTCGCCGTCTTCGTCACGGTGCGGCGTTCTTCCCAGAGGAACGCTTCGTGGAGTTGGGCCGGGGTCGGCAACGCCGGCGGCCCGGGCGCGAGGAACCGCTCGAGCGGGCCCTGCCCCGTTTCGGAGTGTTTGCGGGGGTGGTAGACGGTCTCGACCCACGCGGTGAACAGTTCGTTCAACCGCCTCAGGTCGGCCACCTGGGCCAGGGCGTCGGGGGTGAGTTCGACGAGGAACTGATCGCGCACGGTCCGGAAGAACCTCTCGATCTTGCCCCGCCCGGCCGGCTCGCCCGGGCGGGAGTGGACCAGGCGGATCCCCAGGCACGCCAGGGCGCGCATCAGCTGGGTCGAGACGAACGACGAGCCGTTATCGACGTAGACGACCTTCGGGACCCCGCGGGCGGCCAGGCCCGCGCGCAGCGCGGCTTCGAGGCGGACGGTGTCTTCGGAGTGGCCCCACCGGTAGCCGACCAGGGCCCGGGAGTGGTCGTCGATGAACGCGAACAGGTACGTCTTGCGCCCGCCGATCACGGGCCCGTGCAGGGCGTCCCCGGTCCACCTGTCGTTGGGTGCGGCCGCTTCGAACCGCCCGAACGCCTTCGCCGCGCCAGCCGTCTCGGGGTGGGTGTTCAGGCCCAGGCGGGCGAAGTGGCGCTGCAACGTCCGCGCCGACGGCGCCGACCCCGAGTGGGCGGTCAGGATCGCGGCGACCTGCGCCGCGGTCCTGGCCGGTGTCTCCCGCTTCAACGCCGCCGCCAACTCCAGCACCCGCTCCGGCGTGCGCGGCTCGGCCGCCCTCGGTGAGGGCAGCAGCGCATCGAACCCCCCGGTCCGCCACGCCCGGATCCACCGGTCCAACGTCACCCGCGACACACGGACCCGCTCACCGAACGGCCCCGTGTGCTCCATGGCGGCGAGCTCGCGCACCAGCACCCCGCGCTGGCGGGTCGTCAACGACTCATCCGCCGCCGTGCGGATCAACGCGTACCGGAACAGGGCGACGTCCCGCGCCCGATCCGCACCGACCTGCCCCGCCTGCTTCTTCTTCTGCTTCCCGCTACCCATCCGTGCTCCCTGCTCCGGCGTCGGTGAACCCGGGAGCGAGCGTGGCGGCTCGGTGCCGGCGGTGCCCAGGGTCAACTCGTGTTGGTCACCACCCCCGACCCGGGCCCGCCACGACCGACGGCGGTGCGAGCAGCCGCCCACCCGTCGCGGAGGAGACGAACTCCCACACCGGGCGCGGCCCCAACCGGGCTACCGCCGCCGCGCCGGCCCGGCCCAGGACCTCCACCGCGTCGGCGAACACCGTGGCGGCCACCGCGACCGGACCGGCGAGCGGGTCCACGGCGTGCAGCAGAACCGTGAACAGGCCCCGCACCTCCAGGGCGCGCACAGCGAAACGGCGCAACCAGCCCCGGACCGTGGACTCCGGGCGACCCAGCCCGGCAGCGATCCGCCGGTGCCCGCACCCCGTGGCCTTGGCCACCAGCGCCGCGCCGATCACCACGGCCGCGTCCGCCCGCCTCACCAGGCACGACGCCGGCAGCAGCACGTGCGTGCGCGAGCACCCCGCACACGAGGCCCGCCGCGGACGATGCCGCACATCCCGATCCGCACCCCGCGTCCTGCGCCACCGCGCCCACCCCCACGGGCGCAACCGGCCACCGCACCCCGGACAGGCCAACTCCCCAGCCGCCAGGCGGCGATCGACCTCGATCGGGTCGACATCTACCATCACCATCGGGTGCCCCCAAGCACCAAGTGACGGCCTCCCGACTCGCCAAAGCACGGGAGGCCGTCGCGCTACGTCATCACGACCTCGACGCGCACCCTAGG
>JARKOU010000230.1 GCA_029975645.1 Actinomycetales bacterium
GCGGGAGGGCCGTCGTCCTTTCCTCGGCACACTGACGACGCCGACGAACAAGGTCAACCCCCCCCACACCCCCGACCCAGTCATCGGCAACCCCGCCGACGCGCACCCCTCACACGTCGTCAAACGAAGCGACGCTCAACACTCGGCAGCCGGCTCCTTGACGCGATCGTCATCAACACCGGACCGAACGCCTACCGACGACACGACGGCATCGGCGTCGTCCCCCTCGGACTCCTCGCCCCGTGAGCCATGGCGCTGAACCCGTTCGATCGCGCGCGACGCGCACGAGGCCCAGTCATCGCAGGAGGCCGGCCGGGCGGTCGACGGCGTGACGCCGCCACCCGCGCGTCGGAACACTTCGAGGCGCTTGGGGGCCTCATGCCGGCTGGAGGGCCCGGCCCAGCCTGCACCGTTTGACGGGTGGGAGTCTTGGGGTGTGGAAGGCAACGAGGTGGCGGACGTCGTGATCTTTTCCCCGCATCTGGACGATGCCGTCCTCTCGATGGGCGCCGCGATCGCGCGAATGACCCACGAGGGGCGTCGAGTGCAGGTCTGCACCGCGTACACCTCCGGGCCGCCCCTCGAGGCGATCCCCCGCCGCCACCGCGCGTTCGGCGACTATGGGCTCCGAGAGGCCGAGGACGACCGCGCGCTGGAACGCCTCGGCGCCGACCATCGTCGCCTCGGCCTCCACGAAGGGATCTGGCGCGAGCCACGGCCGAGGAGCCTCGTCGGTGCCTTCCGGACCCCCGACGTCGTCGCGGCGTTCGACGAGCTGCCTCGCCTCACCGCCGTCGTCCGGGAGATCCTGAGCCGGCCGGACGTCGAGGTGTATGCGCCGCTCGGAGTGGGTCACCACGTCGACCACACCGAGGTCACCCTTGCGGTGCTGCGCGCAGCGATCGAGACCGACGCATGGGGCCGGCTCGCCTTCTACGAGGACTTCTACGCCCTCGGCGAGTCCATCCGGCGTCAGCACCCGATCTCCCGACGGCGCAAGTGGCCGCTGACCCGGGCGACCGGATGGGCCGCACCCCTCGGAGGTCTCAGGTTCTGGCTCACCGCGCTGATCCCGCGCGGGCCTCAGCTCGACGACTACCTGCCGACCATCCGCACGATGTCCTGGACGTCCGAGCCCCTGGCCGTCGAGGGATTCGAGGAGATCAAGTTCGAGGCGATCGCGGAGTACCGGTCCCAGCTGCCGATGCTGGGCGGTCTGTCACAGATCGAGAAGCTCTACCGCCGCGCCCATCGTGTTCGAGGCGGCGAGCTCTTCTGGCGCGCGTCGGCCGCCCCGTCCTCGACGGACGACGGACGCACCCGCGGCGCGTACCCGGCGCCTGACCGCCCCGGGTAGGCGTGACGACAGCCGCCGCGGTGCCGCGCCCTGACGTCGGCGCGCCTTCACAGCTCGTCCGAGGACCGCGGCGAGCTTCGAGGCCTGAGCGGCCTCGCCCACCTCAGCCGCTCGCGTTCGGGCCGCCGCGCCCAGCCGCTCCCGAAGATTCGGGTCCTGCAGCCGGCTCATGCCCTCGGCGAACGCCGCGGCATCATGGGCGACGACGATCGCCGACACCCCGTCGCAGACCACCGGGTTGACCTCGCCGTCGGCGACCAGGAGGGGCAGACCCTCGTGCGCCGCTTCGTTCAGCACGAAGGCCTGCGTCTCGACGACCGAGGGGAAGGCGAAGACGTCGGCGCTGGCGTACACCCCCTGCAACCTGGAGCGTTCGTAGGGGCCGAGCAGGGTCAGCCGATCGGCAACGCCGAGCCGCTCGGCCTCTTCGGCAAGGTCCTCACGCAACGGACCCTCTCCCACCATCACCATATGCACATCGGCACCGGCGTCCACGGCGAGCCGGAGCGCGCGCACGAGCAGGGAGAGGCTCTTCTCAGGTGCGAAGCGGCCGACGTACAGCACTCGCAGTGCGCCCTCGCGCCAGCGCAGCTCGCTCGGGGGAGGCGTCGGCGGCAGCCGGTCAACACCCGCGGGGAAGAGCGTCACCGCGAGCCCACCCCCCGCAGGGCCGTAGGCCGGGAGAGACTTGGGTGACAGCAGCAACACCTCCGAGGCTTCAGCGTTGAGCGCGCTCGCCCACCGTGCGGCCATGTCCTCGGCCGACCAGCGCCGCGGCGCCGCCTCTAACTGCGCCGAACGCTGGAACGCGCCGCGCGCCTGCCGGGCGGCCAGCAGAACGACGGCGGGCTTCGGGCCCATGGCCACCGCGGCTCGGCCGACGCTGTAGTACTGGGCAGCCCCGATCGTGTCGGTGGACACGACCAGCACGACCGGTATCGAGTAACGGGCCGCGACGGTGACTCCGAGTGCGCCGACCCGACCAGGTGTGGCGATGAGGATCACGTCGGGTAGCGGCTCGCGGTTGGCCTTCCGGAGCTCGACGAGACTCGAGAACCGTGCGTGGTAGTCGCCGCGGTAGGAGACGTGACGCAGCGTCCGGAAGGTCACGGACGCGGCGCCGCGGGAGCGCGCACCCCACCGTCCCGACGGGACGAACGTTCGCGTGCACATCCCCTGGCCGCGCAGTTCCCGGACCCACGACTCCACCATGTAGGAGACGCCGGACACCGTTCCCAGGGGAACGTCGCAGAAGATCCACACACACAGTGACACCGCAACCGACTCCCCGACACCATGGCACCCGCGCAGCGCGGCCCTGAATCTGGCGACAGTCCCGCTCCCGTGGACAGGCGCCTGTTCCCCTGGGCACCAGGATGCACCTCATGCCTCGTCGTGGGCGACTCGACCGACGATTCCCGCCGGCCCCGAACTGGCGTCGCCGGTGCTTGCCGGAGGGGGCGAGCAGGCTCGGACCGATGGCCCCAGCCGCGACCTGCCCCCGCGAACCCTGCCGGACCCGGGTCACGAAACGACTCGCGCCCGCTCGCGCGTACGATCTGGCCATCATGGACGAACACGAGGCGGCGTCGGTCTCAGCCCTGCGGCTGCGTCTGGGGGTGTTCCTCGTTGTGTTGTGGTGGCTCCCGTTCTGGGCACTGTCGCCTTACATCGCGGATTCGATGAGTTCATTGAGCAACCCGCCCTCGGTCGCGGCCGTGACAACCGCGATCGTCGTCGTGCAGACGATCATCGGCATCATCGGTTTCCTTATTGCCGGCGCTCAGGTGAAGCAGATCCTCAAAGGCTCACCCAAGAAGCAGGCCTTCGGCACCATGTCGTACATTCTGGTTCACGGCAAAGTCCGAGACAGCCAGTCCACCGGGGCGGGAACTCGCCAGGCGATGGCGTCCCTCGACCCCGAAACGACCAACTCGGTCAGGACGGCTGCCGAAGATGCGCCTGAACCTGAATCCACAGGTCCGATTTCTACGTCATGACGGCGTGACGCCCACGACGACAATGCCAAGCAGGCCTCTGCCTCGCGGGTCTGCAGCGACGCGACGGCCTCGGCGTCGTCCCCCTGAGGCTCCTCGCCCCGTGAACGGTGTCCCTCGAGGGACGTCGATGATCACCCCTTTCCCCGCCTGAGCAGCGCGCGCCAGTCACATGCATCATGGGACCGTGCGCGATGCGCGCCGGCCCGCCGGCACCGTGACCACCCGCCGGACAGTGGGCCGTCTGCTCGGCGTCACCGCAGCGCTCCTGGCCGTACTCACCGGCGCGCTCGCCGGGTGCTCCACGCCGGACGACCCTCGCGAAGACCTGCGACGCACCGTGGCACGGGTATCCATGACCGTCGCCGGCGCGGCAACGACCGTCGACAACCTCCAACACCTCCCCGCGACGGCGAGGACGGCGAACCGCAGCCTGGCCGACGCCGCGGCGCGCGTGGACGAGGCCGAGCACCGGATCCTGCTCCTCGACGTCGCGCCGGCGGACGAGCCCACGCGCCGACAGGCGCTGCGCCTGGTCCGGGAGGCCGCCGACGACCTCGCCGACACTCGGGCCTGGGTAGGCGGGGTCAACCCGAACCAGCCCGCCCCTACCGAGACGCTGCGGGACCTGGCCAACCGCGTCCTCGAGTTCTCCGACGAGATGAGGGCGAGCAGGTAGCCCTGGGCGAACAGCCCGCGACCTACTGTGGCTGCATGGCGATGCCGTCTCACGCCCCTCCCCTGGATCCGACTCCCATTCACGTATCGGACGCGACGCTCGAGGACCTGCGCCGACGCCTCCGCGCCACCCGGTGGCCCCTGGACGCCGGGAACGACGACGGCTTCTACGGCGTCCGGCGCGCCTACCTGGAGGAACTCGTCACCTACTGGGCCGAGGGTTTCGACTGGCGCGCTGCCGAGCGGACGATCAACGCATACGACCACTACCGCGCGGAGGTCGACGGCGTCCCCGTCCACTTCATGTATCGCGCCGGCGTCGGCCCCGCCCCGGTGCCGCTGGTGCTCAGCCACGGCTGGCCGTGGACGTTCTGGCACTGGTCGAAGGTGGTCGAGCCGCTCGCCGATCCCGCCTCATTCGGGGGCGACCCGGCCGACGCCTTCGACGTCATCGTCCCCTCGCTTCCGGGCTTCGGGTTCTCCACACCGCTCGCGCGGCCGGACATGAACTTCTGGAAGATCGCGGACGTCTGGCACGCGCTCATGACCGAGGTGCTCGGCCACGAGCGGTACGGCGCGGCCGGCTGCGACGTCGGCGCGCTCGTGACGGGGCAGCTCGGCCACCGTCATGCGGACGCGTTGTACGCGATCCACATCGGATCCGGGCAACGCCTCGACCTCTTCACCGGCGAACGGGCCTGGGACCTCACCGGCGGCCGCCCCCTCCCCGAGAACCTTCCGCCTGACATCCGCGCGCGGGTGATCGAGCTCGAGCGGCGCTTCGCCGTCCACCTCGCCGCCCACACGATCCACCCGACCACCCTCGCCTGCGGCCTGATGGACTCCCCGGCCGGGATGCTGGCGTGGATCCTCGAACGGTGGGCGTCCTGGTCGGACAACCACGGCGACCTCGAATCCGTCTTCAGCAAGGACGACCTCCTGACCCACGCGACGATCTTCTGGGCGGGCGCCGCCATCGAGACGTCGATCCGCACGTACGCCAACAACAACCGCTATCCGTGGACGCCGGCGCACGACCGGTGGCCCGTGGTCGAGGCCCCCACCGGGATCACGTTCGTGGGCTTCGAGAACCCTCCCGGGGTCTCCACCACGGACGAACGCGTCCGGCAGTTCCTCGGCAGCGACCGCGCCGCCTGGTACAACCTCGTCAACGTCACGGCCCACGACCACGGCGGCCACTTCATCCCGTGGGAGGTCCCGGACGCCTGGGTCGACGACCTGCGACGCACCTTCCGAGGCAGTCGGCCCTGACGGCGCCTACGCCACTTTCGGGGTCCGCTCGGCGATCACCGCGGCGAGCGCCGCCCCGGGGACCGCGAGGATCAGCAGGACGGCGAGCCGCGCCGTCGTCGGCCACTCGAGGTATGGCTGGCCGAAGGCCCAGAAGACCGACAGCCGGTTGAGCCAGTCGGGCCAGTTGAGGAAGGGCACGAGGTAGGCGATGAGGTAGGACGTGCCGACGACGACGGCGAGCACCGTGACGGCGACGCCTCGCCTCAGCCAGGCGACGAGGATGGCGGCGACGGCCCCCAGGGCCGCGCCGAAGAGCAGCGTCATGACCGTGAGGCGACCCAGGCCGGCGGCGTCCACGGCGCTTCCGATCGCGGCGGCCGACGCCACGAGCGCGCCGAGCGAGGTGAGGGTGACGGCGAGCACGCCGACGGCGACCGCGAGGAGCCGTTCGAGCACGAGCCGAGTCCACGAGACGGGCCCGGCCAGGAGGATCTCGACCCTGCCCTGGGCGAGGTCGGCGACCCAGCCGGACGCCTGGACGATCACGTACGCGGCGATGACCGGTGAGACCAGCGCCCCGGTGAAGGACCAGTAGACGGTCTCCGCAGTGAGGCCAGGCCCGGCTCCGGCGAGGGCGCCGATGAAGTCGAAGGCCGACCAGACGTCCATGACGACCGGCTGGAGGAAGGCCATGAGCGCCGTGAGGGTCGACGCGCCGATCGCCCAGGCGAGCAGGCCATACCGGCCCCGGCGCAGCGTCGCCGTCCAGACCGAGGAGAGCAGCGCCGTCGGGACCTTCGTAGCGCCTCCCTCGGGCGCCGTCGTCGGCCGCCGCGCCCAGAGCGCCGCCGCGTAGTCGCGGCGGACGAACGCCCACGTGGCGAGCCCGATCAGGGCCGCGGCCATGGCAACGAGCATCGCGCCGGCGAGGGGGTCGAAGCCGTAGCCGGGCACGAGGGCGCGGGAGTAGTTGGCGTAGGTGAAGGGCGAGAGGTACGCCAAGAAGGCGAAGGGGCCGAGTTCGTCGCCCATGTTCGTGATGACGTAGAGCGCGGTGACGACGACGGAGCTCGCCCCCGCCGCGCTGCGTGCGCTCGTCATGAGCTGACCGGCCAAGAGGCCGATGCCGTAGCCGACCATCGCGGCGAGGCCGGACGCGCCCAGCGTGATCAGGGAGCCGGTGACGTCGGGCTCGCCGCCGCCCGCGAGCCCAGCGGCGACGCCGAGGGCCAGCCCTGTGGATATAGCCGCCATCGCGATCGCGAACCCGGCGGTACGGTCCCGGACCACGCGGGAACGGCGGGCGCCCGTGGCGAGGACCTCCTCGAGGGCGTGGCGCTCCTCAGCGCCGCGGATCGCCTTCGCGCCCTGGACGGCGCCGTAGATCACGAGGAAGAGGTTGAAGAAGATCACGTTGTGGTACGTGACGTAACCGCCGAGGGTGTCGAGCCGCTCGGCGGGCCAGCGCAGGATCCGCATCGCCTCGGCGCCGGCCGTGACGCTGACCGCCAGGGCCCGCCAACCGCCCGGGAAGTCTTTCGCCTCCGTGGCGATCGCCATCGCCATGACGTACATCGTCAGGCCGCCGCCGATCACCCACACGATCGCCGAGGTGCGCAGGGTGCGCAGCGTCTCACCCACCAGGCCCGGCGCGGGGACGGTGGTGGCGCTACTCCCGGATCTCCGGTGCGAACTCAGAGAGGAACACCTCCTCCAGGGACAGCTCACGGGAGTCGAGCTCGAGGACGTCGCGCGCCGTCAGCCAGGTCAGGAGCGGGCCGACTGATCCCCGAACCGAGCAGGTGAGTCGGTCGCCGTCGACCTCCACCTCGCTCACGCCGGGGAGCCGGCCGAGGTCGGCGGCGTCGATACCCTCGCGCAGGATCGCGTCGATCCGGTGGACGCGGACAGTGCGCAGCTCCTCCATCGAGCCGACGCGGAGCAGCCGCCCCTCGCGGATGAGCCCGATCCTGCTGCAGATCTGCTCGACCTCCGCGAGGACGTGGGAAGACAGGAGCACGGTCGCGCCGTCGGCCACGGCCTCGGCCAGGAGGGCGCGGAACTCGCGCTGGATCAGGGGATCGAGGCCGAGGGTGGGCTCGTCGAGGATGAGCAGGTCGGGCGCGTGCATGAACGCCTGGACCAGGTGGACCTTCTGCTTGTTGCCGTGCGAAAGCTTCTCGTAGCGCCGGCCGAGGTCAAGGTCCAGGCGCCCGGCCAGGTCGCGCACGCGCCCCGGGTCGACGCCGCCACGCAGGCCCGCGAGCAGCCCGATCACATACCCCGCGCTCACGCCGGGGAACTGGGGCAGTTCCCCGGGCAGGTAGCCGATGCGCCGCTTGAGGGCCAGGCTGTCGCGGCGGGAGTCCAGGCCGAGGAGGGTGGCGCTGCCGCCGTCGGGGCGGATGAGGTCCATGAGCAGGCGGATGGTGGTGGTCTTCCCCGCCCCGTTCGGCCCGACGAAGCCGAACACCTCGCCGCGCCGGATGGTCAGGTCGAGGTCGAACACCCCGTTCCCCTGGCCGTAGTCCTTGGTCAGGCCGGAGCAGACGACGACGGCGTCCTCTGCACCTCGCCGGGCGGCCGGTTGATCAGGCACGTGCCCCTCCTCTCGACCGGGGAACCCGCGGCTGGTTCGGGATCATGCGGCCACCAGGTCCCGACGCTCGAAGGCCAGTACACCGGCGGCCGCCAGCGCCACGCCGATCGCGGTCATGACGACGGCGGCCGTGACGCCGAAGGGGTCCACCGGGACCTCCTCGAGGTGGTGGAAGGGCGAGATCCCGACGACGGCGTCCGGCCACTCCAGCAGCGGTCCCACCACCTCCAGCACGTAGGCGACGAGCGGCGCGCTCGCGCCCACAGCCACCGTCAGGCGGGGCGCCACACCGAACACGAGCACCGTGAGGCCGGCGAACGCCGCGACGGCAGGCAGCGCGTTGAACACGGCGGCGAAGGCGTCCCCGGCGCTCACCTCCGCCCCCGCGGCGACGGCGCCCACCCAGGTCGCGACGGCGGCGACCGTTGCGAGCACGATCACGGCGCCCGCGGTACCGAGCACGTGCCCGCCCAGCCAACGCCGTCGCCGGACCGGCCGGGTCAGGAGGAACTCGGCCCGGGTCGAGGCCTCCTCGGCCCGCGTCGAGCCGAGCCGGAACGCGGCGTACACCGCGATGACCAGGCCGAGGATGGTCCCGGACATCCCGACGAAGCCCCGGACCAGGTCGGAGACATCCATGCCCATCGCCGCGAGGATGGCCTGGAACCCGGGGTCCTCCACGAGGAACTCCCCGACGGTCGGCGCCATGGTGCCGACGACGCCGCCCCACGCCGCGACGCCGGCCGCCCAGCCCGCGAGCGGGCCGAGGTTCGCGCGCCACGCGAACGCCGCCGGGCTCCCGAGGCCCCAGCCGCGCGACGTCGGCGCCGAGCGTGCGGACAGAAGGGCGGCCCCGGCATCTCGACGACGGCGCACGAGCAGCGCCATCGTGACGAGTGCCGCAGTGACCGCGAACGGGACGAGCAGGACCGGCCACCGGTTCGCGTCGAAGGCGCGGACCTGGTCGAGCCAGCCGGACGGGGTCAACCAGCCGAGCCAGGCGCGCGAGTCCGTGCTGTTGGCGACCATGCGCAGGAGCACGCCGACGCCGATCACGGCGGCGGCGAGCCCCGAGGCGCCGGCCCGGGAGACCACCATCTGCGACGCGACCGCAGCGAGGGCCACGGCGGTCGCGGCGAATCCGGCCTCCGCCGCGCCGAAGGCCAGCGCCCCCGAGACCTGCGCACCCCTCGCCGCGAGGGGCACCGCGAGTGCGAGCCCGACGGCGGCACTCGCCCCGAGCAACACCAGCACCTGCGTCAGGAGCATCCGCGCCGCGGGGACCGGACCGGCGAGCACCACCTCGGTGCGCCCCGCGGCCTCGTCGCCGCGGAGCACACGGGTGGTGGTGGTGATCGCCCACGCCGCGATCGCGAGCGTGAGGTACAGGCCGGCGTCCCACACCACGAAGCCACCGAGGGTGTTCACGGCCGTGGGCGGTCCGCCGATGATCCGGATCCCGGGGTCCTGACCCCAGGCGACCAGGGCGGCGCGGGACGCCTCGTCCGGATAGCCGGTGGTGAACGCGACCGCCTCGAACACCATGTAGGCGGCCAGGCCCACCACCATCGCCAGGAGCCCGCGGCGGATCAGGCGGAAGGTCAGGCGCGCCACGGCCCAGGTCGGGCGGGCGCCGTCGGACCGGGGTGGGCGCCGCGACGCCTCGGAGGTGAGTGCGCCGACCTGGCGACCGCCCGCCACGTGCGCCGTCGCCATGCTCTCCCTCCTCTCCCGGGTAGCGCTGCGCCGTCGTCGACGCCCCGCCGTGCATCAGTAGTAGGTCAGGAAGATCTCCTCGAGCGATGGCTCCTGCGTGCGGAACCGGACGACGTCGACGCCGGCCAGGCGCGCCAGGAGCGGCGCGGGGGAGCCCGACACGGACACCCGCACCCCACCGGGCACGTCCGGGATCGGCTCGACGGCGCCCACGCCGGGGAGGCCGGCGAGGTCGGGCACCGGGCCGTCGACGACGATCTCGACGATGGTGGCGCCGATCCGCCGCAACTCCTCCAGGGCGGCGACCTCCACCAGGCGACCGGCCCGCAGGATCGCCACCCGGTCGCAGAGGTCCTGGACCTCGTCGAGGATGTGCGAGGAGAGGAAGATCGTCTGTCCGCGGGCGGCGGCCTCCCGGGCGAGCGCCTGGAACTCGGCCTCCATGAGGGGGTCGAACCCGGCGGTCGGCTCGTCGAGCAGCAGCACCTCGGGCCGGCACATGAACGCCGCCACCAGGGCGATCTTCTGCCGGTTGCCCTTGGACAAGGACCGCATCCGCGGCGACGGGTCCAGGTCGAAGCGCTCGAGCAACTCGGCGCGGAACGCGGCGTCGACGCCGCCCGCGACGTTGCCGAGGAGGTCGAGCGTCTCCGTGCCCGTGAGGTGCGGCCACAGCGCCACGTCCCCCGGCACGTACCCGACCAACCGGTGCGCCCGCTCGACGTCGCCCACGGGGACGCCGAAGATCGACGCCTCCCCGCGCGTGGGGTGGATGAGGCTCAGCAGCAGGCGGATCGTGGTCGACTTCCCCGAGCCGTTCGGGCCCAGGAACCCGAAGATCTCCCCGGCGTAGACGTCGAGGTCCAGGGCCTCCAGCGCGGCCACCGGACCGAAGTGTTTGGTCAGGTCGCGGGTCTGGATCGCCGTCGCCTCCACGCCACACCCCTTCCCCGGTGCGGGTCGCGGGCACCGATGCCCGCAGACCCAGGCTCGCGCCGTCGTCGGCCGTGGGGCCAGGGGCGTTGGTCCCGGTCCAGGGGCGTAGGTCCCGGCTCCGGCGGCGACGGCGGCGGCGAGTCAGTCTGTTGGTCTCGTCGCCGCAGTGCCCGACGCCGCAGTGCCCGACGCCGCAGTGCCCGACGCCGTAGCGCCCGACTGCGCGGTGCCCGACGACGCAGTGGCGGCCTCGGCGTCGAGCGTGGCGGCCCAGGCGGCGAGGAGGGTGAGCGCGTCGGCGGTGCCGGGGCTCTCCGGGGCGGCGGTGTAGACGAGAAGGGTGAGGCCGGGGTCGGCGGCGGGGTGCAGGGTGTCGTACACGAGGTCCAGCCGCCCGACCACCGGATGGTGGATCACCTTGCGTCCCGTGCGGTGCAGGCGCACGTTGTGCGCGGCCCATCGGGTGCGGAACTCCTCGCTGCGGGTGGACAGCTCCCCGACCAGGTCGGTGAGCGCCTTGTCGTAGGGGTTGCGCCCGGCGAGGCCGCGCAGGATGCCGACCGTGTCGTCCGCGGCGCGTTCCCAGTCCTCCCAGAAGTGCCGCGCGGCCGGATCGAGGAAGGTGAAGCGGGCGTTGTTCGCCGGGCGGACGGGGTCGGCGAACACCGGCGCGTACAGGGCGCGGCCGAGCCGGTTGGTGGCGAGCAGGTCGAGGCGGTCGTTGCGCACCGCGGCCGGTGCGCCGGTCATCGCGTCGAGCATCGCCTGGATGCTCGGCCGCACCCGGGTGGGCTGGGACCGCCGTCGGGCCTTCGCGGGTGTGGTCCCCGAGGCGCGGGCCAGGTCGAACAGGTGGAGCCGCTCGGCCTCGTCCAGGTGCAGCGCGGACGCGATCGCCGCCAGCACGGCCTCCGAGGCCCCGGCGAGGTTCCCGCGCTCGAGGCGGGTGTAGTAGTCCACCGAGACCCCGGCGAGCATCGCGACCTCCTCGCGGCGCAGGCCAGGCACGCGGCGGTTGGCGCCGAAGGCGGGCAGGCCGGCCTGCTGCGGGGTGATCCGCGCGCGCCGCGAGGCCAGGAAGTCTCGGATCTCGTCCCGCTGGTCCATGCCGACGACGGTACGACCGGTGCGACGGCGAAGGGAGGCCCTGGCAGTACCTGGAAGAGCAGGGCCTTCCTCGCGTGCCGCGCCGGGCGCAGAGTGGATCACGGCCGAGCCGGGGCGTCACCGAACGGGCGTGACCCGGCCGCCGTCGAGCACCACCACCGCAACCCGTCGAACCACCACAACCCGTCGAACCACCGCACTCGAAGCGAGGAACCATGCACACCCGCACACTCGGCCAGGGCCTCCGGGTCTCCGCCATCGGCCTGGGCGCCATGGGCATGTCCCAGGGCTACGGCCCCAACCCCGGCGACCGGGACCAGATGATCGGCGTGCTGCGCGGCGCCGTCGAACGGGGCGTCACCTTCATCGACACCGCCGAGGTCTACGGCCCGTTCGTCAACGAGGAACTGGTGGGCGAGGCGCTCGCCCCGGTCCGGGACGACGTCGTCATCGCCACCAAGTTCGGGTTCCGCTTCGAGGGCGGCCGGAACGTGGGGCTGAGCAGCCGACCCGAGCACATCGTCGCCGCCGCCGAGGGGTCGCTACGTCGCCTCGGCATCGAGACGATCGACCTGTACTACCAGCACCGCGTGGACCCGCAGGTCCCGATCGAGGACGTCGCGGGGGCGGTCGCGGGGCTGGTCGCCGCGGGGAAGGTGCGCCACTTCGGCCTGTCCGAGGCGGGCGCCGGCACCATCCGCCGCGCCCACGCCGTGCACCCGGTGACCGCGGTGCAGTCGGAGTACTCGCTGTGGACCCGAGACCCCGAGGCCGAGGTCCTGCCCACCCTCGCGGAACTGGGCATCGGGTTCGTCCCGTTCAGCCCGCTCGGCAAGGGCTTCCTGACCGGCACGGTCGACCCCTCGACCACGTTCTCCGCGGGTGACATCCGCACCACCATCCCCCGCTTCACCCCCGAGAACCGGGCGGCGAACGAGGCGATCGTCGAGCGCGTCCGAGCGCTCGCCGTCGACCGCGGCGCCACGCCTGGCCAGGTCGCCCTCGCCTGGCTCCTGGCGCAGCGGCCGTGGATCGTGCCGATCCCGGGCACCCGCCGCATCCAGCGGCTGGAGGAGAACGCCGCCGCGACGCGGGTAGCGCTCACCGCCGACGACGTCGCCGACCTCAACGAGCTCGCCGCCCGCCTGGGTGTTCACGGCAACCGCTATGACGACGCCGGCATGGCGCGGGTCGGGCTGTGAGCACGCCCGGACGCGACGTCCAACTCCCGACACCACAACGAGACCCACAGGAGCACCCCGTCATGAAATACACCCGCTTGGGCCGTTCCGGCCTCACCGTCAGCCGCCTTGCCCTGGGCTGCATGAGCTTCGGCGACACGTCGCGTGGCTTCAACGAATGGGCCCTGGACGACGACGCCGCCGAGCCGATCTTCCGCCAGGCCGTCGAGGCCGGGATCACCTTCTGGGACACCGCGAACGTCTACGGCTTCGGCACGTCCGAGGAAGTGGTCGGGCGGGCGATCCGGCGCTACACCCGCCGGGAGGACGTGGTCCTGGCAACCAAGGTGTTCTTCCCCATGCACCAGGGGCCGGGCGGGCGCGGCCTCTCGCGCAAGGCGATCATGGAGCAGATCGACGCCTCGCTGAGCCGGCTCGGCACCGATTACGTGGACCTGTACCAGATCCACCGCTTCGACCCGGACACCCCGGTCGAGGAGACCATGGAGGCGCTGCACGACGTGGTCAAGGCCGGGAAGGCGCGCTACCTGGGCGCCTCGTCGATGTGGGCCTGGCAGTTCGCGGCCCTGCAGCACGCCGCCGACGTGCACGGCTGGACCCGGTTCGTCTCGATGCAGGATCAGTACTCGCTCCTCATGCGCGAGGAGGAGCGCGAGATGTTCGGCCTGCTGGCAGCCACCGGCGTCGCCTCGATCCCGTGGAGCCCGCTGGCCAAGGGGCGCCTGGCCCGGCCGGTGGGCGCGACCACGCCGCGCTCGGCGTCCGACCCCGTCCAGCAGCGGTTCTTCGGCGACCAGGAGCGCGACCGGCCGATCGTCGAAGCGGTCCAGCACGTCGCGCAGGCCCGCGGCATCCCCATGGCCCAGGTGGCTCTGGCCTGGGTGCTGCGCAACCCCGTGGTCGCCGCGCCCATCGTCGGCGCGACGAAGCCCCGCCACCTCGCCGACGCGATCGCCGCGCTCGACGTCACGCTCGACAACGACGAGATCGCCGCCCTCGAGGCCGGCTACAGCCCCCGCCTGCCCACGGGCTTCTGACCGCCGATCCGACCACCGGCGAGAGAGGGAACAGAGCAATGGAGATCCTGGTCAACCCACCCACCGTCAAAGGTCCGGCCGAGTGGTTCACGGGCGACGTGTGGTTCGACGTCGTCGCAGCGCCGCCGGCACCGTCCCGGCTCCGCGTGAACGTGGTCCGCTTCGCTCCGGGTTCCTGCACGTTCTGGCATCGACACGGAAGCGGGCAGATGCTCCGGGTGACCGAGGGGACGGCGCGAGTCGGGGCGCGCGACGGCACGGTCATCGAGGTACACCCCGGGGAGAGCCTGTGGACGCCGCCCGGGGAGTGGCACTGGCACGGAGCCGGCCCCGAGTCGTTCATGACCCATCTGGCGATGTGGGAGAGCGGCGACGGCCTCGCGCCGGACGCGGAGTGGGCCGAGCGGGTCTCGGAGGAACAGTACCGGGGCGCGAGGTCGGACGACCGCCCCGGCGGCGGCGCCTCACCCGAACGAGAGACGTCCCGATGACCGCCTGGAGGGAGCACGAGCTGGCCCGGATCGGCCGCTCCGAGGAATTGCACCTCGCCTCCGCCCGCCCGGACGGCACGCTCCGGCCCTACGTGACGATGTGGGTGGTCCGCGCCGGGGACGATCTCTACGTCAGGTCTGCCTACGGACCCGACAACCCCTGGTACCGACGTGCGCGGGCGAGCGGCACGGGACGGATCCGCGCCGGCGAGCTCGAGCGGGACGTCACGTTCGCGAACGCCGCGCCCGACGCCCACCCGGCTATCGACGCCGCCTACCACGCCAAGTACGACCGGTACGGCCCGCGCATCGTCGGCAGCGTGGTCGGACCCGGGGTCCGCGACGTCACCGTCCGGCTCGTACCCCGAGATCCCGTGCCGGCGGAGCGCCCGTCACGACGCTCACCGAACGGGTCGAGGAACAACGCCGCCGAGGGCTGAGGGCATCGGCGGGTACGTCAGTAGACGAAGATCGCGAACATGTCCGGGTTGTGGGCGTGGACGATCGCCAGGAACACGATCGCGTCGAAGAGCAGGTGTACGGCCAGGACGTAGCCGAGGGAGTGCGTGCGGTCGAACAGGAACCCCTGGAGCAGCGCGAAGGGGGCCGTCAACAGCGGCCCCCACGAGCGATAGCCGAGTTCCCAGAGGAACGCGACGAAGATCGTCGCCTGGAGCAGGTTCGCCTGCCACAGCGGGAAGTGGCGCCGCAGCAGGGCGAAGCACGTGCAGATGAAGAACAACTCGTCCCACGTGCCGACGGCGTTGACGCCCACGAAGAACCGGGCCAGTTCGCTCGCATCGGTCACCGCGGGCCAGTTGAGGTAGGCGCCGGAGCGGATGAAGTAGAAGGGCAGGATCAGCCACCCGAGGAACGGCACGAGCACCAGGTACGCCTTCTCGATCCGCGTCCACTTCACCCCTGACCGCCAGGGAAAGCGGATCACGCGACGCTTGAACACGAACCGGTCCACGAGGAACGGCACGGCCACCGCGAGCGCGAGCACGGCGCCGATCGTGAGGAAGCGGTCCCAGGTGAGGTCCGCCTCCACCGACGTGGTGCTGACGATGGCCACGCCGAGACCGATGAGGGTGAGGTCCTGCCCCAGCCGCCGGTCCACCGCGAAGGCACCGGCCACGGCCGCCACGAGCACCACGTGCCCGATCCCACCGAGTTGAAAACCGAAGAGCAGCACGGCCGCCAGGGTGACGCCCGCCGCGGGCAGGAGGGACCACGCGACCCGGCCTGGGGCCTCGACGACATCACGTTCCGCCATCGGGCCAGCATGCCAGCGCGCGGGCGGCCGCTCTCCGGTGGACCTGAGGGACGATCGGTGTCGGCCGGGGCACCCAGAACCGGCGTGTCTCGGTCTTTGCGCCGGCGTGTCGCGGGGTGCTGCGGGCTCGATCGTCCCTCAGGTTCACCGGGACCCGCTCCGCCCGACTTCGACGTACCCTTCCGGCGTGCGCCGGAACCCCCTCGAACTCGACGAGGCGATAGCGCACGCCCGCACCGGGGACCTCTGGCTCTTCCGCGGCCGCACGCCGGCCGACCGCGCGATCCAGGTCGCCACGCGCAGCCCCGTGAACCACGTCGCCATGACCGTGGTGCTCGACGACGGCCCGCCCCTCCTCTGGCACGCCGACGCGGGCCACCCGCTCCCTGACGCCTGGTCGGGCGAGTTCCACGGCGGCGCGCAACTCCACGACCTGCGATCCGCGGTCCTGGTCTGGACCCGCCGCCATCGCCAGCGGGCCTGGTTCCGCCGGGTCCAGTCGACGATCGACCTCAGCGCGGCGCAGGACGCGGTCCGGCGCACCATCGCGGCGCTCGACGGGGCGCCCTACCCCTCGCCAGGGCGGCTGGCCTCGGGGTGGCTGCGCGGGCGCCTGCCGAGCCGAGACCTCGCTCCCGGACCCGCCGTGGACTGCGCACAGGTGGTCGCCCTCGCGTACGACGCGATGGGGCTGCTCCGGTCCCGCCGCCGCCCCTCCTGGTACGACCCCGGACGGTTCTGGCGCGAGCGACACCTCGGTCTCGCGGCCGGGGTGCGCCTCGCCGACGCCGTGCCCGTGCGGGTGCCGAGCCCCGATCCGGTGCTCAGCCGGGCGCTGTAGTGGGACCGAGGGCGGGTGGTTGCGCCGAGGGCGGGTGCGTACCGACCCGCCGTGGGCGCATCGACCCGCCCTCGCGAGGAGGGGTGCCGGGTCTGCCGGGGCGCCTCAGGCCTGGGCGGCGCGCGCCTTCCGGCGCGGGGTGGGGCGACGGCGCAGGCCCAGCCGCGTGCGCACCCGGTTGACCTGGGTGACGAGGCGACGACGCACGTCCGTCGGGGGTGCGCCCGGCTCCGACGGCGGCGTGCCGGCCTCCGCCTCGACGCTGCCGGGCTGGGCCTCGCCGGACTGGGCCTCGTCGGACCGGGCCTCGTCGGACCGGGCCTCACCGGACCGGACCTCGCCTACGGGGAGTTCTGAGGTCGGGGTCTCGGAGGCCAGGACCTCGGCCACGTCGCCGGGAGCCGGCGCCTCGTCCCTCAGCGCCTCGCCCTCGAGCGCCTCGGCGGCCCGGGCCCGCAGGCGCTCGTGGATCTCCTCCGGCGTGTAGTCGTGGTGCCGTCTCTCGGCACGCGCCACGAGCACTCCGGTCGCGGCAACACCCACGAACGCCGCCGCTCCGACCACCTTCCACCACTGCACGGACCTACGCTAGCGAGCGTGTCCACCGCCCGGATCGGCCTCGAACGGGCCATCAGACAAACGAGAACCGGCGACGTCTGGCTCTTCCGCGGCCGAACGCTCGCGGATCGGACGATCCAGGTCACCACCAACAGCCCGGTGAACCACGTGGGCATGGCGGTGTGCATCGAGGATCTGCCACCCCTCATGTGGCACGCCGAGATGGGCCGCTCGCTCGTGGACGTCTGGACGGGTACGCGGCAGCGCGGCGCGCAACTGCACGTCCTCCGCGACGCCGTCGGCGGCCGTGCGGTGCGCCTTGTAGGAGGGCAGGGCGCGCACCCGGAACGCCGGGCGCCAGTCCTCGTCCCAGCACGCGACGAGCCGGGCCGGGCGGCGGGCGGTCACGAGCGTGGCGATCGCGTCGAGGAACCCGCGCACCGCGTTGACCGGCGTGCCGTCCGGCGCGCGCACCGAGTCGGGCACCCCGAAGAAGGCCCGGAAGTACATCGACGCGGAGTCGAGCAAGAGAAGCGTCTCGGGTCGTCCCGTCATGGGTCGACGGAAGCGACCCGGGACCGGCGGCCCGCGGGCGACAGCGGGTCACCAGGCGTTCTCGCCGCGGATCAGGGCGTCCGAGCCGCCGTCGACGAAGACGACCTGCCCGCACAGGTGGGAGTTCTCCTCGCTCGTGAGCCAGGCGAGCAGCCGCGCGACGACGATCGGTTGGACCACGCCGTTCAGCGGCATCGGGATCTGCGCGAGGTACGCCTTGGTCGACTCCGGCGTGGCCATGATCGTGCTGGCCGCCAGCGGGGTGTCGACGAGCCCGGGGGCCACGGCGT
>JARKOU010000238.1 GCA_029975645.1 Actinomycetales bacterium
GCCCGTGACCAGCACCATCACCTGACTCGAACGAGTGTACGCACCCCCACTGACATCCACGCAACCCCACCACCGCACCTGTGGACAACCCGCGCCGGCAACCCGCCGAGCGCGCCGGCGGGGTCAGTTCACCCAGACCCCGTCCTCCACCACCAGGCGCGCCTCGACGTCGTCGAGCGCCAAGCGGATGGCCCCCATGACGACCACGTCGGCCCCGAGACTCGAGGCCGCAAGCCGCACGGGCCACGGCACCATCGCCGCGAGGCGTGACTCGAGTCGCGGCAACAGGACGTCGCACGACGCCGCGACCGCCCCGCTGATCACCACCAGACCAGGGTCGAGCAGCGTCACCAGCGGCGTCAGGGCCAGCGCCATCCGGTCGCTCACGCCGTCGACCACCCGCAACGCCCACCCCTCACCCGCACGGGCGGCCACGAACACCTCCTCCGCCACAGGCCCGCCGGTCTCGGCCACCTCCGCCGACGTCGGCACCGAGAGGTCGTCGGCGCGGCCGGCCTGCGCGCGCCTGGCCAGCACGCGCGCCCACATCCCGATCCCGGTCGCGGCCGCCCCGGGGATGAGGTCGAGGAACCGCAGTTCGCCAGCGCCCCCATGACTGCCCCGCGCGAGCGCGCCGCCCATCACCAGACCTGCGCCGAGCCGCTCGCCGGCGAGGAGCACGACGGCGTCGTCCGCCCCGGCCGCCGCCCCTCGCCACCGCTCGGCGAGGGCGGCCAGGTTCGCGTCGTTCCCCACCTGCCCGGTCCAGCCGAACGCCTCCCACGGGGCAGTCCGCAGGTCGACGCCGGTGAGGTCCGGCAGGTGGTACTCCGCGGCCCGCACCTGTCCCGTCCGCACGTCCACGGCGGCCGGCACGCCGAGGCCCGCCGCCAGGACCGCCGACGGCGCGACCTCGGCCTCGCGCAGCGCCGCCTCGACCGCGGCCCGGACCACCCCGAGCCGCTCACACGGAACGAGCGGCGGCAGGCCCAGTCGTCGTCGGGCCGCCCCGACGACGACGCCGCGCAGGTCCGCGACGAGCGCCCGGACCGTGGCCACCCCCATGTCGACGCCGACCACGAAACCCGCCCGCGCGTGGAACTCGTAGCGGCGCGCCGGACGGCCGGTCCGGGCCTCTTCGCCTGGGCGCTGCCCCTCCCGCTCCACGGCCCACCCGAGCCGGATGAGCTCCTCGCAGGCCGCGTGCACGGTCGGCCGGGAGAGTCCGGTGGTCTCCATGATGTCGCCGGCGGTCAGCGGACCGGCCGGGCGCAACGCCTCCAGCACGGCCAACGCGCTCTGCTGCACAGCACCTCCAGGCCTCGGATGCCACAACTTCTGACGGACCCTTGACGGCTGGCCCGGCTCTGGCCCAGACTTTAGCAGTGCGCTTGATTAAGCGCGCAGACAAACACCCTCCCCACTTTCCTGAGGACCCCTGTGCCCGCTGCGCTCCCGTCCGGCCGTACCACCACCCCCGCCTGGTGGCAGGACGAGACGATCTATCAGATCTATCCGCGCTCCTTCGCGGACTCCGACGGCGATGGCGTCGGCGACCTGGCCGGCATCCGCTCCCGCCTGGACTACCTGGAAGCCCTGGGCATCGGCGCCATCTGGCTCTCCCCGATCTACCCCTCGCCCATGGCGGACTTCGGGTACGACGTCAGCGACTACTGCGACATCGAGCCGACCTTCGGGACCCTCGAAGACTTCGACGCCCTCCTCGCGGACGCCCACGCCCGCGGCCTGAAGGTGATCCTCGACTGGGTGCCGAACCACACCTCCGAGCAGCACCCGTGGTTCCTGGAGTCTCGCTCGAGCCGCACGAGCCCCAAGCGCGACTGGTACGTCTGGCGCGACCCGGCCCCCGACGGCGGCCCGCCGAACAACTGGGTCTCGACGTTCGCGGCGGTCGGCTCCGCATGGACCCTCGACGAGGCAACCGGGCAGTACTACCTCCACTCCTTCGCGAGGCAGCAGCCGGACCTCAACTGGGACAACCCCGAGGTCGAGGCGGCGATGCACGCCACGCTGCGCTTCTGGCTGGACCGCGGCGTCGACGGCCTGCGCTTCGACGCCGTCATCAAGATCGGCAAGGACCCGGCGCTCGCCGACAACCTGCCCACCGAGGCCCGCCACGACGAGGACTGGCCCAGCATCCACGAGCGCCTTCGCCGCATCCGCCGCGTGCTCGACGAGTACGAGAACCGCATGTGCGTCGCCGAGCTGTGGACCATGAACTTCGACCGGTTCGTCACCTTCCTCAACGACGGCGACCAGTTCCACATGGCTCACAACTTCACCTTCGTGGACCTCCCTTGGGACGCGGCCCGGTACCGGGCGCACCTGGAGCACTTCGCCGCGACCACCACGCCGCTCGCCTGGCCCTGCTGGTTCCTCGAGAACCACGACCTGCCGCGCGTCGCCTCGCGGTTCGCGAGTGCCGTCACCGGCGCGGCGAGCCCGTACGGCCTCTCGCGGGAGGAGGAGGTCCTGCCCGACGACGACGGCGCCGCGCCCCTCGCCCCGGAGCTCGCCGAACTCGCCGAGCCGGACCAGCCCGCCGAACCCGCCGAACCGGACCCCGCGCTCGGCCAGGCCCGGGCGCGCGCCGTCCTCGTCCTGCTGCACGCGCTGCGCGGCACGCCGTTCCTGTTCGAAGGCCAGGAACTCGGCCTGCCGAACGCGGTGATCCCCGCCGACCGGGTGGTCGACGTGGACGGCCGCGACCCCTGCCGCGCTCCCGTCCCGTGGCGGCGCCCCTCGCAGGCCGGCCCCGGCGCCGGCTTCACCACGGGTGAGGCGTGGCTGCCGTTCGTCGAGGACGCCGAGCACCTGTGCGTCGAGGCCCAGGACGGCGACCCCTCCTCCACGCTGACGCTCGCCCGGCGCCTCACGGCGCTGCGCCGCGCGACGCCCGCCCTTCGGACCGGTTCCCAGCGCTTCCTCGACGCCGCCTCGGACGTCCTCGCCTGGGTTCGGGAGGACGACGACGGCGACCGCTGGCTCGCCGTCGTCAACTTCGGCACCGAGCCCACGCCTCTGGGCCTGACCGACGCCGAGCCGGCCCGCGGCGTCGTCGTCATCGGCTCGGAACCCACCAGACCCGGTACCGCCGGGACGCCCGAGCCGGGCCACGTCGTCGACCTTCCCGACCTCACCCTCGCCACGGGCGAGGCCCTGCTCGTCCGACTGGAGAACGCCCGGTGACCGCCACACCCGCCGCGACGCGCCGGCACGTCCCGCAGCCCTACGTCCACCTCACGAACCCTGAGTGGCTCAAGGACGCCACGCTGTACCAGCTGCACCTGTGGCACTTCACGCCCGAGGGCACGCTGCGGGCGGCGGCCGAGCACCTCCCGCGCCTCGCGGACCTGGGCGTGAGCGTGGTGTGGCTCTCGCCCATCCACGAGGTCGGGGCGAAGAACCGCAAGGGCGAACGAGGCAGCCCGTACGCGATCAAGGACCACCGCAGCCTGGACCCGCGGCTCGGGACGATGGACGACCTCCGGGACTTCGTGCGCCGAGCGCACGACCTGGACCTGCGCGTGATCCTCGACTGGGTGGGGAACCACACGTCGTGGGACGCGCCGCTGCTCGAGGCGCACCCCGAGTGGTACGCCCGCGACTGGAAGGGCGACCTGCGCCCGCCGCTGTGGTTCGACTGGGACGACGTCGTGAGCCTCGACTACTCCTCCGAGGACCTGCGCGAGTACATGGCCGAGACGATGGCCTACTGGGTGCGCGAGGCGGACGTCGACGGCTACCGCTGCGACGCCGCCGGGCTCATCCCGCTGGACTTCTGGGAGACCGTCCGCGAGGACCTCGAGGCGATCAAGCCCGTGTTCATGCTCGGCGAGTGGGAGTCGCGGGAACTGCACGTCCGAGCCTTTGACGCGACGTACGCCTCGCACTGGGCCGAGACCATGTTCGCGATCGGGTCCGGGCGGGCAGACGTCGGGGCCTTGTGCGTCTACTACGCCTGGGACCAGGGCTTCTACCCGCGCGAAGCCATGCTGCTCAAGTACGTGAGCAACCACGACACCAACCATGAGGCCACGGAGTTCGAGCGGCTCGGGGACCTCGTGGGGGCGGCGATCGTGCTGTCCGTGGTGGGCTCCGGCATCCCGATGATCTACACGGGCCAGGAGGCGGGCAACCCCAAGCGGCTGGCGTTCTTCGAGGCCGACCCCGTCGAGTGGCGCGAGCACCCGCACGGCGAGCTGTACCGCCGGCTGTTCCGGTTGAAGCGGGAGACGACGGCGCTCTGGAACGGGGCGTGGGGTGCGCCGATGCTGCAGGTGCGCAACTCCGCGCCGTCGGCCGTGCTGTCCTTCGTGCGGCGGGACGCGGCGGGGAGCGTCCTCGCCGTGCTCAACCTCTCGCGGGAGCAGCAGGACGTGGCGCTCGACGGCGCACTCCTGCCCGGGACCTGGACGGACGCCTTCTCCGGCGAGGAGGTCCACCTGGTCGACGACGGCGCGCAGCCGCCCGCCGCCCGGCTCACCCTCCCCGCCGGCGGCTACCGGGTGTTCGCCGGCCCCGGCGAGCAGGGGTAGCCGCCGCGGCCGCGGGTCACCTACGCCTCCCTGAGCGCAGTCATCGACAAGAGCTTCACCGCCGATCGCGCCAACCCGCTGCCAGACACCCGGGACCTGCGTCCGACTCACGCTTACCCGGACGGTATGACGACGACTTCGAGTGCCGCCTCCCCCTTCGCTACACCAGGCGCGACTGGCGTGCTCATGCCGCAAGACACCCCCTCGACCCTCGAACACACTTGCGATCATACATGCGTTCGGGTACGGTGGGGTCATGTCCGAGACGCCCGCCACAGCCGAGCCCGACGGCGCCGCGCCGGGTGCCGGGCGAGGGGTCTCGGCGGGTGCCGCGGCGGCAGTAGTGGCGGCACCCGGCGCGGCTGTGACCTCGGCCGTGTTGGAGACGGCCGGGCCCGAAACGGTCACGGCCGGGGCCGTGCTGGGCACGGCCGTCCTGGGCACGGCCGAGTTGGGCACGTGGGTGTCGCGGTTGGCGGGACTGGTGGGGGCGGGTGATGACGCGGAGCGGGTCGATCAGTTGCGCCTGCTGGAGGAGGTCAAGGGCGCGTGCGCGGCGGCGCAGGCCCGGGTCGCGGTGGCGTTCGCGGACTCCCAG
>JARKOU010000260.1 GCA_029975645.1 Actinomycetales bacterium
GTCGCGCCCGCGGATCTGGTGTTCCGAACGCGTCCACATCGGGTCCTGGAGCAGGTCGTCGGGGATGTCCTCGATCTCCGGCAGGCCCAGTTCCTCGCCCTGGTAGAGGTACGCGCCACCGGGCAGGGCCAGGATCAGGAGCGTCGCCGCCCTGGCCCGCCGCAGCCCGAGGTCGCGGTCCCAGGGCGCCCCCTCGTCGTCGGCGATGTGGATCGAACTGGTCCTGGCCCGGCCGTAGCGGGTGGCGAGACGCGGTTCGTCATGGCTCGCCAGCACCCACGTGGCCGGGGCACCGACGGGCGCCAACGCCTCCATCGTGGCGTCGATGACGTCCCGCATGCCTGCGTCCCACCCGGCCTTGAGGAACTGGAAGTTGAACGCCGTGTGCAACTCGTCCGAGCGCAGGTAGCGGCTGAGCCGCTCGGAGCCGTTGACCACCGCCTCTCCGACGAGCATCCGGTCTCCGGGGTAGCTGTCCGCGACCGCTCGCCAGCGGCGCAGGATGTCGTGGACGTAGTCCACGTCCCAGTGCGGGTTGTCCACCCAGTTGGCGGCGAGGAACCTCACGTCGTCGCCGTAGTCCGCGTCGCGAAGGTCCGCCTCCTTGGCGAACGCGGGGGCCGCGTCCACCCGGATGCCGTCGACTCCGCGGTCGAACCAGAACCGGAGGATGTCGTCGAACGCCTCGAGGACGCCGGGGTTGCGCCAGTTCAGGTCGGGCTGTTCGGGGGCGAACGTGTGGAGGTACCACTGGCCCGGGGCGCCGTCGGCCTCGATCACACGCTCCCAGGCAGAGCCGCCGAAGGCGCTGATCCAGTTGTTCGGCGGCTCGTCGCCGTTCTCCCCGCGGCCGTCGCGGAAGAAGAACCAGTCCCGTTCGGCCGAGCCGGGCCCAGCCCGGAGCGCGGCCTCGAACCACGGGTGCTCCACGGACGTGTGGTTCGCGACCATGTCGATGACGATGCGGATCTGGTGCTCGTGCGCGGCCGCGAGCAGCTCCGCGGCGTCGTCGAGCGTGCCGAACAGGGGGTGGATGTCGCAGTAGTCGGTGACGTCGTACCCGCCGTCCGCCATGGGCGAGGGGAACCACGGGGCGATCCAGATGGCGTCCACGCCGAGGTCGGCGAGATAGGGCAACCGGGCTCGAAGCCCGCCCAGGTCTCCTTCGCCGTCGCCGTTGGAGTCCTGGAAGCTCCGCGGGTACACCTCGTAGATGACGGCGTCCCGCCACCACTGCCGCCCGGACGCCTGACTCACGCCACCCGCCGTCTCCCCGGCTACCCGGCTCGGCGCCGACTCAGTACCCACGCGTTGACCTCCTCGTCTCAGCCGCTGCGACCGCAGTCCGCCAGCGGACAACCCATGCAATGTGATGAAACTTGGTGAACGCCGGACGTCCGGATGCGCCGACGTAACGGTTGCATAACGTGATCATGCAGGCGCCCGATTCGGCTACGGACTGGCCGCCGGTCACCCTCGGGCCGACCGCGCGCGCGGGATCCGCAGCCCGACGTGGTCGGAGAACGGCACCACCGAGCGCTGGCTCGGCCGCGCGGGTTGCCCACCCCCCTGCGCCACAGCGCGCAGCACCTCGAACGCAGTCCGCCCCATCTCCCGGGCCGGAAGCGCGATGCGGTGGACAGGCGGATCGGTCGGCGCCGCTCCGGGGCGTCCGGAGCGGGCCGCGATCCAGATGTCGGCCGGCTCCAGGCCGGCCCGGACAGCCGCGTCGAACGCGACGGCGGCCGTCTCGTCGCTCATCCCGACGAGGGCGGACACGCGCGGCGACGACGCACCGCCGACCAGACGAGAGACGCGAGAGTCGAGCAGTACCGGTTCGTCGGCGGAGACCAACCGCACGTCGAGTCCTCCTCCGCCCGCCCGCCCCATGCCGGCGGTCCAGCGAGTGGCGACCTCCACCTCAGGCCCGGACGCCACGACGGCGACGTACGCGTGGCCGGCGGACGCGAGCGACCGCCCGACGTCCTGGGCCATCGAATGGTCATCCGGAACGACGACGCCGCTCCAGTCGCCGGCTCGGCGACCGCGAGGAAGTGGATCGATCAGCACGCGGTTCCCGTGGGTGGTGCCCGCGGCCGAGGGATCGGCGCCCACCTGGATCACCCCGTCCCACAGATGCTCCGGAACGGGGTTGGCCAGGGGATTCGCCTCGGCGGCCGGCAGGACAGCCACCACGTGCTCGCTCTCCGCCGCCGCCCCCAGCACCCCCTCGAGGTATCCGAGGGCATCCGCCTGCTCGTGCGGATCGGCGAGGACCACGCCGACCGCACGCCTGGTGGTGCGACGAGCCACCGGCCGGTAACCGATCTCCTCGGCTGCTGCCCGGACGCGCGCCCTGGTCGCCATCGAGATCCGGGCGCCGGGGTGCTCGCTGAGGACGAGCGACGCCGTCGCCATCGAGACGCCCGCGCGGGCGGCGACGTCTCGCAACAGAGGGTGAGTCACCGGGCTCCTTCATCGCCGTCGCCAGTCGAGTGCGCGGATCGGATCCCCTTCGGATCGGAAACGTTTCCGCTCACTCAGCATGCGGCAGAGCCCTGGAGGTCGTCAAGAGGCTGCCCGACGGTCCGACCTGCGCTTTGACTGCCGCCGGACTGCCGATCAGACTCGGAAACGCTTCCGCGGTCTCGCGCTGCGCCCATGAATACTGCCCCCACGTGGGCGTTCGTCCCGGCCTGCCGCCGCAGGACAGGCGCACTTCACGGCCGCACGGCGCCCGAGCGGTGGCGAGCGTCACACTCGCCCGACTGCTCCGTCAGACGCGCGCGGACGACTCGGAAGCGTTTCCGGTCGGAGACCGGTAGTCTCGGCGGGTGACGGAGAAGCCCGCTGCGGTCACGATGGCCGACATCGCCCGACTTGCCGGCGTCTCCATGGCCACGACCTCGCGGGCGCTCAAGAACGCGCCCGGCGTGGCACCGGCAACACGCGAGCGGGTCCACCGCATCGCCGAAGACCTCGCCTACGTCGTCTCGCCCGAGGCCTCCGGGCTCTCCGGTGGGAGCACAGGACGGATCGGAGTGGTCATCCCGAGCCTCTCCCGGTGGTTCTTCGGCGAGATGCTCGAGGGAATCGAGAGCGTGCTCAGCACGCGGGGCCTCGACCTCCTCCTGTATCGGATCGGTGATCCACGAGAGCGTGCGGACTTCTTCCGCCGGCTCCCGGCACGCCGGAAGGTCGACGCCGTCCTCGTGGTCGGGGTCCCGGTCAACGACACCGAGCAGGAGCGTCTGGCCCTCATCAACGTCGCGATCGCCGCCGCCGGCGGCCAGTACGCGCCCTATCCCTACACCAGCATCGACGACTACGCCGCCGGCCGGCAGGCCGTGGACCACCTCCTGTTCCTGGGGCACCGGCGAATCGCGATGATCGACGCGATCGACCCCAACGAGACCTCATGGCCCGTGGACGGCCGCGCCCTCGCCTACACGGAGGCCCTTGGCGAGGCCGGCATCACTCTCGACGACGACCTCTTCGTCCGCGTCCCGTGGGGCCCCGTCCCCGGCGCAGAGGCGATGGCGCGACTCCTCAGCCTGCGCGAACCTCCCACGGCCGTCTTCACCCACTCGGACGAGATCGCATTCGGCGCGCTCCGAACCCTTCGGCGGGCCGGCCTCCGCGTACCGGAGGACATCTCGGTGATCGGCGTCGACGACCACCCGCTCGCGGAACAGCTCGACCTCTCGACGGTCCACCAGGACGTCCGGCAGCAGGGTGAATCCGCCGCACGCCTGGCGGTCGGATTGCTCACCGGTGGTCCGGTCCCCGGCCAGACCCTGCTCCCCACCCACCTCGTCCTCCGCGGCAGCACCGGTCCGCCTCGGCGCTCCGACCGCCGTCCCACGTGACCCCTTGGTACTCGGCCTCAATCCCCAGAATCACGTGAGACTCTGGCTCGCTGCACGCTCCCGCGCCCCACAATCCCCGGAGACCTCCATGCGTCGCGCCCGGCCCATCGCACTCGTGCCCATCGCACTCGTCACCACGGTGCTCGCGCTCAGCTCATGCGGCACCGCGGCACCGGGCGCGACGACCGGCGACACCTCCGCCTCGCCGACGCCGTCGGTCAGCGCACATTCCGACGGCCCCCTCCCTGAGGTGAGCGGCGCGTTCGGTGAGAGGCCTTCCCTGACCTTCCCCGACGGCATCCCGTCGGACTCCCTGCAGGTGTCCGTCCTCTCGGCCGGAGGCGGCCGGACGGTCGAGGCCGGCGACTTCCTCGGCGTGGATGTGCTCGGACAGGTCTGGGCGGGGGACGTCCTGCAGAGCACGTTCGACGGCACCATGCCCATGACCTTCCAGATCGGCACCGGAGCGGTAATCCCCGGCTGGGACCAGGCGCTCGTCGGTCAGCCGGTGGGCAGCCGGGTGCTGGTCACGGTCCCGCCCAGCCTGGCGTACGGCGAGAACGGCTATCCCGACGGCGGCATTCCCGGGTCGGTGACCCTGGCATTCGTCTTCGACATCCTCGGGGCGTATCCCGCGGACGCAGGAGGCGACCCCGACGCCACGCCCACCGCCGAGGCTGCGAACGTCGTCCCGGTAGTGCAGGGCGAACTCGGCGGGACCGCCTCGATCTCCGTCCCCGACGGCGCCCCCGAGCCGACCGAGCCCAGCACCACGGTCCTCGCCGAGAGCACCGGCGCACCCGTCCAGGCGGGCGAGCTCGTGGCCCAGTACACCTGGATCTCCTGGGACAACACCCCGGGCCAGTCCACCTGGGTCACCGGCTCGCCCGCCGTCCTCAAGGTCGAGCCCGGAGGGCCGTTCGACGGCCTCACCGGCGTCCCTCTGGGCAGCCGCGTCCTCGTGGTGGTCCCGGCCACGCAAGACCGTCCCGCCGCTGCGATCGTCGTCGATCTCATCGGCCAGCTGAGCACGGCGGCGTAGCGGCCACGTCGAACCGGGCACCGGGCCACACTCACCGAACCCAGGACATCTCGCGAGGCTCGGCCGCGCATCAACCCTGAACACTCGGGCGGCACAGGGCCCCTGCCGAGCCTGCAAGGCCCCCTGCCGAGCCTGCGAGAACCCCGCGCGGACCCAGCGAGAACCTCGCGCCGACCCAGCACGCACGCGAACGAGCGCCGCACCTCGGGGTTTCCGGGGTGCGGCGCTCGTGGGTGTGGCGCAGGGGTCGGGGGTCAGCCCTTGACGGATCCTGCGGTCATGCCGCGCACGAAGAAGCGCTGCAGGGAGAAGAACACGATGAGGGGCAGGGACATCGTGATGAAGGCGCCCGGGGCGAGCAGGTCCCACCGGTCGGCGTAGACGCCGAGGAGGGACTGCAGGTTCAGGGTGACGGTCTCGTTCTCGCCGGCGCCCAGGAAGATCAGGGCGACGAGCAGGTCGTTCCAGACCCACAGGAACTGGAAGATCGCGAACGAGGCGAGCGCCGGGACGCTCATCGGCAGGATCAACTTCCAGAACGTCTGGTAGTGGGACGCGCCGTCGATCTTCGCGGACTCGATGACCGCCTTGGGCAGGGTGGACATGTACGCCCGCAGGAGGAACACCGCCAGCGGCATGCCGAACCCGGTATGGGTGAGCCAGACCGCGGGGAACGTGCCGACCAGGTCGAACACCCCGAACAGGTTGAGCAGCGGGATGAACGCGACCTGCATCGGGATCACCAGCAGGCCGACCACGATGATGAACGTGACGTCCCGGCCGGGGAACTCGATGAACGTGAACGCGTACGCGGCCATCGCGGCGATCAGGATCGGGATGACCACCGCCGGGACGGTCACCACGAGGGTGTTCAGGAACGCGTTGCCCATGCCGTTGGACAGGACCTCCTGGTAGCCCGAGAGGGTCCAGTCCTGCTGGAACGGGGCGAACAGCGCCGACCACCAACTGCTCGTCGTGGCCTGCTCACGGGTGCGGAACGAGGTCACGAGCAGGCCGAGGGCCGGGATCATGAACCCGACCACGATCAGGACGACCGCCGTGCGCACGATCCAGTTGGCCCGCGACTTTTCCTTCGGGGGCCTGGGCGGCTTCTTGCGCTGCGCCGCCTTGACGTTGGCCTCCAGGGCGGGCGCGTCGATCGGAGAAACGTTGGTCATCGCATGGCCTCCTCAGCCCGGAAGCGCCGCACCTGGTAGAACATCAACGGAGTCACGGCGATCAGCAGGATGACGACGATCGCGGCGGAGCGCCCGTCGTTGCTGAACTCGAACAACTCCTTGAAGAACGCCAACGCGACGACGTTGGTGTTGAAGTTGCCGCCGGTCATGACGTACACGATGTCGAAGATCTTCATGACGCCGATGAACACCGTGACGAACACCGTGACGACGGTGCCCCAGATCTGCGGGACCACGATCCGGAAGAACGCCTGCACCTCGGTCGCACCGTCGATGCGCGCGGCCTCGATGGTCTCCTCCGGCACGTTCTTGATCGCCGCCGAGATCAGCACCATGCAGTACCCGACCTGCAGCCAGATCAGGATGATCATCAGCAGGAAGCTGTTCAGCCGCAGCGTGTCCATCTGCAACCAGACCTGCGGCTCACCGCCGAACACGTTCACCCAGATCGCGTTCAGCAGACCGATCTGCTCACTGCCCGGCGGCTTGTAGGCGTACACGAACCGGAAGATCGTGGACGCGCCGACCATCGAGACCGCCATCGGCAAGAAGATCAACGACTTGGAGACCTTCTCCCCCGTCGGCGCGAGCCGGTCGGCGAGCACCGCGACGAGCAGGCCCAGCGCCACGGCCATCGCCGGGACCACCAGCAGCCACAGGATCGTGTTCAGGATGGTCTGGTGGAACGCCGAGTCACGCAGCAGGTCCACGTAGTTCGACAGCCCGACGAACGCTTCGCCGTTGCCGTCCAGGAAACTCAGGTAGATCGTCCGGACCGCCGGGTAGACCAAGAAGATGGTGATGAACAGCACCGCCGGCCCCGCGAACACCCACGGCTTCAGCCGCTCGCTCGCCTTCTCCGGCAGCCGCTCCACCAAGAAGTTCATCAACCAGAACAGCAGGAGCGACGCACCTACCCCGGCGATGATGGCAAATATGCCTGTTGCAACCTTACCCATTGCTGCTCCCTAAGGGCTGACCGCCGATGGCGGCACCATGGCGCGCCACCGGCGGTCTCCCGTCATCGTCGGATCAGGAAGTCGGCCAGGTGTTCTCGATGTTCTGCAGCGCAGTGTCGAGGTCCTCCTGACCCGTCACCCACGCCGTCATCTCGGTCCAGAACGAACCCGAACCGACCTGACCCGGCATCAGGTCCGAACCATCGAACCGGAACGCGTCAGCAGCGGCGATCGCCGGGGCCAGGTCGCCCATGATCGCGCTGTTGTACTTCGAAGCGTCGAAGGTGCTGTACGCCGAGATGAACTCGCTGTTCGGCTGAGCAGCCCAGACCTCACCCCACGTCGGCGTGAACAGCGCCTCCATGACGGTCTTGACGTCCTCGTTGTCCGTGAACGCCGCCGCGAGGTCGCCACCGCCGAGGACAGCGGTGCCCTCGTAGCCACCCGGGTACTTCGGGAACAGGAACTCGCCGAGGTACGCGGTCGGGTCCGCCTGGACCTCCGGCGGGAACTGGCCGATGACGAACGTGCCCTGGCGAGCCATGTAGCAGCCCGGCGGGTCGGCGACGAGCGGCTGGAGCGCGTCGGCCCACGGGGTGGCGGCCATGCCGGCCGGGTCGAGCACGGCGTTGCCCGGCGTCAGGATGAGCTCGGAGAACGCCTCAGCGGCCTGCTTGACGATCGGGTCGTTGAACGGCACCTGGTGGCTGGTCCACTGGTCGTAGAAGTCCGGGCCACCGATGACGAGCACGTACTGCTCGATCCAGTCGGTCACGTACCAACCGGTCGCGGCGCCGGCCTCGAAGCCGAAGCACCACGGCGGCGTGCCGTCGTTCTTGATCTGGTCGGTCAGCGCCAGGAGCGCGTCGTTGTCGGCCGGGATCTGGTAGCCGGCGTCGGTGAACTCGGTCTCCGGGTACCACACCGGGCTCTTGACGTTGATCGAGATCGGCAGGCCGTAGGTCTTGCCGTCGGCCTGGGCGATCGTGCTGAGGCCGGGGATCATGTCGGCCGTCGCCGTCGGGAGGTCGATGAGGTCGTCGAGCGCGACCATGTCGTCCTTCAGGTCCAGCAGCACGCCGGGCTGCGGGAAGATCGCGATGTCCGGGGCGTTGTTGCCCTGGACGCGGGTCTGGATGACCGTGTCGAAGTCCGGGATCGTCGTGAAGGTCACGTCGATGCCGGTCTCCTGCGCGAGGGCGTCGATCTGCGCCTGCAGCGCGTCGGCGTTGGTGCCGCTGATCGCGCCGACGATCTCGACCTTGCCGCCGCCGCCGCCTGTGCTGCCGCCGCTGCTTGATCCTCCGCCGCATGCGGATGCCACGAGAGCCGTGGCTCCGAGGACTGCAGCCAGGCTGATTGCCTTGCTCCTTCTCATGACCGCTCCTTCGCCGTCATAGTGGGTGGTCACAACGCCACCTAAGGTCCCACACCGCGAAGCCGACTGGAAGCGCTTTCGGTAACAGTTCGGCAACAACCGCGCCGCGGCCTCCCGAGCGCAAAGCCGCAGGTCATGCGGCTGGGTGCGCTTCAGCAAGCGTTTACCTGCAAGCGCTTACCGTCGCCGCAGGTCAGGAGGCACGAGGGGCGGTCGCCGGACGGCGACGGCCGTCCCGCGAACCGTCGATCACGCAGCGTTGCGGGGGCCCGTGTGACGTGCGTCACTCACAGTACGACGGCCGACGTCGCTCGTCGCAGGAATCGGGCATCCGGCAGGAGCGCTCGCTCAGCGATCGGCGGACGGAAGATCGAGGACCGCGTCGAGGCCCACCGTGAGCCCCGGGAGCCGCGCCACGGAGCGGACCGCGAGGAGCACCCCGGGCATGAAGGAGGACCGGTCGAACGAGTCGGTGCGGATGGTCAGTTGCTCGCCGGGGTTGCCGAAGAGCACCTCCTCGTGCGCGACGAGGCCCCGCAGGCGGACCGCATGGACGCGGACGCCGTCGACGTCGGCGCCGCGGGCGCCGGGCAGCGCCGTCGTCGTCGCATCCGGCGAAGGACCGAGTCCCGCCGCCGCGCGGGCGTCCGCGATCAGGCGGGCCGTGTGCACCGCCGTGCCCGACGGCGCGTCCACCTTGTCCGGGTGGTGCAGCTCGATCACTTCGGCCGAGGTGAAGTACCGGGCCGCCTGGGCCGCGAACCGCATCGCGAGGACCGCGGAGAGCGCGAAGTTCGGCGCGATCAGGACGCCGGTCCGCGGCGTCGGCCCGAGGTGGTCGCGCACGCGGGCGAGGGCCTGCTCCGTCCAGCCCGTGGTGCCGACCACTGCGTGGATTCCGGCATCGATCAGTGCATGGACGTTGGCCTCCGTGGCGGAGGGGACCGTGAAGTCCACTGCGACGTCGACCTCCGTGGCGGAGAGGGCGGCGACGTCGTCGTCGACGTCGAGCCTCGCGACGAGGTCCAGCCCGGGGGCCTCGTCGACCGCCGCGCACACCGTCTTCCCCATACGTCCACCAGCGCCGAGAACGGCGACGCGGAGCGGGCCGGAGACAGAGAGAGGAGCAGCGGGCTGGGGCTCGGTCACGCGCCGCAGCGTAGCGAATCGGCTGCTCCCCGCCCGCGCGAGCGGGCTACGTCAGGGAGGGCAGCGCGACGAACGCGGCCCCGGCCAACACGGAGAGGACCGCGACCACGAGCCCCAGCCGCTGACCGCTTCGCCGCCAGCCCCGGATGCCCAGCACCGCGGCGGTCAGCCAGACGGCAAGGACGGCGGCGATGTAGAGCGCATTGATGATGCCGAGCCGGGGATCGTTGCTCCCGAGGTCGATCCCGGCCTCCAGGGCGAACGCCCCGGCCACGGCGAGGAAGAGCAGGATTCCCGGGAAGTTCAGGAGGAAGAGGAAGATGGCCCACAGGATCGACCGGTCGATGCGGGGCCTGTTCGGGTCGTTCCAGGTGGACACGGGTCGAGACCCCGCGGGGCGCTGCGCCGGCCCGCGTCGTGTACCGCTCGGGGCGTTTCGCTTCTCGGCCGTCATCTCACCACTCCAGGTCACTGCCTCAGCGCCGGCCGAGGGCATCGAGGGCCACGTCGTGCTCGAAGGGCCCGACCACCACGAGCGAGCGGGGGGCCGCGGCGAGGTCGACGGCGAGCGCCTGGACCTCCTCGGCGGTCACAGCCCGGATCCGCTCGATCATCTCGTCCAGGCTGAGCAGCCGGCCGTGCACGATCTCCGACCGGCCCAGCCGCGACATCCGCGAACCGGTGTCCTCGAGCCCGAGCACCAGGCCGCCGCACAACTGGCCGATGCCCCGGTCGAGTTCCGCCTCCGTGATGCCGTCCGCCGCGAGCCGGTCAAGCTCGGCGCCGAGAAGGTCCACCACTTCCGGCACCCGCCCGGGCGCGCACCCGGCGTAGAGCCCGAAGGCGCCCGCCTCCGCGTAGCCGGTCGCAAAGGAGTAGACGGAGTAGGCCAGGCCGCGCCGCTCCCGGATCTCCTGGAAGAGCCGCGAGGACATCCCTCCGCCGAAGACCGCGTTGAGGACGCGCAGCGCGAATCGCCGGTCGTCGTTCGCCGTCGGACCCAGTCCGCCGAGCACCACGTTCGCCTGCTCGATCGGACGGTGAACGGTCACGGCGATCCCCCCCGCCGGGAGCGTCCCCGGCGGCGGGGCGGCCTCGTCCCGCCGCGAGACCGGCGCGGCGCCGTCGTCGAGCATCCAGCCACCGGCCCGCACCCGATCCAGCACCTGGGCGCACAGCGCCTCGTGGTCCACGGAACCGGCCGCGGCGACCACGAGTTCGTCCGGCCGGTACGTCCGCCGGTAGTGCTCCCACACCGCGCCGCGCGGCACCGCCCGGATGGTGGCGGGGGTGCCGCCGATGGGCCGGCCGAGCGCGTGGTCGCCGAACACCGCGCGGTTGAACTCCTCGTGGACGACGTCGCTCGGGTCGTCGTCGTTCATCGCGAGTTCCTCGAGGATCACCCCGCGCTCGGTCTCGAAGTCCTCCGGGTCGAGGACCGCCGAGGTGACCATGTCGGTGATCACGTCGACCGCCGTCGGGAGGTCGGCGTCGAGCATCCGTGCGTAGTAGCACGTGTGCTCCTTGCCGGTGGTCGCGTTCGCCTCCCCGCCGACGGCGTCGAACGCCTCGGCGATGGCCATGGCGTCGCGCCGTGCCGTCCCCTTGAACAGCAGGTGCTCGAGGAAGTGCGTGGAACCGAAGTGGCCGTCGGCCTCGTCGCGCGAGCCGACAGCCACCCACGCGCCGACAGTCGCCGAGCGCACCCCGGGCATCACCTCGGTGAGCACCCGGATCCCGCCGGGCAGGACGGACCGGCGCACGCGGGCGCCGCCGTCCTGCTCCAGCGAGACCTCGGTTCCGGGCCCCCCGGAGGGGCCGAGGACCAGATCGACCGGCACGTCAGGCGTTCGCCGGCGCGGCGGCCTCGGGCTCGTCCACCACGGCGAGCAGGGAGAGCTTCCCGCGCGGGTCGATCTCGCCGATCTCGACCTGCAGCTTCTGGCCCACCGAGACCACGTCCTCGACGTTCTCCACGCGCTTGCCACCCACCAGGCGGCGGATCTGCGAGATGTGGAGCAGGCCGTCCTTGCCGGGGCTGAGCGAGACGAACGCGCCGAAGGAGGTGGTCTTGACCACCGTGCCGACGAACCGCTCGCCCACCTCGGGCATGTGCGGGTTGGCGATCGCGTTGATCGCGGCGCGCGCCGCCTCGGCGGAGGGGCCGTCCGTGGCGCCGATGAACACCGTGCCGTCGTCCTCGATCGAGATGTCGGCGCCCGTGTCCTCCTGGATCTGGTTGATCATCTTGCCCTTCGGGCCGATGACCTCGCCGATCTTGTCCACCGGGACCTTCACCGTGATCACGCGCGGCGCCGTCGGAGCCATCTCGTCCGGGGTGTCGATGGCCTCGGCCATGACGTCGAGGATGTAGAGGCGGGCGTCGCGGGCCTGGGTCAGCGCACCCGCGAGCACCGAGGCGGGGATGCCGTCCAGCTTGGTGTCGAGCTGGATCGCCGTGACGAACTCGCGCGTGCCGGCGACCTTGAAGTCCATGTCACCGAACGCGTCCTCGGCCCCGAGGATGTCCGTGAGCGCGGCGAACCGCGTCTCGCCGTTCACCGTGTCCGAGACCAGGCCCATCGCGATGCCCGCGACCGAGGCGCGCAGCGGGACGCCGGCGTTCAGCAGGGACAGCGTGGAGGCGCAGACCGAGCCCATCGACGTCGAGCCGTTGG
>JARKOU010000263.1 GCA_029975645.1 Actinomycetales bacterium
GGAGCCCGAGCCCGTTCGGGTCGACATCGCCGAGATGGCGTTCGGCGCCGCGGTGGAGTGGGAGGTGCCGCGACCGGTGGCGCTGATCGACCGGGACCCGGGGCCGACAGACATCTCGCGCATGGTGCGCACGATCCGGCGCGCTGCACGGGACGTCTCCATTCCCGCCCCGCGCCGGCCGTGGCTGCCGGAACTGGCCGCGGCCTACGACTTCTCGGACCTGGCCCAGCGGCCCAACCTGCGCACGGACGAGCACCTGCTGCTCGGTGTCATGGACGACGCGGCGCACCAAGAGCAGCCGACGGTGACCTACGACCCGGACCGGGACGGGACCATGGCCGTCTACGGGACGGGTGGTTCGGGCAAGAGTGCCACGTTGCGCGCGCTCGCGGTGGCCTCGGCCGTCACCCCGCGGGGCGGGCCGGTATGGGTCTACGGGCTGGACTTCGGCGCGAGCGGTCTCCGGCCCATCGAGCGACTGCCCCACGTCGGCGCGGTGGTGTCCGGCGATGACGAGGAGGGCGTGGCGCGGGTGCTGCGAATGATCCGCGACGTCGTGAACGACCGGGCCGTGCGGTATGCGGGGGTTCGGGCCGGGTCGATCGGGGAGTACCGGCAGCGCGCCAACGCTCCCCAGGAGCCGCGGATCCTGCTGCTCGTGGACGGGATCGTCCCGTTCCGCGAGGCCCACGAGTTCACCCCGGCCAACCTCTTCGGGATCTTCTCCCAGATCGCGGCCGACGGCCGGCAGGTCGGCGTGCACGTCATCATGACCGGCGACCGACCCAACGCGGTCCCGATGTCCGTCGCCTCGACGGTGCAGCGGCGACTGATCCTGCGTTTGGCCACCGAGGACGACTACCTCCTGCTCGGCGTGCCCAAGGATGTGCTGGGTCCGTCCTCGCCGCCCGGGCGCGGCATTCTCGATGACAACGAGGTGCAGGTCGCCATCCTCGGCGGGAACCCCAACCTCGCCATCCAGGACCGCGAACTCGAACGGCTCGCCGAGTCCATGACGCGGCATGGTGTGGTTCCGGCACCGCGGATCGGCCGGCTGCCGTCCGAGGTCCCGCTCGCCTCGCTGCCTGTGCTCGACCCGCGGGGCGCCGTCGTCGTGGGCGTCGATGACGAGACGCTGGGGCCGGCGTCGATCGAGCCGTGGGGTCCGTTGCTCGTGAGCGGTCCCCCTGGGAGCGGGCGGACGACGGCGCTTCTGACGATCGCGCAGGCGATCCGGCGGGCGCGTCCCGCGACCACGATCCTGCATGTCGCCCCGCGCCGCACGAGGCTCGCCGGAACGAGGGCGTTCGACGCGTCGCTGACTACCCCCGACGCAATCAGCGAGGCTGCGGCAGACCTCACGGAGCGACTCGAGGCGGGTGCCGTGCCGCCGGGGCAACTCCTGCTCATCGTCGAGTCCGTCGGCGACTACTCGGCCGCAATGTTGGAGGGCACGGTCGAGCGGCTCGTTCGGGCATGCCTGCGGGCCGAGCAACTCGTCGTGGGGGAATCGGAGTCGTCCACGTGGAGCCAGGCGTATGACCTGTCCAAGCCGTTCAAGGCAGGCCGGCGCGGAATCCTGCTCGTGCCGGGCGAGATGGAGGGGGACACGCTGCTCGGAACACCGCTCGGCCGCTTCAAGCGAGCGGAGTTCCCGCCGGGCCGCGCTTTCCTGGTGTCCGGGGGTCGGGGGCGGAAAGTGCAGGTGGCGCTGCCGGAATGACGATTGGTCAATCGGCCGGCGGTCGTGGGGAGTGGTCCCCATCGACGGCTTCCTCGATGCCTTCTACGTTGGGCATCAACAAGGGCGAACATCAACGGGATGTTCCGTCAGACGAACAAGGAGAATGATCATGGCGGTGTGGGGTCTTGACATCCAGCAGGTTCGGACGCTGTCGAGCCAGCTCAGCCGGCAGGCGGAGACGATCCAGCAGGCGCTCTCGACGCTGACCAGTGCGTTGCAGGGCACGCAGTGGACCGGCCCGGACGCCGAGCAGTTCCGGAACGAGTGGTCCTCCACGCACACCTCGAACCTGAAGTCCGTCATCAACGCGCTTCAGGAGGCCTCGCAGAAGGCCGCGCGGAACGCCGACGCCCAGGAGCAGGCGTCGCAGGGCTGATTCGGCTCGGGGCGGGCGCCGCGAGGCGCCCGCCCCTCGGTTCACGGGGAAGGGTGGAGACTGATGGCGGGTGGACTGTACGGGGCCGATGTCGCGCAGCTCCGGGCGCTCGGCGCCAGGCTCGACCAGGCTGCGGCGGAGATCGAGCGTGCCGGCCGGATCCTCGCGCAGGACATCACAACGACCACGCGGTGGCAGGGCCCGGACGCGTCGGTGTTCCGCAACCTGTGGAGCACCTCGCATCACCCGCAGGTCGCGTCGGCCACGGCGGCGCTCAGGGCCGCCGCCCGCACGGTCCGCCTCAATGCCGACCAGCAGGAACAGGCCAGCCGCGCGGACGGCGGAACGGCCGTCGGCGCGGCCGCCGCGCTGGCAGCCGCGATGACCGCGGCGTTCGGCGGTGCTGGCGTCTCCGACGTTCGCCGACCTCCGTCAGGTACTGACCCTGGTCAGGCCAACACTTGGTGGCGTGGTCTGAGCGACGACCAGCAGAAGGAAGTCATCGCGAAGCACCCGGAATGGATCGGCAATCGCGACGGCATTCCGGCCTGGGCGCGGGACCAGGCAAATCGCGCTCTCATCGACCGCCGCCGCCAGGAACTTGAGGCTGAACGCGACCGCCTCAAGAAGGCGCTGGACAACAACATCTTCGGCAAGCACGGACTCGGATTCCTCAGCGGGCTGGCAACGAACGAGGACCGCCAACTCCAGATCGTCCAGGGAAAGCTGGACGCACTCGACCGGATCGAGCGCGCGATGGGGGGTGACCGCCAACTGCTCCTTCTGGATATCGCAAGCGAGCCTGTGCGCGCGGCTATTGCGGTCGGGGACGTAGACAACGCCGACCACGTAGCTGTCATCGTTCCCGGTACCAGCACCACCGTTGCCGCGTCGATGGGGGATAAGGTGAGCGATGCTGAACGACTCCAGCAGACGTCCGAACAGTTGATGCTCCAACGAGGGAGCGCGGGAACGGTTGCTGTCGTTGCCTGGATCGGCTACGACTGCCCGGACGATATTCCGGATGCGCTAAATGCATCCTATGGTCAGGAAGGTGGGGCCGCCCTGGCGTCCTTCGGGGACGGGCTTCGAGCGATTAACCCGGATGCTCACCTCACGGCGCTCGGGCACTCGTATGGTTCACTAGTCGTCGGGGTCGGCGTTCAGGCGACCGACGCTTTTGATTCAATGGTCGTGTTCGGCTCGCCAGGTCTGGGGACCTCCGATTCGTCGGACCTCCGGATCGATTCAGGACAGCGATTCGTCCTTGACGCCAAGAATGATTTCGTCGCCGATGCGCCGATGTTCGGTACCGACCCGACAGTAATGGAAGGAATGTCGGTCCTGTCGACAAGCGCAAGCGGTGATCTTGGCGCATCGGAAGGGCACAGTGACTACCTAACTTCTCGATCAACAAGTCAGTACAACATGGCCGCCGTCGTATCGGGCAATTCAGAACTTGTCATCGGGGGGGAGCGCGAGTCTGCTCTCGACTCGGCTGCCGGGGGTTTCGAGGGGGCGGGGTACGAGGCCGGAAGGTTTGCGACGAACGTTGCCAACGAAGTCAACAGCAAAGTCGTCCATGGTGTGGAGTACGTTAGCGAGGGCGCTGAAGGGGTCAAGCGCTCGCTAGAAACGGGTGTCGACGTCGCCACGGAAGCGGCCGACGCTGCCCTGGATTCTGCCAAGAAGGCGTGGGGCGGTATCTGGAGCAGGGAGTGAGAAAGTCGCCAGGTGCGAGTATCCCGGGCGATCGGGCTTGGCCGCACTTGCTCTTTGCGGGCTCTTGGTTTCTTGCTCGACGGTAGGAGTTGAAGACATGGCAGTCCACGAGGTATCTGATCGGCCGAATCTTGAATCGATGATTGACCGCTACGACGCCATGCTGGCCGAAATGCGTGCCGAGATCGCCGCTGTGCGGTCGAGGACCAATTGGTACGAGGCCGACCATGCGGGACGTGGGCCTGGCCCAAGTGACTCTCCAGCAGTCAGTGAGGTCGCCTTCTCACCGACCTGGGCCTTCTTCGGTGCGCTGGTCCACCCCGGCGGAGTGCGTTCCGAAGTGCTCGATGCGCTAGGCGAGGTTGGAGCGCGTTATGGTTTCTCGGACCCAGTGGTCTTTGTGGACCGCCCCGACGAGTTCCAAGTGGTCGCCGAGGACATGTTCGGCGCTGAGTACAGGTTCGGGAGCTCGCGCAATACAACACTGAGCTACATCACCGGGCCCCACCCGATTCTGGCCCAGGAGGGCGGGGGCGCCTGAGTGCGACATAGAGCGTCGGCAGAAGTTTGGCCGGTCTCCCTCAGCGGGAGTTGGCTACTCCCTCCTTGGGGGTGAAAGCTCGGGCGGTCACCCACCCCAGGCTGGACCCCGAGAAGTGTGGGCAAACGCGCGCTGGATTCCGGGCATGAGTTTGCCGTGGCCTTGTAGTCACCCGATGCAAGGCCGCGCTTAACGGTTCCCCATCACTTTGGGGGCTCTTCACAATCAAGTGTAGGGGGGTCTGAAGCCGCAGGCTTCGAGTAGTGATCGGGCGATGTAGTGGCCGAGGTTGCGGAAGCCGAGGGAGTAAGGCGTCCACGACCAGGGGTGCGGCCTTGGAGGAGGCGACCCGCCAACCCATGATCTGCCGATCACGTCCGGGTCGAGGAGAATCCTCGTCAGTAGTGCACGCAGGTTCCCTCCCCATGTCGTGCGAAGCCGGGTGTGGCACCCTCTCTCGAAGCAGCAGTCGTGAGAACAGGGGCGAACGGATGACATCGTGGGGCGCCGACGTCGAGGCCCTTGATTCCTTGGCCGGCAGGTTCACTCAGTCAGCAGCTGTCCTCGAACGGTGCAGGACAGCCGCCTCGCGCGCGGTCGCGGAGCTTCGGTGGAAGGGTGCAGACTTCGAAGCGTTCGGCAGCGATTGGGATCGGCATGGCGCGGTCCTCTACGCCGCGATCGAGGCCCTGCGACAGGCAGCGAACGAAATCCGACGCCACGCGCGCGAGCAACGTGACGCGAGTGCGGCGACCGCTTCTGACGTCTCGGCGGTGGACCCAGCTCGGAGCGCGTTGCGTCCCCGTGTCTTGTCGCGAGAGACCTACTCCGTCACCTCCAAGGCATCCCTGCTCATCTTCGGTATCGACAACGCGGCGACCGTGATCAAGGAGCAGCTGAGCGATGGCACGTATCGGGTGACTGTGGTCGGGGAGGGTTCGGCGTCCGCCGGCTTCGACCTTGAGAAGGCGCTTGGGAACCTCGGCGTGGAACAAGACATCGCTTCACTCGGTTTGAACGTGGGATCTGGCGCTGCGTACTCGTACGTGTTCCGGGCCGACGACGACGCCTCGGCTTCTGAACTTGTCTCTCAGCTCCAAGGCCGCGCATCGAGCATCACGAACCGCACCGTCGTCGGCGGCGGCCTCGACCGCAGCGAGGTCACGGGACTCCCCGCGCTTCGAGATCCGGGCATCTCACTGGAGTCGGTCACCCAATTGCATCTCGGCGCGACGGTCGACGGTCACGGTTCCCTGGCGGAACAGGGAGTGTCGGTGAACGCGTCGCGTTGGAACGAGACCACGATTGACGTCGCGGCCGGTACCCGTACGGACCGGACGGTCTTTGAGGCAACCGCCGGGCATGAAGGCTGGGACCAGTCGAGCGAGAAGGAGTCCTACGCTGTGGAAATCGTCCGCAGTGTGGACGGCTCACCACGCGAAGTGGTCATCTCCCGCTCGTTCACGGATTCCGTCGACACGCGTGGCGGTGGCGAGAAAGTCCGTGACCTCGTCCTCGGAATCGTGCCCGGAGTCAACTACGCGAACGAGGAGGCTCAGACGAGCACGTCCACTACGACCCAGTCCTACAATCTGGACGCGTTACCCAGTGATCACCCGGTTCGCCAGATGGCGCTGGTGGATGATCGCGCTGGTCTTCGCGACTGGCGGGTATCGACAGGGGGGGACCCCTCGGTCGCGGCAGTGACGAACGAGACGTACGTCGGCGAGCAGCGGAGCGCGACTCGTGGCCTGCTCGGGCAGGAATCGACGACCGAGCGGTCGTTCGACACCGGCACCAAGTGACGGAAGTTCGCGGCCCAATCCTGGCCTGGCGCGGCGGCGAGGCGGCCGCGGTGGGCATGGTCGTCGAGGCCAGCACCGCCTGAGCCTCGCGGCGCAGCGGGATCGGCGAGCCAGGCCCTACGACCCACGGCACACGAGGTTGTACGCCGGCAACTGGTACCTCGAGATCGAGAAGGTACCGGGACCGGCCGCCGGAACGCGGGCCGGGATCGGGTTCGCTCACCACCACATCATTGGCACTGGTGTTGCCGTCGAGGGTTCAGCACTGCAGCGGGACGCTGTCCCGGGTGGACGGTCGTCGCGATCATGATCCATGGCGCTTCGCCGTTGTGGACCTTGCAGGCCCGAACGTCTGCCGCGGCCCCCGATCGTCGGAGCCTGCCCGGCGCGGCTACGGGCAAACCTGCTCGCAAGTTCCCGCGTGCCGGTGGTCGTCGAGCGTTTGCCCGCGCCGCTGGGCCCGGTCCTGCGCGGTGCGTTTCAGGGTTCCCGCACCTGGCGCGGCACGGGTATGCGCGCCCGACGCACGCCGTCGAGCGTGAGGACGGCGAGCGCCAGCCACACCAGGGCGAAGCCCGCCCACCGGGCGGGCGGCATCTGCTCGTGCAGCACCACGACGCCGATGAGGAACTGGATCGTGGGCGTGAGGTACTGGATCAACCCGAGCAGGCTGAGCGGGATCCGACGCGCGGCAGCGCTGAACAGCAGCAGCGGCGTCGCCGTGACCACCCCGGCGCTCGCGAGCGCGAGTGCGTGCGGCGCCCCCGTCGCGAGGAACGTCCCCGTCCCGGTGATGTCGAGCCAGATCAGGTACCCGCCCGCCGCGGGGAGGAGCACCAGCGTCTCGACCGTGAGGCCCGCGACGGCCGGGACGGTCGGTCCCACCCGGTTCTTCGCGAGCCCGTAGAGCCCGAACGAGGCCGCCAGGGAGAGGGCGATCCACGGCACCCGCCCGTACCCGAGGGCGATCACCACGACGGCGAGCGAGCCGAGCGCCACCGCCGCCCACTGAGGCGCTCGCAGGCGCTCGCCCAGCACGAACACGGCGAGGAGCACGGTGACGATGGGGTTGACGAAGTAGCCGAGGGCCGCGTCCACCACGTGGCCGGTGAGCACGGCGTAGACGTAGACGAGCCAGTTGACCGCCACGAGGGCCGCCGCGGCGGCGAGGATCCGAAGGGCTCGGGGCGAGCGCAGCGCCGCCCGGAACGGCGTCCAGCTGCGGGTGACGGCAAGGATGGCCAGGCAGAACGCGAGGGACCACACCACGCGGTGCGCGATGATCTCGACCGGTCCCGCCGGCAGCAGGAGCGGGAAGTAGAGAGGCATGGCGCCCCACAGGAGGTAGGCGCCGAGCCCGGCGGCCAGGCCCCGCCCGTCCAACCCGGGCCCGGGACGTCGGGCAGGCGGGCTCGGGTTCACGGCCCCATCCTCGCGCGTGAGGGGCCGTACCCGCCGATCCCACGATGTGGACTTGGGCCGTCTCACCTGTGGGGCTACGAACGCGCCACGTACACTGGATGGCAGCGTCATCCCGCGGTGCCCCGGTGCCTTCACCTCACCCCGGAGCCCCGGGTCCGAACACACTGGACGAGAGGCACCAGGCGTGACCACCCCTCTTCGCGTCGCGATCGTCGGAGCCGGCCCGGCCGGCATCTACGCGGCCGACATCCTGTCCAAGACCCGGCTTCCCGTGTCCATCGACCTCTTCGAGCGCCTGCCCGCACCGTTCGGGCTGGTGCGCTACGGCGTCGCCCCGGACCACCCGCGGATCAAGCAGATCATCGTGGCGCTGCACAAGGTGCTCCAGCGCGGCGACATCCGGCTGCTCGGCAACGTGGACTTCGGCGTCGACCTCAAACTCGATGAGCTCCGCCAGTTCTACGACGCCGTGATCTTCTCCACGGGATCGATCCGCGACGCCGCACTCGACATCCCGGGCATCGACCTACCGGAGTCCTACGGCGCCGCCGACTTCGTCTCCTGGTACGACGGCCACCCCGACGTCCCGCGGACGTGGCCCCTCGAGGCCCGGACCGTCGCCGTGTTCGGCGCGGGCAACGTCGCGCTGGACGTGGCCCGGATGCTGTCCAAGCACGCGGATGACCTGCTGCCGACCGAGATCCCGCCGAACGTCTACGAGATCCTGAAGGTGAACCCGGTCACCGACGTCCACGTCTTCGCCCGGCGTGGACCCGCCCAGGTGAAGTTCTCGCCGCTCGAACTTCGGGAACTCGGCCACGTCCCCGACGTCGACGTGATCGTCTACCCGGAGGACTTCGACTTCGACGCCGGGTCCATGGAGGCCATCCGGTCCTCCAACCAGACCAAGCAGGTGGTGAAGACCCTCACGGACTGGACCCTGCGCGAACCGGAGGAGCTGACCGCCTCCCGGCGCATCCACCTGCACTTCCTGCACCGCCCCGCGGCGGTGCTCGGCGAGGACGGGCACGTGGTCGGGGTCCGGACGGAGCGCACGCAGCTCAACGGCGACGGCTCGGTGTCCGGAACGGGCGAGTTCCACGACTGGCCCGTGGAGGCGGTCTACCGCGCCGTGGGCTACTTCGGCTCCCCGCTCGTGGACGTGCCGTTCGACGACAAGCGCGGCGTCATCCGCAACGACGAGGGTCGCGTGATCGACCTCGACGGCCACCCGATCCCTGGCCTCTATGCCACGGGCTGGATCAAGCGGGGGCCGGTCGGGCTCATCGGCCACACGAAGTCCGACGCGTCGGAGACCATCCGGCACCTCGCGGAGGACGCCGAGGCCGGGAGCCTGCCCCTCGCGCCGATCCGCGACCCCGAGGCCGTGCTCGACGCCCTCCACCGCGACGGCGTGGCGTACACCACCTGGCAGGGCTGGGAACTTCTCGACGCGCACGAGCGCCTGCTCGGCGAGGCGCAGGGCCGGGAGCGCGTGAAGGTGGTCCCGCGCGAGGAGATGACGTCGATCTCGCGCCAGAGCGCCTGAGGCCTCGGCACCCGCTTCGCAGCGTCCGACGGCGCCCGGTCCTCGCGCGGACCGGGCGCCGTCGTCGTCCCTGAGAGGCGCGCGACGACGACGGCGGGAACGCGCACCGGCGCCGGTGCGTTGGGTCTCGCAGAGGGCGGTCACGCCCACGTCAGCCTCAGGAGAATCCGACCCATGACCCGTCACCACCACAACGGCCTGAAGACCGCGCTGCTGTTCGGCGTGCTCTGGGCGATCGTGCTCGCGATCGGCGCGCTGCTCGCCTCGGGGACCGGGAACCAGGCGTTCCTGTTCCTGTTCGCCGGCGTCGGTCTGCTGATGACCGCGTTCGGCTACTGGAACTCGGACAAGATCGCGATTCGCGCCATGCATGCCCGGCCCGTCAGCGAGGCCGAGGCGCCGGCGATGTACCGGATCGTCCGCGAGCTCTCGACCCAGGCGCGCCAGCCCATGCCGCGCCTCTACATCTCGCCGACGGCGGCTCCCAACGCCTTCGCGACCGGGCGAAACCCGCGCAATGCGGCCGTGTGCGCCACCGAGGGCATCCTCGCGATCCTGGATGAGCGCGAACTGCGGGGCGTGCTGGGCCACGAGCTCATGCACGTCTACAACCGCGACATCCTCACTTCCTCGGTCGCCGCGGCGGTCGCCGGCGTCATCACCTCGCTCGCGCAGTTCGCCCTGTTCTTTGGCGGTGGCAACCGGGAGGGCGGCGGCAACCCGATCGCCATGATCGCGACGGCGCTCCTGGCGCCATTCGCCGCGACGATGATCCAGCTGGCCATCAGCCGGACGCGGGAGTTCGACGCGGACGAGGACGGCGCGCGCCTCACCGGCGACCCGCTCGCGCTCGCCTCGGCGCTGCGCAAGCTGGAGCGCGGCACCCAGGCGCGGCCCCTGCCGCAGACAATGCAGCTCGAGAACGTCTCGCACCTGATGATCGCCAACCCGTTCCGGGGTTCGGGCATGGCGCGGTTGTTCGCGACCCACCCGCCGATGGACGAGCGGATCCTGCGCCTCGAGGCGATGGCGGGTTACCGCTGAAATCGGGTCCCGGGCCCCACGCGATTGGACTCCTATACTCCTCTCACGCGCAACCCCTTGCACCCGCAAACGAACGGTGACCCGGGACGCGCGACGAGCCAGCCAAGGGGAGTTGATGAGCCGGAGCAGACCGCCGAGCGTTCCGCCGGATATTCCCGGATTCGCCCCGGTCTCGCTCCTGGGAGCCGGCGGCTTCGCCGATGTATTCCTCTATTCGCAGGAGCGGCCATCTCGTCGCGTCGCGATCAAGGTGATGCACAGCGCTGGCGATCGACCAGGGGGAGATCACTTCCCTCACGGTCGCTTCGACGACGAGGCCGATCTGATGGCGAGAGTCTCGACCCACCCCTCCATCGCCACCATCTACCAGACCGGGGTCACCGCCGACGGCCGCCAGTTCATCGTGATGGAGTACTGCCCGAACGGCAGCCTCGATGCCCGCTACCGCCGGGAGCGCATGCGTGTCTCCGAGGTCCTGAGGATCGGCGTCGAGCTGGCCGGAGCGGTCGAGACAGCGCATCGCGCCGGCATCACGCATCGCGATATCAAGCCGGCCAACGTCCTCGTGACCGAGTACGACCGGGCAGCGCTGACGGACTTCGGGATCTCAGTTGGGGACGCGTCTGCGGGCGAGTCCGGCTCGCTCGGCTTGTCGGTGCCGTGGTCCGCTCCCGAGGTCCTTGCGGGTGCAGCGACCGACGGCAGAGCAGCGGACGTCTACTCGCTCGCCGCGACGGTCTACTCCCTCCTCGCGGGCCGGTCGCCGTTCGAAGTTCCCGGTGGGCCGAACGACGCGGCGGCCGTGAGCCGGCGGATCGCGGAGGCGCCGCTGCCGTCAATCGGTCGCGCTGATGTCCCGCCCGCTCTGGAGCGGGTGCTTGCGGTGGGCATGGCCCGCGACCCGGCCCAGCGGTTCCCGACGGCGATCGAGTTCGGTCGAGCGCTCCAGACCGTGCAGGCGCAGATGCATGAACGGCTCACTCCGCTCGACGTGGCCAAGGACCTCGGGTCGCTTGCACTTCTCCCTCGGACGGACGTGCGCGCGGACCCCCATACGGTCCTCCGACCTGCCCGGGGTGGTCCGCCACCCAGCCCGCCGTGGCAGTCCTTGACCGGGGCGTCGACCTCCCCGCACGGCACTGTCACCGGCGGTGGCGCGGCTCTGGAAGCTGCTGAGGCGCAGGCCGCCCAAGGCGCTGAGGCCACTGTGCTCCGGTCGACCCGTCCGGCGTCGGAGGGGGGACCAGCCCCCGTGACGGTCCCTCCTCGCCGGAGGCGTCGTCGCGGCGTCATCCTCGCGATGGCGAGCGTGGCCTTGGCCGTCGCGGCCGTCGCTTCGCTCGTCGTCGTGCAGGGTGGCTGGCGGCTGCCGGGTTCGTTGGGCGTGGTGGCCCAGGCAGCGCCCGCCGTGCCGACCCGTGAATCGCCGACGCCCAGAATCGAGCCCAGCCCCGCACCGACGCCGACCGTCACGGTGACCGTGACGCCGCCGGCGCCGCGCGGTGACGGTGACCTCGGTCTGAGTGTGCCGATCGCAAACCTCCCGTGCACCGGCGAGTACATCGTGCTGATGGCATCCACGGATGAACCGAACCAGTACGACTCTCTTGTCGCCGCAAACCTGGCGGCTGATCCGGACGCGCGGTACCTGCGCACGGACGCCTCGTGCCGCGGCTTCCACCAGAGCATCAACGGAAATGCGATCTACGCCGTCTACGAGGGTCCCTTCGCTACCAAGGACGCAGCATGCGCGGCGCTCAACGCGTCGACGGCGCCTGTGGACGCCGCTGTCCGCGCGCTGGTCGCCGACCCGGAACGGAAGCGGGAGTACTGCACGTGCCTGCTCGCGCCGGAAGAGTTGCCACAACTGAGCGTTGAGACCGCTGGAGATCCTGCGACCGGGTTGGGGAGGTTCGTAGCCGAAGTGCAGTGGATGCTCACGATGGCAGGCTTCAGCCCGGGGATCGATGGCAGCTACGGACCACAAACCGAGGAGCGGGTACGCGCCTTCCAGGAGGCGCGCCAACTCGAGCCGATCGGCGAGGTCGGACCGTTGACGTGGGGCGCATTGCACAGCCAGTTCTGTCCCTAGCCGGTCCTTGCGCGCCCGGCACTCACCAGCCGGCGCCGTCAGCGGTAGTTCACGAACTGCAGCGCGACGTCGAGGTCCTCGTTCTTCAGGAGCGCGATGACGGCCTGCAGCTCGTCGCGGCTCTTCGAGGTGACGCGGACCTCGTCGCCGGTGATCTGCGTCTTGACACCCTTCGGGCCCTTCTCCCGGATGACCTTGGTCACCTTCTTGGCGGCGTCACCGGCCAGGCCCTCCTTGAGCGCGGCCTCGAGGCGGTACTCCTTGCCCGAGGGGCGGGGCTCGCCGTCGCCGGTGTCGAGCGCCTTGAGCGAGATGCCGCGCTTGACCAACTTGGTCTGGAAGACGTCGAGCACGGCCATCACCCGCTCCGCCGAGTTGGCCACCATGAGCACCTTCGGTCCGCTCCAGGCGATGGACGCGCCCACGCCCTTGAAGTCGTAGCGCTGGGCGATCTCCTTGGCCGCCTGGTTGAGCGCGTTGTCCACCTCCTGGCGGTCCACCTTGCTGACGATGTCGAACGACGCCTCGCCGGCCATGTCCTGTCTCCTTCTCCTTCGGGTGGGGCCTTCGCTCGGGCCGGGCTCTCGTTCGGGTGGCGTGGGCACGAGGGCCGACGGCGCGGGGCGCCCCCGGGGAGGGACCTTCGCCCGCGCGCGTGCCGAGAGCACCGCCGAGGCTTGCTATCCTTCCATCCGCGCGCCGAGCGCGCTCCGGCGGGTTACCCGAGTGGCCAAAGGGAGCTGACTGTAAATCAGTTGCGGAATGCTTCGGGGGTTCGAATCCCTCACCCGCCACGCCAACCGCGGCCCCACCCAGATTCGGGGTGGGGCCGCGGTCGTTCGAGGAGTGGTGACCGGGCGCGCATCGTTCCCCGCGGGATCTGCTCGGGGCGTGGGACCTGCTCGGGGGCTCGCGGGACGACGCCGACGAGGGTGAGCGCCCACGCCCCGACCCCGTCCGGCGCCGATTTCCCGCCGCGGCGCCGGGCCGTGTACCCTCGTCTGCGCCGCCCCGATAGCTCAGTCGGCAGAGCGTCTCCATGGTAAGGAGAAGGTCTAGGGTTCGATTCCCTATCGGGGCTCTGGTCGTGGGTCCGGACGAACGCCTTCGCAGGCGCTCCCGGTCTCCACGTCCACGGCGGGGTAGCTCAGGTGGTTAGAGCACACGGCTCATAATCGTGGTGTCGCGGGTTCGAATCCCGCCCCCGCTACCGCTCGGACGATCAGAGCGGCAGCCGACCGGCTGTCCGCACACGGCTTGAGGTGAGGAACCGTCGTGGCCAGCAAGTCGGTGGACATCCGCCCGAAGATCACGCTCGCGTGCGAGGTCTGCAAGGAGCGGAATTACATCACCAAGAAGAACCGCCGGAACAACCCGGACCGCCTGCAGCTGCAGAAGTACTGCCCGCGCTGCAACGCGAAGACCGGTCACCGCGAGACCCGCTGACGCACCCGCTGCGGCGCCGCTAGGGTCACGGGCATGGCAGTCAACGCAGACTTCGTCGGCCGGGTCTTCACCGGCACGTCCCCTTACGAGGTGTCGCGGGTCAAGATCGCCGAGTTCGCCTCGGCGGTCCAGGCGCAGCACCCGAGCCACTACGACGCCGCGACGGCCCGGGAACTCGGGTACGGCGACGTGATCGCTCCCGCAACATTCGCCGTGGTCATCGCCCAGCGCGCGGAGGCGGAGTACATCACCGACCCCGCGGCGTCGATCGACTTCTCTCGCGTGGTCCACGCGGACGAGCGCTTCACGCACCACCGGCCCATCCAGGCCGGCGACGTGCTGAGCACCGCCGTCCATGTGGACGGCGTCACCGAGCGTGGCGGCATCTCCATGGTGAGCACACGCACCGAGATCACGGACGCCGACGGCGCCCCCGTGTCCACCGTCCGCTCCACGCTCGCGGTCCGGGGGGAGTAACCATGAGCGAGATCGCCGTTGCCAACCTCGCCGACCTGTCCGTCGGCACCGAGTTGTTCACCGCCACCGTCGAGGTGGAGCGGGCCTCGATGGTGCGCTACGCGGGAGCGAGCGGGGACTTCAACCCCATCCACTGGAACGAGCGCTTCGCCCGCGAGGTGGGCCTCCCGAACGTCATCGTCCACGGGATGCTGACCATGGGTATCGCGGCCTCGGCCGTCGAGGACTTCCTCGGTGACCCCGGCCGGATCCTCGATTACGGCGTGCGGTTCACCCGCCCGATTCCCGTGGCCGATCCCGGCACCGTCGAGATCACCACGGTCGGCAAGCTGGGGGCGCTCGACGCCGCCGCCGGCACGGCGCGCATCGACCTCACCGTCACGGCGCTCGGCGTCACGGTCCTGGGCAAGGCCCAGGCCGTCGTCCGCCTCTGACGGCGTCGCCAGTCCGCCCGCACCTTCCCCAGTCCACCTCCCTGGCCCACGAACGGCGCCGCCCCGGACCTCGGGTGCGGCGCCGTCGTCGTCGGGGTCCGGCCCGCCGGGTCAGCGGCGAGCGGGCGCCGGGCCGGTAGTGGTCCCCGCACGGAACTCGACGTCGAGCCGGCGGTAGGGGAGCGGCTCGCCGTCGGCGAGCGCCGCGGCGGCGCGGGCGGTGAGGCGACCCTTCTCGGTCAGCGGCTGCACCACGGTGGTGAGGCGGTCGGGCGCGAGCCAGGGCAGCGAGAGGCCGTCGAACCCGGCGATCGAGACGTCCCCGGGCACGGAGAGCCCCAGTTCGCGCGCGGCCATCAAGACGACGTCGGCGAGCATGTCCGGGAACTCGAAGACCGCCGTCGGCCGGTCCGGCCGGTCCAGCAGGAGGCGCCCTGCCGCCATCCCCTCCTCGACCAGCGAGGCGCCGAGCCGGGCGCGCTCCTGCTCCTCGCCGACGAGCGTGCACCCGGCCTCGAGCGCTGCGACCGCGGTGACCCCGGCGTCCAGGACGCCGGCCCAACGGTTCCGCGTGGGGGTGTACGCGATCTCGTGGCGTGCGGTGGGGTCGAGCGCTCCTGCGCGCCGGCCCGGCCCCAGCGGCATGGTGACGAGTCCGATGCGCGTGTGGCCCAGGTCGGTGAGGTGCCGGATGAGCCTCGTGGTCCCGGCCCGGTCCTCGAGGCCGACGCCGGTGCCGTCCTCGGGATCGGCGTCGATGCGCACCAGCGGGACGGCGCGTGCCCTCAGCGCCTCGATCGTGGCGTCGTGCGGCGTGCTGAGGCCTCCGATCACCGCGGCATCCATCGCGCCGTTCCGCACCAGGGCTGGCACGTCCTGGAAGGCCTCCGACGGAACGAGCAGCAGGCCCAGGCCGCGGTCCCCGAGTTCCTGCGCGATGCCGTCGAGCGTCTGGGTGGAGACGGGATCGCTGAACGCGCGCCGTAGGCGATCGGCCACGACGACGGCGACCACGCCGCTGCGACCACGCCGCAGGGAGCGGGCGGTGGGGTCCGGCCCGGCGTAGCCGAGGTCGGCGGCGCAGGCGAGAACGCGATCGCGGGTGGCCGGGGCCACCGGGCCCGCGCTCGAGAACGCGAGGGACGCCGTCGAGACGGAGACGCCGGCGGCCGCCGCGACGTCGGCGAGGGTGGGGCGTTCGGCTCGTCCCATCCGGCCCTCCCTCGGTCACGATCCCCTGGCCCGCGCGTCGCCCCGGGCCATTCCTGTGACGCATCGTACGGCGGTGACGGTTGACGCTCGGCCGCATCGCACCCGAGACTAGAAACGATTCGATCGAATCGTTTAGACATGGTTGAGACGCAGATCCCGAGATGCCGCCCACCGACCGCGGGCGGCGTCCGGGCCGTAGGACACGTGGTGTGAGATGGCAGTGACGACCCAGGGCCGGGACCGCGCGCGATGGACCCTGATCGGGCTCTTCGCCGTCACCGGCTTCACCCTGAGCGCGTGGATCGCCCGGCTCCCGGCAGTGCGCGATGCGCTCGGTCTCAGCCCGGCGGGGCTCGGCGGCGTCCTGCTTGCCGCCGCGATCGGCGGCCTGCTCGCAACGGTGATCGCGCCGGCGGTCGTGACCAGGCTGGGCATCCCGGGCTCGGTCCGCCTCACGGGCGTCCTCTACGCCGTGGCGTACGCGCTGCTCGCCGTCGGCGTGGGGATCGGCAGCCTCGCCGTCGTGGGTGCGGGCCTGCTCGTCAACGGGGTCGCCTTCGCGGGCGGGAACCTGCCGCTCAGCCTCGGCTCGGCCGACGTCGAACGGAGGGCGGGCAGGCCCGTTCTGCCGCAGTTCCACGCCGCCTTCTCGGTCGGCACCGTGCTCGGCTCGCTCGCCGGCGCTGCCGCAGCCGCCCTCGACGTGGACCCGCGGGCGCAGATGGTCGCCATGGCCGCGCTCGCGGTCGGCTGGCGGTGGTGGGCGGCTGCGGTCCTGCCGAGCGAACGGCCGCGCACCGTGGGAGGGCAGGTTCCGGTCGCGTCGGCTGCCGGCCTCGCGCGGGCGGGCGGCGCTCGACGGCGGACTGGCCGTCCCGGTGACGAGGGCCGCGGCCGGTTCGCCGCGCTCCGGGAGCCCCGCACGGTCCTGATCGGCGTCCTCGCGCTGGCCGCCGCGATCTCCGAGGGCGCCGCCAACGACTGGCTCGCCCTTGGCGTGGTGGACGGCTTCGGGGCGAGCGAGTCCGTCGCGGCGGCCGCGTTCGCCGTCTTCGTCGCCGCGATGACCCTGAGCCGCCTGGCCGGCACGCGCCTGATCGAGCGGTTCGGCCGGGTGGCCGTCCTGAGGGCAGGCGCCGTGGTGTCGATCTCCGGCATCGTGGTGTTCGTGACGTCGCCCACTCTGCCCCTCGCCCTGGTCGGCGTCGCGGCCTGGGGCCTGGGCACGGCCCTCAACTTCCCGGTCCTCATCTCCGCGGCGGCGGACGCGCCTCGCCTCGCCGCCCTGCGGGTCACCGTGCTCGGCACCTTCGCCGGGCTCGCCGGGTTCCTCGAGCCGCCCGGCCTGGGTGCGCTGGGGCAGGGCGTCGGGGTGCGCACGGCCGTCCTGGCGGTCGCCGTCGTCCTCCGGGTGGTGATCATCCTGGCGCGGGTGGTGGCCGTGGAGCGGCCCGCTGACCTCGCGGGAACGGGCGACGGCGCCGCCCCCGCCTCCATCGGGCACGGGGCTCCTCGTCAGTCCGCCACGGCACCGCTCGCGGAGCCTGCCGTCGCCGCCTGCCGGGCGGTGTGATGGCCGAACGGACGACGGCGCCGCGCCCCGTCCGCCGCGCCACCGGCGC
>JARKOU010000266.1 GCA_029975645.1 Actinomycetales bacterium
CCTCCCTCTCCTCGAACACGGGGTTAGTCGGCTTATGAGGCCTCATGAGCCGACTAACCCCGTGTTCGAGGAGAGGGGGGTTGAGCGGAAGGGGAGATCGACGGAAGGGCGTTCGGCGGAGGGATTTCGGCGGAGGCGAGTTCGGCGGAGGGATTTCGGCGGAGGCGAGTTCGGCGGAGGCGAGTTCGGCGGAGGCGAGTTCGGCGGAGGCGAGTTCGGCGGAGGCGAGTTCGGCGGAGGCGAGTTCGGCGGAAGGACGAGAGGACGGGGTCAGTCGCCGGGGCGTCGTTCGCCGAACCACTCCTCGATCAGCGCCCGTGCGATCGATGCCCGCATCGGCAGGAGGACCTGCCCGCTGGTCACCTTCGCGGCGAGGTCCGCCCGGCTCACCTGCATCGCCTCGGTGATCTCGACACCGTCGGGCCGGAGGTCCCCACCCGCCACGCGCGCACGGAAGCCCAGCATCAGCGACGCCGGGAAGGGCCACGGCTGCGACGCCTGGTACACCACGCGGTCGACGTCGAGCCCGCACTCCTCCGCCACCTCGCGCCGCGCCGCCGCCTCGAGCGACTCCCCCGGTTCCACGTACCCGGCCACGAGGGAGAACCGCCGCGCCGGCCAGTGGGCGGCGTGAGCGAGGAGGAGCCGGTCGTCGTCGTCGGTCACCGCGACGATCACCGCCGGATCCGTGCGGGGGTGATGCATCGAGCCGTCGGCCTCGCACCGCCGAGCCCACCCGGCCTCCACGGGCTGCGTCGGTTCGCCACAGCGCGGGCACCGCGGGTGCCGCGCGTGCCAGGCGGCCAGCGCGACGGCGGTCGCGGCCAACCCGGCGTCACGATCCCCGAGCAGGGCGCCCACCTCGCGCAGCGATGCCCAGGTGCGTCCGGCGACGACGGCATCCCCCGGGTCACCCGGGAGCCCGGCGAAGTCGCGCGGGTCGCCCTCGCTCTCGGAGAGCACCAAGAGCACGTACGCCGCCGACGTGTCGCGCCCGAGATAGGCCGTACCGAGCGGCCCGAGCGGCGCTCCCGGGACGGGCGGGACGCCATCCGTCGCAGCGGCGAGCGGGGCCAGGTCGGCCGGTCCGAGCAGGTCCAGCGCGGCGCCGTCGTCCGTCACGGCCACGAGGCCCCGGTGCACGATCACCACTCGGGTGGCCGGGTCCGCCCAGAGTCGCTCCAGCAGGTCGGGATGGGAGCGCGACTCGCCGTCGCGATCGACGGCGTAGCGCGAGAGGGGCAGGAGGTCGGAGCGCACGCTCCACGGTAGGCCGCCGGTGGCCGACGCGCCGAGCCCGTGCCCGCCCGCGCGCCCGAGCGGCGCCTACGGTAATTCCGTGCGACCCTCCCCCCTCACGCTCGCTGCCCTGGCTACCGCCGCGATCCCCGGGCTCGACGTCGTCGCCACGCGTGCGCCACAGCACGAAGGCGCCGACTTCGCCGTCACCGGCGTCATGGATTCCGGTGGACGGCGCTGGGTGGTCCGCTGCCCCTTGCACGCCGCCGCCGGCGCAGCGCTCGAGGGCGAGGTGGCCCTCCTCGAGCGCCTGGGCGACGCCGTGGACGACGGCGCCCTGCCCTTCGCTGTGCCGCGTCCGGCCGGGTTCGCGCCGCTGCCCGACGGCGGGCGCGCGATGGTCTACCGCGAACTGGTCGGACGCCCGCTCGACCTCGAGACCCTACGGCCCGGGCCCCACCTGGCCGCCGAGATCGGCCGCGCGATCGCGGCGATCCACGAGTTGCCGATCGCCGTGATCGAGTCCGCCGGCCTGCCGGTGTACGAGGCCGAGTCCTACCGGCTGCGCCGCCTCGCCGAGTTGGACGAAGCCGCGCGCACGGGCTACGTCCCCAGCGTGCTGCTGCGCCGCTGGGAGAAGGCGCTCGAGGACGTGTCGCTGTGGCGGTTCCGCGCCACCCCCGTGCACGGAGACCTCGCCGCCGATCACGTCCTCGTGGCGAACGATGAGGTCAGGGCCATCCTCGACTGGTCGGAGGCGCGGGTGGCCGACCCGGCCGACGACCTCGCGTGGTTGGTGGCCGGCGCCCCGGAGGACGCGCTCGACTCCGTGCTCGAGGCCTACTCGCTCGCGAGGACCGAGCGTGGCGACGACCACCTCGTGGAGCGCGCCACGCTCGCCGGTGAGCTCGCCCTGGCGCGCTGGCTCCTCCACGGGGTCCGGGTGGGCGACCGGACGGTGGTGGACGACGCCGCCCAGATGCTCGCCGACCTCGCCGAGGTCGCCCGCAGCAGCCGGGACATCGGCGAGCGCGAGGTCCAGGCGACGCCCGACGAGCCGCAGCCCGAGGACGCCGAGTCCCGAAGCCAGGAGCCCGACGCGCTCACGCCCGAGAACCCAGCGCCCGACGACGCCGACGACGCGGCAGGCCAGGCTCCCGCCCCGGCGCCCGGTCGGCCGGCCACCCCGTCGAGCGCGCAGGACTGGGTGGACTCCTCCGGCGAGGACGGCTGGACGCCCTCCGACTCCGAGGTGACCCAGGAGATCCCGCTCTCCGAGAGGATGCGGTAGCACAGCATCCTCTCGGAGAGGCCGGGCGCGGTCCAGCACGCCGTCCGCGGAGGCGGTACCCGCTACCCCGGCCCGACCGCAGTCGGACGTGACGGCGTGCGTCGGTCTCGTGCCCCGTCATCCTGTGGCCTCCCCCGAGCCCCACCCGGCGGACACCGCCGCCTCGATCTGCTCCTCCGTCCATGGCTCCGCTCTGACCACGACGTCCTGCGCCACGTGGTAGAACACCGCGTCCACGCGATCCAGCGGGACGCCGTGGAGTCGCGACCAGGCCAGCCGGTAGAGCGCGAGCTGCATCTGGCGAGCGCGGGCATCGGCCGGGTCGGCCGCGGGTCGCCCGGTCTTCCAGTCGACGATCTCCACGCCGTCGCCGGTGGCGAAGACCGCGTCCACCCGGCAGCGCACCGTGGTTCCGGCGACGGGCGTCTCGAGATCGGCCTCCACCGCGAGCGGTGCCAGCCCCGCCCACCGTGAGGCAAGGAAGGTGCGCTGGAGGGCCTCGAGGTCGGCGTCCGCGGGTAGCACACCGTCGTCGGCGCCCGGGAGGTCGTCGATGTCGAGGAGCGAGGCAGCACCGAAGTGCCGCTCGACCCACGCGTGGAACTGCGTACCACGGCGCGCGCTCGGCGTGGGAGCGACCGGGACCGGACGACGGCGCTCCAGCGCGAAGGCCTCCGGGTCGGCGACGAGTCGCACCACGGCGGATGCCGAGAGGTGAGCCGGGATCGTCACGTCAGGCTCGGGGCCGCGCCGCCCGGCCTGCTCGGCCAGGAGGAGAGCGGCGTCCCGCAGCCAGTCGCGCGCGGTCTCCGAGAGCCCGCCCGCGCGACACTCGGAGAGCCCTGCCACAGCGGCCGCGCCGTCGTTCGCGCTCGTCGAGGCCCCCTCGCGGGCCGTCCGCGCCGCCTCCACGGCCGCGGTGGCGCGGACGAGCGCCTCGACGCGCTCGGCCGCCGGGGCGGCCGGCCACGGCACGGGCGCTCGCTGCTCGGACAGCGGGTTCTCGACCGACGCCGGGGCGTCCGGGACGTCCTGACCGCCGAGGACCTCGCTCACCACGCCCCCGTCCAGCAACTCGCTGAGGAAGCGCGACGGGGGCCGCGCGGACTTCGCGTCCTCCTTCCACCACGAGCCGGTGAGGATGAGGTCGCGCCGCGCGCGGGTGAGCGCCACGTAGGCAAGCCGTCGCTCCTCGGCGAGCACATGGGCCCCGGCCCGGGTCCGGAACTCCGCGCACTCCGCGGCCATCTCGGCATGGTCGGCCGGGGAGTCGACGTCCAGGTGCGGGAGGTCGAGGGCGTCGCCGCGCGCCGGGTACGGGAGGGCTGCGAGGTCCGTCAGCCACGCCCCGCACCGCGGCGTCCCGGTCGGCACGGGCTTGCCGTCGTAGTGGGGGAAGGCACCCTCGACCAGGCCGGGGACGGCGACGACGTCCCACTCCAGGCCCTTCGCGGCATGCACCGTCAGCACCTGGACGGCCCACGGGTCGGGTTCGACGTCGACGGTGTCCAGGCCCCGCTCGTACTCGGCGGCTGCCTCCAGCCAGGCGAGGAACGCCCCGAGACCCGGCGCCTGCGATCCCTCGGCGAAGGTCGCGGCGACCTCGGCGAAGGCGTCGAGGTGACGCCGCGCGTGCAGGACGAGTCCCTGCCCGCGACGCGCGTCCGGCCGGGCAAGAACCTCGATGTCGAGTCCGAGGAGCCTCTCCGCACTCACGACGAGGTCGGGTAGCGGCAGGTGCATCTGACTGCGGATCGCGCGGAGCACGGCGCCCAGGTCCGTGACGCGGGCCCGGCCCGCCTCGGTCATGGCCCGGCCCGCGCTCCCCCGGAATCCCGGCGTTGGCGGGCTCTCGATCGCCTCGACGATGCTCGCCGGTTCGGTCTCCCGGACGGCGCGTTCCCCCTTCCCGCTCGCGGCCCGGGCGAGCGCTCGGGCGTGCTCATGGAGTACGGCGAGGTCGGCGATGCCCAGGCGTAGGCCGGTGAGCAGGCGCATCGCGGCGTCGGCTCTCGACGGGTCATGGGCAACGAGGAGCGCCGCGTGCAGGTCAGCGATCTCGGGCGTGCTCAGCAGCCCGCCGAGACCGACCACCTCGACCGACAGCCCGGCCGCCCGCAGCGCCTCGGCGATCACGGGCATCTGGGACCGGGCGCGGCACAGGACCGCCGCCGTGACGGGCCGGTCCGCCTCAGCAGCCGGCCGCCACACAGCGGCGACGGCCTCCACTACGAGCGCGGCCTCGGTGGCGGCATCCTCGGCATACGCCGCGATCACCCGCCCGGAGCCCGCTCCGGGTCGCGCCGTGAGCACCGGAAGCCGAACGCCACCGCCGTCGGGGGTCTCACCGAGCTCCCGCGCGGAGCCACCGTCCCGCCCGGAGCCGAGGTCCCGCGCGGCCCGCTCCCGCAGAGGGCCCGCCACGTGGTTCGCGGCGCGGAGGATCGCGTGATCGTTGCGCCACGAGGTCGAGAGCGTCGCGGTGCGCGCGGGCTCACGTGCCCCGTCGCCTGCAGCGACCCGCGGGAAGGTGACGCCGAAGCGCTCGACGGCCCCGGCCGACGCGCCGCGCCAGCCGTAGATCGCCTGGTGCGGGTCACCCACGGCGGTGACCGGGTGCCCGCCGCCGAAGAGCGCGGCGAGCAGGGCCACCTGTGCCACGGACGTGTCCTGGTACTCATCGAGCAGGACCACCCGATACTGCGCCCGCTCGCCCGCCGCGACCTGCGGCACCTCGCGGGCGATCCGGCACGCCAGCGCCACCTGGTCCCCGAAGTCCAGGACGCCGAGGTCGCGCTTCCGACGGGCGAACTCGGCCACGACGTCCACCAGGGCGGCCCGGGCACGGAGGCTCCCGATCGCCTTCGCGACGTCGGCCCGGGGTACGCCCGCGTTGCGGCCACCCGGCGCCGGGTCCTTCTCGGCCAGGGCCTCCGCCAGGGCGAGCATCTCCGCAGCGGCGTCCTCCGGCTCCAGGAGGTGCTCGGCGAGCGAACCGGCGAGTTCGAGAACCGCTTTGGTCACCGTGCTCGGAGCGGCCTCGACGGCGAGGTCTCCCGGCCACGTCTCGACGATCCGTTCGGCGAGTTGCCAGCGCCCGGCCTCCGTGAGGAGAGCGGCCTCCGGGTCCCGCCCCACCCGGAGGGCGTGGTCGCGCAGCAGCGCGCCCGCATACGCGTTGTACGTGGCGATGCGCGGGCGGTCGTCGCCGATGCCGTCACGCGGGGTGCCCAGCGCGCGCCGCAGCCGGCGCAAGCGCAGACCGATCCGCTCCGCGAGTTCACCGGCGGCCTTGCGCGTGAAGGTGAGGCCGAGCACCTCCTCGGCTCGGACGAACCCGTTCGCCACGAGCCACACCACGCGGGCGGCCATGGTCTCCGTCTTGCCCGAGCCTGCCCCGGCCACCACGAGCATCGGCTCCAGCGGCGCTTCGATCATCGTGACCTGCTCGGGTGTCGGTTCGGGCAGCCCCAGGAGACGGGCGATCTGGGCAGCCATGATCAGGTCGCTCACCGAGCCACCCGCTCCCCGTCCGGCACCGCGGGGCAGGACGTGCGGACCGGGCACGTGCGGCAGGCGTCCCCCGGCGTGGCCATGAACGCCGCGCCGCCGACGGCGCTCGCCACCTCAGTGATCATCTCCTCGGCCCACCCGTCCGTGAGCGGCGCCTGGTGGCGCTGGGCGGCCTCCTTGTTGATCCCGAGGTAGACGAGCGCCGCGCCCCCGGGTTGGACACCGTCACCCAGCGCGCCGTGCCGGACCGCGGCCTGGTACGCGGCGAGTTGTGGATCCGTCGCCGCCTTCTCCACGCTCTTGGCGGACTTCCCGGTCTTGAGGTCCACGATGCGCACCGACCCGTCCGCCTGGAGCTCCACCCGGTCCGCCCGCCCCGCGACCCTGACCCCCGCGACGTCCGCCTGCACCGCGATCTCGACGTCCACCGGCCCGGGCCGGCCTGCGAGGTAGCCGGCGAGCCGGCCCACGATCTCCTCGGCATGCTGCCGCTGGGTGCGCCCGAGCCAGCCGTCGCCGAGCCCCAGTTCGGGCAGGCGCCGGTGCAGCTCCGCCATGAGCTCGGCGTGCGTTCCGTGCGGCAGGGCGGCCGCGATCTCGTGGATGAGCGTGCCGAGCGACTGCTCCGCGGCGGCCGCCCGCCGTCCCCCGACACGTTCGAGCGCCCACCGCAGGGCGCAGCGCTGCGCCGTCTCGATCGCGGAGGGCGAGAGCTCCACGGGCTTGCCCTCGCCCCACAGCGGCGCGGAGGTCGAGTCCGCCAGGGCCGCGGGCCACCCCCGGGGATCGGCGCCCTGGACACCGGCCGCGGCCAGGTCTGCCAGCAGGTCGGCCGCCACCGAGGCATCAGTCCCATCGGGCAGCTCCGCCCGGAGCCGGGCGACGAGGCCCCGCAGGTCGAGTGGCGCCCCGACGTCGTGGAACGGCCGGACCGGGTCCTCAGCCTCCGTCCCGGCTCCCCCACCCTGGCCGGCTCCCCCCTCCCGGCCCGCTCCCCCGGCCCGGGTGACGCCGTCGTCCACGAGGTCGAGGAAGGGCGACGGCGCGAGTTCCCCGTCCCGCACCGCCGTCACCAGCACGCGGCGCCGGGCCCGCGAGACGGCGACGGCGAACGCGCGCAACTCGTCCTGCAGCACCTCGTGTCGGGCGACCGCGGTGTCGACACCGGAGCCCAGGGACCGTCCCGCCGCGCGCTGGGCCAGGTCTGCCGCTCCCAGGAGCGAACCTCGGATCCGCAGGTCGGGCCAGACATCCTCCTGAACCCCGGCCACCACCACGACGTCCCACTCGGAGCCGGCCGCGCCGGTGGCGGTGACGACCTCCACGGCGTGCTCGCGGCCGCCCCGCGGGGCCAGCGTGTCTGCCGGAAGGTCCTGGGTGAGGACGTGCCGGAGGAACTCCTCCGGCCCGGCGGCCGGGTTCCGGTCCGCGTACTGCTCCGCAGTGCGGAACAGGGTGAGGACGGCGTCGAGGTCGCGATCCGCGCGATCCGCGCCCGGCCCACCCGCCAGCGCGGTGCGGCGCCACGACTCGGCCACCTCGGCGGCGGACCACAGCGCCCACAGCAGCGTCTCGGCCGTCACCCCGGCGTCCCGGGCGGCGTCTCGCCCGGCCGCAAGCACCCCCGCGATCCGCCCGAGCGCACGCCCGGCTCGCGGTGGCAGACCGACTGCCCCCTCGGGCTCGACCAGTGCCTCGCCCAGGAGCGAATCGAGGGGCCGGTGGTCCTCCGCGGCAGCAGCGCGTGCCCGCAGCGCTCGCCGCAGTCCCCGCATCGAGACGGCATCGAGCCGGTCGCCGCCGGCGAGTGGCGACGTGAGCAGGTCGGTGACGACGTCGGCGGTCAGGACGTCCGTCTCCGGTTCCTTCGTGCACCGCAGCACCACGTCGGCTGCCTGGAGCAGCGGCCGGACCGCCGGCGCGTCCCTGAGGGCGTACTCGCCCGCATCCACGGATACGGGGACGCCGGCCGCGGCCAGCGAGCGGCGCAGCGCGGCGGCCTGGCCGGCACTCCGGGTGACCACGGCCATCGCCGCGTAGTCGGTGCCGTGGTGCAGGTGCTCCTCGCGCAGGGTCCGCGCGATCAAGGCTCCCTCCTGCGCCCGGGTCCGCAGCATGGCCGTCGCGGCCCCGGCGGGCGGGGCGTCGGCGCCGCTCGGGACACGGGCGAGCCCCCGCGCCCGACGGTGCGCAGCCCCGCCGCTGGCGCCGATCCTCGACGTGACGGTGGACGTGACCGCGCGCAGGTCCGGCGTCTGACGCCAGACATTCGGAAGCACCACCTGCTCGGCACCGAACCCGCCGAGGCGCCCGGCGTCCGACGTGGCGGCCTGGACCAGCGACGGCGTTCCGCCGCGGTACCCCTGGAGACCCGCGTCAGCGTCGCCGAAGAGGAGGATCTCCGACCCGGCGTCGTGGAGCGCGTGCACCAGGCGCGCCGTCGCGAGAGTGGTGTCCTGGTGGTCGTCCACCACCACGGTCGCGACGTGCGGGCGGGGGACGCCCGGCAGGTCCTCCGCCCACGACAGGAGCGTGTCGACCGCCTGGTCCACGATGGTCGCGGCGTCGTATCGCCACCCGCGATCCGGCGTCATCGAGCCCAGCCGGAGCACCTCCTGGTACTCGCGCAGCACGACGGCCGCCGCCACCCACTCCTCCCGCCCGGCCTCCCGCCCGACGCGGGCCAGGTCCTGCGCGTCCAGCCCTGCCTCGGCGGCACGCATGAGCAGGTCGCGCAGTTCGGCGCGGAACGCCCGGAGCCCGCGCGTCTCCGGCGGGACCGACGCCGGCCACGCCGGCACCCGACCGAGCCCGAGCCGGTGACCGGCGAGCAACTCGGCGAGGATCGCGTCCTGCTCACCGCCGGTGATGAGGGTCGGCGCCGGCTCGCCGAGCGCCGTCGCGCGGGCACGCAGCACGGAGAACGCGAACGACGCCGGCGTGCGGATCGACAGCCCGGCCACCGTGCGCTGAAGCCGGCCCGAGACCTCGTCCCGGACCCGCGCGGCGGCGCGTCTGCTCGGCACCAGAAGGAGCACGGAGCTGCCCTGGACCCCGAGCCGGTGCTCGAACGCCGCCATCGCCGTCGTCGTCTTCCCGGAGCCCGGGGCGCCCACGACCATGAGGTTCCCGGCGCCGACCGGCCACGCAGCCGCCCGTCGCTGCACGTCATCGAGGGGAGGACGCGGGCGCGGGGGATGCGGCGCACGAAGTCGGATGGCGGATCGGCTCACGACGGCATCAGACCACGGCCCACCGACATCCTCGCCCCACGGACCTCGCCGAGCGCCGGGCAGCAGCCCACACCCGCAGGCGTCCCGGGCTGCCTAGGGAGAGGGCCAGCCGTTCGGCACGCACCCGCCCAGACCGATGGACTGCTGCAGCATGATCGGCGCGGTTGCTCCCGCGGCGGGACACTCGGTGTGCGGGTGCCCCAGCAGGTGACCGACCTCGTGGTTGATCACGTACTGGCGGTAGAGCAGCAGGTCGGTGCCACTCGCGGCGTTGAAGGCATCCGAGCCGTACGCCCAGCGCTGGGCATTGATCGCGGCATGGCCGTACCGGCCGCAGGACCATGTGCCGTTGGTGGCGAGCGGCGCGCACATCGCGTCGACCGTGGCCGGCGAGGCGAGCACCACCCGGATGTCGGCGGCGCCGTCGGTCCGGGCGAACGTCACGCTGCCGTCCGCGCCCCAGCCCCGCGGGTCGTTGAGCGTGTCCATCACGAATCGGGCGAACGCGGTCACGTCGACCGGAAGGCCCTCCTCCACCTCGACCCGGACCGAGGTGGCCGTCCCGGCGCCCGGCGCCGCCTCGCTGCCGGGCACCACGAGGAGGGCGCCGGACAGCGCCGTCGGCACCTCGCCCGGCAGGACGCCTGCGAGGAGGTCGGCCGCCGCCCTGGGATCCGCCGCCTCGGCCGCGGAGGGGTCCACGATCGAGGGAAACTCGGCTTCCGCCGCGGCATTGCCCCAGGTGGTAGCCGTGGCCACGGGCGTCGACGCCGCAGGCGACGGCGCTCCGAGGCCGAGTGCGCGACCGGGTCCCACCGCCATGAGAAGGAGTCCGACGACGGCGCTCACGGCCACCAGCGCCAGCGCAGTAGCCCAGCGGCGGCGGAGGGGGGACGGCACCCGTTCATGATCGCACCTACGATGGGCCGAGGGTCGGGCGGGCAGCCCGGACGCCGGGTGATCTCGGCGACACCGGCCCGCCCCGTCAGGACGTCAGCACCGCAGAGCCAGGGAGAAGCAGTGGAGATCACCATCGGCGTGAAGAACGTGGCGCGCGAGATCACGCTGGAGTCCGCGCAGAGCGCCGCCGAGGTGCAGAAGGCGGTGAGCGACGCCCTCGCCAAGGGGGGCGTGCTCACGCTCGATGACCACCGCGGGCGCCGCGTGATCGTCCCGGTCGACTCGCTCGGCTTCGTCGAGATCGGCCAGGAGGAGCAGCGCCGCGTGGGCTTCGGGACGATCTGAGCCCTACGCGGTCAGGCCCAGCCGGTCCATCCGGCGCGCATGGCCCCCTGCGAGCCGGTTGAGCATCTTGGTGGCCTCCACCTCGTCCTCGTTTCCGCCCGTGAGCAGGAGCACCAGGCTCGGGTGCCTCACCAGCGCCGTCTGCGCCACGTTGAGCGCCTCGCCCACCACGCGACGTCCCCACAGCGCCAGGCGCGAGCCGAGTTGCGTGTCGGTGGCCAGGACCGGCTCGAGCACGCTCACCACGAAGTCGGCGTAACCGTTGTCCGCGAGGACGTCGTCGACGACGGCGCGCACCTCGGGATCCAGGCGCACGCTCACTTCGCGCTGGAAGTCGAGCACCAGGCCGTAGCCCACGTAGGTCTTGATCAGGCGCTCCCACCAGTCCCGGGGCGTGGTGCGGGCGTCGAAGTCGCCCAGGATGTCCGACGACGCCGCCATGACGGCCTCGAGGTCGCCCCCGATCCGGGTGACGAGTTGCTCGATGACGTCGAGGTGCGAGAGCTCGCCGGATGCCATCCGCGAGAGCGTGAGCTGACCGCGCAGGTCCGGGGCGTACAGGGCGTCGCCGGCCAGCCGCGAGAAGGACGCGAGTTCGCCGTAGGCGAGGATGCCCAGAAGATCCAGGACGGCCCCACGGTAGGCGGGATCGTCGATGGTGGGGCTCGACGGGGCGGGGGTCGCGGCGCTGGTCACCGGGCCAGGGTAGAGGTCACCGCGCCTCGCCGGAGCGGGAAGGGGCGCAGCGTAGACTGGCGACGCACACGGTTGCCCGGTCGTCACCTCAGCAGCGCACCCGGCGCACCCGGCGGCCCCGCCGTCGGAGCGCCGACACGATCACGATCGGCTGCCGCCACCTTCGCGGTGCGGCCCGTCGGGTGGAACGCACCTCCCGACGCGCGGCCCCCGCCATGACACCGGGACACCCACCACACCATGAGCGATCAGACCACGCTGACCGAGCACGCCGTCGCACCCGACGAGTCCACGCCCGAGATCACACCCGACGAGACCCCGCAGCCGGACGAGACGCCGCAGCCCGACGAGACGCCGCAGCCCGACGAGAGCACGTCCCTCGAGGCCGCGACCGAACCCGACGGCGACCTCGACGACGTCGCCGCCGAGCACCTCGACGTCGAGGCCGACCGGCACGAACTCCCCCAGACCTTCGCCGACTTCGGCGTGCAACCGGAGATCGTCCGCGCGCTCTCCGAGGTGGGCATCACGCACCCGTTCCCGATCCAGGCGCTCACGCTGCCCGTGGCGCTAGCCGGGCACGACATCATCGGCCAGGCCAAGACCGGCACGGGCAAGACCCTCGGCTTCGGGATCCCGCTCATCCAGCGCGTGACGGGCCCGGGCGAGGAGGGCTGGGACGCCCTGCGCCACCCGGGGCGCCCGCAGGCCCTCGTGATCGTCCCCACCCGGGAACTGGCGGTCCAGGTGGCGGGCGACCTCACCACCGCGTCCCGGCACCGGCCCGTGCGGATCCTCCAGGTCTACGGCGGCCGCGCCTACGAACCGCAGGTGGAAGCGCTCCGGCGGGGCACGGAGGTGGTGGTCGGCACTCCGGGCCGGATGATCGACCTCATGCGCCAGCGCGCGCTGGACCTCGGCGACGTCACGTGCGTGGTCCTCGACGAGGCCGACGAGATGCTCGACCTCGGCTTCCTGCCCGACGTCGAGACCCTCATGGCCGCCACCGCGCCCTCGCGGCACACGATGCTCTTCTCCGCGACCATGCCGGGCGCCGTCGTCGCCCTCGCGCGCCGGTACATGTCGCGCCCCACGCACATCCGGGCGCACGACCCGCACGACGAGGGCGTCACGCTCAAGGCGATCACGCAGTTCATCTACCGCGCACACTCCCTCGACAAGATCGAGATGCTCGCGCGCATCCTCCAGTCGGAGGGCCGAGGCCTGACCCTGGTCTTCGTCCGCACCAAGCGCACAGCGGCGCGGGTGGCCGAAGAACTCGCCGAGCGCGGGTTCGCCGCCGGCGCGATCCACGGCGACCTGGGCCAGGGCGCTCGTGAGCAGGCCCTTCGCGCGTTCCGCAAGGGCAAGATCGACGTGCTCGTCGCCACCGACGTCGCCGCCCGCGGCATCGACGTCGAGAACGTCACGCACGTGGTCAACTACCAGTGCCCCGAGGACGAGAAGACGTACCTGCACCGGATCGGCCGCACGGGCCGGGCCGGCGCCACAGGCACGGCCGTCACGTTCGTGGACTGGGACGACATGCCTCGTTGGGCCCTCGTGGACAAGGCCCTGGGCCTGGGCCAGGCGGAGCCCCCCGAGACCTACTCCACGTCCCCGAACCTGTACACGGACCTCCACATCCCGGAGGGGACCAAGGGGACCCTGCCGCGCGCGGCCCGAACCCGCGCCGGCCTGGAGTCCGAGGAGATCGAAGACCTCGGCGAGACGGGCCGCGGCACCAAGGGCGGCGGCAAGCCGGACGGCAAGGCCGGCGGGCGCGAACGCCGCAGCGGCGGCGAGAGGCACGGCGGCGGCGAACGGCGCAGCGGTGGCGAGGGTCGCAGCGGCGGCGAGGGCCGCCGCGGGGGCCGTGACAGCGCGCCCGGCGGGGCGGAGAGCG
>JARKOU010000271.1 GCA_029975645.1 Actinomycetales bacterium
AACAACCACGTGTTCGGCGGGGTTCTGGGAGCGGGCGGGGCGAGGGCGGGGGCTGGGGGCGAGGGCGGGTTCTGGGGGGGCAGGGAACGAGGAACGAGGAGATGCGCGAATCGCCCCGCACCGCGTGCGCGGTGCGGGGCGAGTCGGGTGGTGCGGGTACCGGGCGGATCAGCGCCCGGCGGTGGGCCGTGCGATCAGGCGGAGAACCGCGGGAACGCGGAGGCGCCGGCGTACTTCGCGGCGTCGCCCAGTTCGTCCTCGATGCGCAGGAGCTGGTTGTACTTGTTCACGCGCTCGCCGCGGGCGGGGGCGCCCGTCTTGATCTGGCCGGAGTTGGTGGCGACGGCCAGGTCGGCGATCGTGGTGTCCTCGGTCTCACCGGAGCGGTGCGACACCATCGCGGTGAAGCCGGCGCGCTGGGCCAGCGTCACGGCGTCGAGCGTCTCGGTGAGCGAGCCGATCTGGTTCACCTTGACCAGGAGCGAGTTCGCCGACTTCAGCGCGATGCCCTTGGCGAGGCGGACCGGGTTCGTGACGAACAGGTCGTCGCCGACGATCTGCACCTTGTCGCCGAGCACGTCGACCATCGCGGACCACGACTCCCACTCGTCCTCGGACAGCGGGTCCTCGATCGAGACGAGCGGGTAGTCGGCCACGAGCTTCGCGTAGTACTCGATCATCCAGGCGCCCTGCTGGGCCGAGCCCTCGAAGGCGTACTTGCCGTCGGAGAAGAACTCGGTGGAGGCGACGTCCAGCGCGAGGGCAACGTCCTTGCCCGGCGTGAGGCCGGCCTTCTCGATGGCGACGAGGATGAGGTCGAGCGCGTCGCGGTTGCTCGGGAGGTTGGGCGCGAAGCCACCCTCGTCCCCGAGGCCGGTGGCCAGCCCGCGGCTCTTGAGCACCGACTTGAGCGCGTGGTAGGACTCGGCGCCCCAGCGCAGGGCCTCCTTGAACGTCGGCGCGCCGATCGGGGCGATCATGAACTCCTGGATGTCCACGTTGGAGTCGGCGTGCGACCCACCGTTGAGGATGTTCATCATCGGGACGGGGAGCAGGTGGGCGTTCGGGCCACCGATGTAGCGGAAGAGCGGGAGGTCCGCGCTCTCGGCCGCGGCGCGAGCGACGGCGAGCGAGACGCCGAGGATGGCGTTGGCGCCGAGGTTGCCCTTGTTCGGGGTGCCGTCGAGGTCGATCAGGGTCTGGTCGAGGATCCGCTGCTGGCTCGCCTCGAGGCCGAGGACCTCGGGAGCGATGACGTCGTTGACCGCGTCGACGGCGTGCTGGACGCCCTTGCCCAGGTAGCGGTTGGAGTCGCCGTCGCGGCGCTCCACGGCCTCGAACGCACCGGTCGAGGCGCCCGAGGGGACACCTGCGCGGGCGGTGGTGCCGTCGTCGAGCAGGACCTCGACCTCGACGGTGGGGTTGCCGCGCGAGTCAAGGATCTCGCGGGCGCCGACGGCCTCGATGCTGGCCATGGGTGCTCCTTTGGAGTGGTGACGGATGCATTCCGGAGCCTAGTCCGGGACATCCGCGCAGGGGTGGGACTTGGCCGTCGGATCAGCGACGACGGCGCGGCGTGCCGTCAGCGGGTCCCGGCCGGCACCGCGTCGGACGCACCGATCGCCGCGACGATCTTCTCGACCTGGACCTTGGCGTCGCCGAAGAGCATGGCCGTGTTGGGTCGGAAGAACAGCGGGTTCTGCACGCCGGCGTAGCCGGTGGCCATCGAGCGCTTGAAGACGATCACCTGGCGCGCATGCCACACCTCGAGGACGGGCATGCCGGCGATCGGCGAGTCCGGCTCCTCCAGCGCCGCGGGGTTGACCGTGTCGTTGGCGCCGATCACGAGCACCACGTCGGTCTCGGCGAAGTCGTCGTTGATCTCGTCCATCTCCAGGACGATGTCGTACGGCACCTTGGCCTCGGCCAGCAGCACATTCATGTGACCGGGTAGGCGGCCGGCCACCGGGTGCACGCCGAACCGGACCCGGACGCCCCGCGCCCGCAGCCGCGAGACCAGGTCCGCCACGGGGTACTGCGCCTTCGCGACCGCCATCCCGTAGCCCGGCGTGATGATCACGGACCGGGCGTTCACCAGGAGGTCCGCCGTGTCCTCGGCGCTGATCTCGCGGTGCTCGCCGTAGTCGCGGCCGCCCGTGGCCACGGTGCCCTCGCTCGTCCCGAAGCCACCGAGGATCACCGAGATGAACGAGCGGTTCATCGCCCGGCACATGATGTAGGAGAGGATCGCGCCGGAGGAGCCGACGAGCGCGCCGGTGATGATGAGCAGGTTGTTGCCCAGCATGAACCCGGCGGCCGCCGCGGCCCAGCCGGAATACGAGTTGAGCATCGACACGACCACCGGCATGTCGCCGCCACCGATGGCCGCGACCATGTGCCAGCCGAGCGCGAAGCCGATCGCCGCGATGGCGGCCACCACCACCATGCCGAGGCCGACGGCGTCGGGCGGCATCACGAGCAGCCAGACCGTGAGCCCGAGGAAGACGGCGAACCCGGCCAGGTTGAGCAGGTTGCGGCCCGGCAGCACGAGGGGCGCGGACTTCATCTTTGCGGACAGCTTGAGGTAGGCCACCACCGAACCGGTGAACGTGTACGCGCCGATCAGGACGCCGAGCGCCACCTCGACCAGGTGGACCGCTCCGCCCTGCCCCTCCGGGGCCAGGTAGGAGTTGAAGCCCACGAGCACCGCGGCCATGCCCACGAAGGAGTGGAACGCGGCGATGAGCTCGGGCATCTGGGTCATCTCGACCTTGCGCGCGATCGGGGTACCGATCGCCGCGCCGATCGCCAGCACCACCACGATGAGCAGCCCGGTGACCAGGACCGACTGGCGGCGCTCCGGGTCCTCGTAGGAGAGGTACAGGGAGTTGACGATCGTCGCCCCCAGCGCGAGCCCCATGCCGACCATGCCGGCGATGTTGCCCACGCGGGCGGTGGTGGGCTTGGACAGCCCGGCCAGCGACAGGATGAACAGCACCCCGGCGACGATGTACAGCGCCTGGACGAACTGGAGCAGCATGCTCACGCCTCCTTCTTGAACATGCCGAGCATCCGGTAGGAGACCAGGAACCCGCCGAAGATGTTGATCGAGGCGATGGTCGCGGCGACGAACGACATCGCCAGCACCCAGATGTCGGACGAGCCGATCTGGAGGAGCGCTCCGACCAGGATGATCCCGGAGATGGCGTTGGTCTGGGCCATCAGCGGGGTGTGCAGCGAGTGCGAGACCCCGCTGATCACGTAGAAGCCGACGACGACGGCCAGCACGAACACGGTGAAGTACCCCACGAAGCTCGCGGGCGACAGCGTGATGGCGAGCACCACGAGCACCGCCGCGACGGACGACCACACCAGGCGGCGCCGGCTGCGTTGGGCCGCCGCGGCCGCCTCGAGCCGGGCCTTCTCCGCAGGGTCGACCGGCGGCGCGACCGGAGCGGCGGCGGCCGGAGCCGCGGACACCTTGATCGGCGGGGGTGGCCACATCACCGCGCCGGCGTGGGCCACAGTCATGCCGCGCTGCACCTCGTCGTCGAGGTTGAGCACCAGGTTCCCGTCCTTGCCCGGGGTGAGCAACTTCATCAGGTGCACGATGTTGGTGCCGAACAGCTGCGACGTGTGCTGCGGCATCCGGCTGGTCAGGTCGGTGTAGCCGACGATCGTCACGCCGTTCGTCGTGACGACCTTCTCCCCCGGCACGGTGAGCTCGCAGTTCCCGCCGCCGGAGGCGGCGAGGTCCACGATCACGGACCCCGGCTTCATCGCGGCGACCATCTCCGCGCTGATCGTGCGGGGCGCGCTGCCGCGCACCAGCGCGGTGGTGATCACGACGTCGGCCTTGGCGGACTCCGCGGCGTACATCTGCGCGGTGAGGCGCTCCTGCTCGGCGGTCAGCGCCTTCGCATAGCCGTCGGCGGAGACCTCCTGCTGGGCCGCCTCGGCCTGGACGAACGTCGCGCCCATCGACTCGATCTGCTCGCCGACCTCGGGCCGTACGTCGAAGGCGCGCACCTCGGCTCCGAGGCTCACGGCCGCGCCGATCGCGGCCAGGCCCGCCACGCCGGCGCCGATCACGAACACCCGCGCGGGCGGGGTCTTGCCGGCGGCCGTCACCTGTCCGGTGAACATGCCGCCGAACTCGGCGGCCGCCTCGACCACGGAGCGGTAGCCGGCCACATTGGACAGCGTCGAGAGCACGTCCAAGGCCTGCGCCCGGGAGATCCGCGGCACGGCGTCGAGCGCGAGCGCCGTCACCCCACGCGCCGCCAGCGCGTCGACCAGGTCCGCTCGGGCGGCCGGAGCGAGCATCGCCACCAGGGTGGCGCCCGGCCGCAGTGCCCCGACCTGCTCGGGCGTCGGCGGGTTCACGGTCGTGACGACGTCGGCCCCCCACGCCTCGTCGGCGGTGCCGATCGCGGCACCGGCGGCGACGTACGCGGCGTCGGCGAAGGTGGCCGCCGCTCCCGCGCCCGCCTCGACGACGACGTCGTACTCCAGGGCTGTCAGCGCTGCGACGGTCTTCGGGGTGGCAGCGACCAGCCGCTCCCCGATCCGTACCTCGCGCGGGACGCCGATCCTCATCCGCACTCCTCGTCGGGGGGGTTGGGCCTGCTCCGTGGACAGCGCTCATGATGTCCTACGCGACCGGGGCGATCCCGGACCTTCGCCCCGCCCGGCGCGCGAGGCTACTCCGCAGCGGCGGGGCGCTCGACGGACCGCAGCCACCGGTCCAGGGCCCAGCGCACCTCGGCCTCGGCGTCGAGCCCCGAGTGGGCCGCTTCGGCCACGAGCGCGAGGACGCGGTCACCGAGAGGGGCGTCGTCGGCGGGTTGCGCGGGAGCGACCATGCCCGCTCGCCGTGCGCGGCTGATCGCTTTCTGCGCCCGGACCAGGGCCGGGAGCGCGAGCGGGACGCCGTCGAGCAGGCCATCGCGCGCCTTCTCCTCGCCCTTGATGCGGTCCCAGTTGGCGGTCACCTCCGCGGCGCCGGCGACGACGACGTCGCCGAACACGTGCGGGTGACGGCGGATGAGCTTCTCGACGAGGCCACGGATCACGTCGGCGACGTCGAACGGCGCCGCCGCGTCCTCCTCGGCCACGCGCGCGTGGAAGACCACCTGGAGGAGCAGGTCGCCGAGTTCCTCACGCAGGTGCTCGGCGTCACCGCGCTCGGCCGCCTCAGCCACCTCGTACGCCTCCTCGATCGCGTACGGGGCGAGCGAGGCGTGCGTCTGCTCGGCGTCCCACGGGCAGCCGCCGGGCGAGCGAAGGCGGTCCATCACGGCGACCAGTTCGGCGAACGCCGACCCGGCCGCCTCGGGCGAGCCCGGACCCACCGGCGCTACGGCGCGGACGTCGGCGCTGCCGTTGCGCCGACCAGCCACGGCCGGCTGATGTACGTGATGCCGAGGTCCTCCCACCGGCCGTACCGCGGGCTCACCTCGATGTCTGCGGCGTGGATCAACTCGGTGGCCGCAGTCTCGACCTCGGTGACCTGGCCCGCCTCCTGAGCCTTGGCCTGCGCCGCGAACCGGCGGCCGAGGAGGAGGGCGCCCGGCCCGAGCTCCAGGTCGGTCGCATCAGCGCCGGCCCTCGTGGCCGCGTCCTCCATGAAGGCCCGGGCCTCCTGATCGGAGACGCCGAAGCCGCTCGCCACGGCGGCCTCCTCGATGAAGGGGCTGAGGATCAACTCCTGCAGGGCGGTCTGCGGCGGCACGTCGGTGAACTGGCCGAGGTCGGCCACGGTCTGCGCGAGGGTCGCCTCACTGATCGGCTCGCCGTCCACGACGGCGGCGACTCCCGGCGTCCCGGAACACCCGGAAAGCCCCGCGGCCAGCACCATCACCGCCGCCACCATCGCCGTGCGCAGCCGCCGAGTCGTCACCACATCGAGCCCCTTCGTCGTGCCGTCGCCGCGGATCGGCCTCCACCCGGCGAGACGCCGTCATCCTAGGCCGCCGACGGCGTCGGCCCCATCCCGCCGGCCCTCCCGCGCGACGTCTATCCCGCCCGACGTCACCCGAGTGCGGCCTCGAGCGTCTGGTCCGCCACGGCCACCAGCCACCCGCCGTCGGGCGCGGAACCCGTGGCCGACGCCGCGGTGACGACCACGACGCGGCGCTCCCCGCCGGACTCCACGTACCAGGACCCGGCGATCTCCCCGGGCGCACTGCCGCCCTTGAAGGCGACGTAGTCGTAGGTCTCGGCGGTCGTCAGGCCGGGGTTGGCGGACAGGATCCGGCGCACCGGCTCCCCGGCCGGCGTCGCGGCGAGGTCCTGAAGCGCGAGGTGGGCGCGGCAGACGTCCTCGGCCGTGGCGAACCAGTCGAGGCCGAGCGGCCACGCGGGCACGGCGAGGAGCGTCTGGTCGAGCGCCGGCTCCTGCCCCGCAACGTCCGCGAGGACCGCCCGTTGCCGCTCGCTCACCTGAGGGTCGGCGCTCAGCGGGTCCTCGCCGGTCGCCTCCGTCCACGCCTGGCGCAGGGCGGGCGAGGTGAAGGCGAGCACGAACATCTCCCGGGTGGTCAGGAACGGGGTGAGCACCTGCGGCTGGCTGTGCCCCATCCGGACGACGGCGGCCTCGACGGCGTCACGGCCCACCGCGTCGATGAGCATGTCGGCGGCCGTGTTGTCACTGATCGCGATCATCGCCTCGGCCGCCTCGAGGACGCTCACCTCGGTCCCGGCCGGCTCGTCCTGAAGCCGGCCCGAGGGGAGCGAGCGGAGGTCCTCGGTGAGCGTGAGCGTGTCCGTCCAGGCGAGCCGGCCGTCGGCGACCGCCTGGACCACCGCACCCAGGACGTACACCTTGAACACGGAGCCGACCGGCCGGAGCACGTCGGCCTCATACGTCGCCTCGGGCACGCACCGCGCCGCAGCACCGGCGCCGTCCACCCGGGCCAGGAGGAGCGAGCCGTCCTCCGAGGCGTCCCGGACCGCGGCCGCGGCGTCGTCGAGGTTGTCGATCTGCGGGGGCTCGGAGGCCGGCCCGAGCCACAGCCCCTGGATGAGCCCCTCGGCATCGGTCGAGACGGTCACGACGTAGCCGGCATCGTTCGCCCCCGTGACCGTGGTCTGCGCCGTGGTCGCCGTTCCGACCGGGCCCTCCGTGTAGGCCGTGGCCGTGAACGGTCCGAGCGCACGCAACTGGTCGAAGACACCGGCGACCTGCTCGGCCGGGATCTCCGCGAGGAACACCGGGGCGAACATCCGCTCGGCTTCCTCAGCCGTCGGCCCGTCCGCGGCCGCGAGTTCGTCGAGCACCCAGCGCGTGGCCCGGCCGGCAGCGGTATCAGGGATAGCGACGTCGGTCACGCTCGGCCCGACCGACGTCGTCGGCGTAGCGGACCCCTCCCCCGCCGGCCCGCCGGCACACCCACCGAGCACGAGCGCCACGACGAGCCACCCCGCCCAGGCCCGGAACCGTCGCCCGGAACGGCGCGCCCCGGAACCGACGGCGCTCGCGGTTTGCGGCACAGGACCTCCTTCGGTCGCTGCTCCCAGCCTCCCAGGCGCGCCGCCCGGATGACAGGGACGGGCAGGACGGCGACACCCGAACGAAGGGCGAGGGGTCGGCGCGCGCGGATCGTGGCGGGTCTGGCGGGAGGCGAGGAACGAGCGCCGGATGGTAGATCCGCGCGCGCGCGGAGCCCTCGCGCGCCCCGCCCCGGGCGACCTCGCCGGAAGGCAACGCAGGAACGAAGGGCGAGGGGTCGGCGCGCCCGG
>JARKOU010000007.1 GCA_029975645.1 Actinomycetales bacterium
CGCCGGCCCCCGGTCACCTGGCCAGCAACTCAACCGCCGCCACAACGGCGCAAAGAACGCGGGCGGCTTCGCCGTCAACGCGAAACGGCCTCCAGGATCGACATCGCTTCAGACATGCCCAAGCCGTCCGACTTCTGGCCATCGGCAGAGACCTCGATCGCCATGTCGCCGCGCGCAGCGAACAGAGCGAGCGCCTGTCGTCGTCAAGCGTCTCCCCGGACACGGCCCGCGTGAGGTTCGAGCGGCGCTTCGGAGCCACCCGTTGGCCGATCAACTGGAGACTTCACCGGAACCAGCCGTCTGGGTCGGCTTGGCCGTGAGTGTGGTCTGGTGTGGCATGGCGAGCCTGGACATCGTTGTTTGCGGGCCCTTCGTGACGCACCGGCTCGTTCCTCGCCAGCGCTCCTCAGGGATCGAATCACGGCCCGGGCTTCGATAGACCGGATCAGCGCCGGTGCGAGTAGGGCTGTAGGTGGGGCGGGCGGGGCTCGAACCCGCGACCCAGGGATTATGAGACCGTATCGGCTGTTTTCTGCCGTGTTTCTTGGTGCTATTCCGTGTCATTCTGAGCGGGAAAGTCGCGGCGTTCGGGCCGGTTGGTGTCGGCGTGTTTCGGGCCGTGCTAACGCGTTGCGTAGCAAGCGGGTAGCAGACAGAGGGCCGGACGTGCCGAGGCCCCGCACCCGTTGGTTGGGATGCGGGGCCTCGGTGGTTGTCGGGTCAGGGCTTGGTTGCTTCGCGAGCGTGTGCCTCGGAGAGGAGGTCGGCGTCGCGCTGGCGGAACTGCTCGCGGATGCTCTCGCCGGCGAGCACCTGGTCCAGTTCGTCGGTGGTGAGCTTGCGGGCGGTCTTGCGCACCCTGTCGCCGCCGTTGTCCTTCCACACCTTGAACCCGCGCTGGAGCCGGTGGGCGTCCTGCATCGCCTGGCGCTGGCTGACGGCCAGCCGGGGCCGTCCGCCGCACTCGACAGCGAGGGCGTACCCGTCCTCGTCCGGCTTGGTTTCCAGCGCCTTGGTGCGCTGTACGAGCCGAATCCAGGCGGGCATGCTGAACTCCCAGTAGGTGCACCAGTTGGCGGCCACGTCCCAGTGGTAGCCGGGCAGCGTCGGGCCCCAGGCCAGGAGCCGGTCGTGCGCCCGGTAGAGCGGCTCGGCGAGCGGTGTGAGCCGGTCGCGTTCGGCGCCTGACAGACGGCTAAGGTGGTTCAGGTCGTCCGCGTTGGCCTCATAGAGCGCGGAGAGCGTGCGGACGAGGTTGGGAAGGTGCTGCTCGATCAGCAGGTGGGTGCTGCCGTTCAGCTGATCCATGGCGGGCTCGAGCAGGGTTTCGGCGCTGGTCTGCCTCTCGCGCTGGGCGACAATGGCGGCGTAGCGGTCGGCGTAGTCGTCGGCGTCCAGGTCGCCGGTGCCGAAGTCGCGGGGCGGGGCCTGCCGCAGTTCGGCGAGCCGTCGGTACAGGGTCATGTTGTGCGCCAGCTCGACCACCAGCGCGCCGGGCACCCCCAGGCCGAGCTGGGCGAACCAGGCGAACAGCTCTCCGAGCCCGGGCGAGTCCATCTGGACGCGGGTGAACGGCGGCTTGGTGTAGAACCCGCGGGCGTCCACGATCTCGCGGGCCACGTCGTAGGCGGTCGAGGCGGGCACGTCGGGCAACGGCTGGCGGGACAGGTCCGCCAGGGTCTGGGTTTCGGTGGTCATGGTTCCTCCTGTTGGTGTGGTTGAGGTCGAGGGTTCAGCCGAGGTCGTAGGTCTGGTCGGGGCCGCGCCAGGCGTCGGGTTGGTGGGTCTTGGCGAAGGTGAGCATCAGGGCGTCAGCCCGGTCCGGTGAGGGCTCGCCGCGGGCGCGCATGGCCTCCTTGGACTCGATCTGGATGCGGCCCTTGGAGTCGAGCTTGTAGCGCAGCCGGGCGAGCTGCTGGGCGAGTTCGTTGTCCTCGGGCGGCAGCGCCAGGCCGCCGGCCTCCAGCCACTGGCGCACCCGCCAGTAGGCCTCGGCGCGGACGTTGGCGAAGTGGGCCGGGTCGTCGGCGCTCGCGGCCGCGATCACCGGGAACACGGGCAGGCCCTGCTCGTACAGCATGTCGGTGACCCCGCCGCCCACCCCCGTGTCGTCCACCATCACCGGGGCGCCCATGTGCTCGACCAGCCGGTGCAGCTTCCCGGCCGTCTCGGTGAGCGCGGCACCGCGCAGCGTCTCGGCGACCTTCACGAACCCGCCGGCGCGGATCAGGATCACGGTCGTGTCCGAGCCGAACCGGGCGATATCGGCGCCGATCCGGTTGTCCAGGCCGTAGCCGAGCCGCGCCGGGGCCTCGGCCCACAGCTCCTGCGCCCGCTTGATCCATTCCCAGTCGATCAGGGCGTCGGCGTCGGTGGCCGGGAACTCGCCAAGCACCCGGGAGCGGTACACCGGCGAGTGCTCGCCCCAGCCGCGTTTGGAGTCCTCCACCCACGCCCGCGACGGCAGCACTCTTGCCCAAAAGTGTGCTCAATTGCCTCACCGCCTCCACCCACGCCCGCGACGGCAGCACCGCCAGCAGCTCGTCGGACACGTCCTCCCCGGTGAACGCCGGCGAGTCGAGCACCGAAATGTGCACCGTTGACCAGCCCGAGCCGGGCTCGAACACCCGCTCGAACGGGCCGCCCCGCTTGTCCGGGTTCCCGATCGCCAGCTCCCGGCTGGTCTCGGAGGTCACCACGCCCGCCACCGCGTCCCACAGGGCGCCGGGCAGGCCAGCGGCCTCGTCCAGGACCGCGAGGACGTGCCGGGCGTGCAGGCCCTGGAACGCCACCTCGTCGGAGTCGGCCGGCTTCTGCCCGATCGCCACGAGCTGGCCGTCGATCCGCCATGTCGCGTCCAGCCCGATCGTGCCGGGCAGCCCGAGCCGGGAGTGCAGCCGGCGCAGTTCGCCCCACAGGATCGCCGACACCTGCCGGCCGGTCGGCGCGGTCGTCACCACCAGGGCCTCCCCGACCGGATGCGCGGTCACCCACCAGGCCGCGAGCAGCGCCGCCGTGAACGACTTCGACACGCCGTGCCCGGCCCGCACCGCGGTGCGCCGGTGGTCCCGCACCGACGCCATGACCTCCCGCTGCTTGCTCCACAGCTCGACCCCTTGAGCCTCCGCCCACGCGATCGGGTCACGGCTGGCCGAGGCCGAGTCGTACTGCTCGCCCAGCGCCGCCAGGACGGCCGCCCACACCTCGCTCACCGCTGCACCTCCCCAGCGACCACCGTGAGGGCCGGACGGCCCCCAGCGCGTCCAGGGAAGGCGCCCAGCGGCGCCTGCGGGGCCCGTGGGCGTGCAGCCGGGACCGGGGCAGGGCCGGGCGGCGTGAGCAGTCCCAGCGCGTCCAGGGCCTCGGCCATCGCCTCGGGCAGCCGGGCCTCCTGCGCCTCGGTCAGGTCCAGGAACGACAGCACGCGGGCGATCACGTCCACCACCTGCCGGGCCTGCGCCTCGGCCACCCGCTCCGCCTGCCGAATGCGCAGCTCGTCCGCCTTGGACGACACCACCACCGAGGCCGCCTTGCTCGCCCGGTCGATCCACGTCCCGAGCAGGTCCAGCGCCGTCGGGCCGATGTAGTCCGTGCCCATGCCCACCGACTGGAGCCGCAGCAGGACGCGGTGCGCGCTGGTCATCGCGTGCAGCAGCACCTCGGCGGGGCTCGCGTCTGCGGGCAGGCTGGGGTCCGCCTTGGCCTCGGCCAGCAGCTCGGCCTCCGCGACCCGCTGCTCGCGCTTGGCCCGCACCTGCGGCGCCGCGCCGCCGTGCACCCAGCACACCCCGCCGCCCCGGACCAGGCGGCGACACCGCTCCCCGGTGATCTTGGCCCGCGCCGTGCACCGCTCGCCGGCGGCCGGGTCGGGTCGGTCAGTTCTGCTCATCGTCGGTGTTCCTCTCGGGGCAAGGGATTCCTAATCCGTGGCGGGCGTTGTTTGCCCTAGTCAACGGCTGGTCTGCTATCGGCCTGCTAATCGGTGGGCGCCGCGTCCGGCCCTCTATGGGGTCGGCGGGCACCATGCGGTGGGCGCCCGAGGCGGCCCGGCCTCCGCGTCGCGGCCCTCCCGAGCCGGTCGGGTCGATCGGTGCGGCGCCCACGTCCAGGGCGCCTGCGCCGGTTCGGCGGGCAGTGGGGGCCCGGGGGGCCCGGGGGCCCCCGGGTAGCTGTGTCGCCGCGTGTTCGTCTCCAAGCGAAATCGCTCTGACTACGACAGACACAGACGGGGGGTGGACTCGCGTCATGCGCGAGGCGGGCACACACACAGACCAGGGGGCCCGCGGGCCCCCGGGCCCCCACCCTGAGCAGCCGGTCACGGCCGCACCTCCCCGCCAGCGGTGGCGGCGGGCTGTGAGTTGCCTGGCAACCAACGGGTCGGGTTGTCGTCCGTGGCGATGATCCACCCGCGTGCCTCGGCGTCGGCGATCGCGGCGTCGCGGTGTTCGGCGCCCCCGCGGTGGCGCAGGGCCCGGGACAGGCAGCGGCCGGTGCATCCGGCCCCCGGGTCGTGCTTGGCGTCGGCTGGCCGATCGCTCCCGCCGTTGTGTCGGTGCACCTGCTGCCACACCAGTTCGGCGAGCTGCGGCGCGATCATGGCGGCCCGGGTGGCCTCGCGCACCTGGTCCTGGACGCCGAGCCTCTGCCCCGCCGCGACTGTGCGTTCGTGGGCGGCGCGGGCGAGCACCTGAACACAACCGCCTCGGGTGAGGTCGGACACCTCCATGACCAGCCCGGCCAGTTCCCACCAGGCCGGCGTGACGGCCGGCTCGCCGTGCAGGAACGCCAGTGCGGCGGCCACCTTCGTCCGGGTCAGCAGGGCGTGGCCGTCGAGGCTGTGTGCCCGGTCGAGATTGCGCAGCCGGGCGCGGTGGGCGTCGCGGATCGTTCGCCGGGCCTCGTCCGGGAGGCTGACCCGAACCCGGCCGTCCGGGCCCGGCATGGTGCGCTGGACGGGCAGCCAGTCCAGCGGACCCGGCCAGTCGGGCAGGTGGTCGTCGTCGGCGGGGTGGGTATCTGTGACGGGCAGCCAGGCCCAGCGTTGCGGGGTCCCGGCGCTGGCGTCGTCCAGCAGGATGCCGGCAAGCTCGGGCTGTACCCCGGCGACCACCGCGAACCGGTACGACAGCTCGGGGACGCGCCGGTCGCGGTCCCGGGTGGCGTTGCTGGTGGACAGGTTGTCGCCGGTGATCGCGCTGCGCAGGATCGGTCCCAGTGTCGAGCCGTTGCGGGACTTGACCGCCTCCAGCCGCTCAATCTCGTCCACCACCAGCAGGCTGTGCGGGTGGTCCCGCAGCCGCCACTCCTTCGGCTTGGCCGCGCCGGGGTTGGGTGCGCCCGCTGGTAGTGGCACCTCGACGTACTCCAGGAAGCTCTGCACGATGCCCTCGCCCGATCCGGCGCCGAGCACTGCGGGCCTGATCCGGCTGTTGAGAGCGAGAGCGTCGGTCACGTCACCGGACGCCCGGGCGCCGCCGGCCAGCAGGTCGCGGGCCACCTTGTCGGAGGACGACTTGCCGACGCCGGACGGGCCGACCAACGCGACGGCCAGGTTCAGGCTCGCGTCGCCGCCGATCGTCGGCGGCAGCACCACCGGGACCGGGGTCTCCGCGACGACACGGGCGAGGACGCAGCCGAGCACCGACCACGGGGACATGAGCCGGGAGCGGGCACCCTGCCTGATCTGGTCGAGCCGCGGGGTAGTGCCGAACACGGCCGCCTCGAGCGCGTCCAGCCGGTCGGCCCGCCCGGACGGCTCGCGGGCAGCGTCCGAGCCCGGGGAGGCGCCGCGCTCGGCGGCGAGCTTGGCTTTCAGGTCGGGCAGGCTGCGGCACGGGTCGCGGGGTGCGGGGCCGTCGGGGTGCTCGGCGGCGATCTTGCGGGCGGCGCCGGCGAGCATCCGGTCGAACTCGGCGGCCGACCCGCGTTCGGTGTCCTCCGCGTCCAGCCCCAGCCGCTCCCACTGCTGGCGCAGCAGCGACAGCGCCCGATCGAGCCCGCGGTGGCCATCGGCAGCCTGCGCGACCAGTTGGTACACCAGCGAGGTCATGGTGTCGTGCCGCGAGGCGCCGGTGTGCAGCCGTTCCGGGGTGCTGAGCACGGTTCCGGTCACCTCCGGGCACGCGCCCTCGCTCGCGGAGCCACTGCTCAGGAGACCGTCGAGCCATGCCGAGCCGGTCCGGGCCGACACCTGCGCGCGGGGCCCGCTGTTCGCCGAAGGCAGGCCGTCAAGCCATCCGGCGGGAAGCTCGGGCAGGTCGGCGACGTTGGGCGGCATCGGTGAGGGCCGACCGTCCGGTGCGTACCAGCGGTACTGCCGGCCCTCGGGGTGCAGCGACGGCCACACGACGGCGTAGCGGTGGTGGCGCTGGATCGCCTCGATTCCGGCGCCGAGCTGGCCCGGGAACGCGCGCCCGACCGGCACCCGGTAGAACGCGATCCCCGACGCTCCCGGCCCCTCGCCGGTTCCCCTGCTGGTCGAGACCCATGTGGGCGGCAGCGAGCCGTGGGCGGCCACCAGGGCCCCGAAGGTGGCCGCTCCCGGCTTGTCCCCGTAGCTGTCCACGTCGATCCCGACGACACCGGCAGGCATCCGGAGCGCCACGTTCGCGTCGGGCGGGTACTGCACGGCCCAGGACGCCAGCTCAGCGGCCCCGGCGTCGCTGCCGTTGCCGCCGGTGTACCCGGCCGGGACCGGCTTCTTGGCGCGGGCCGGGAGCGGGAGCGGGTGCCACCCTGCGGCGGCATAGCCGGCGAGCAGGCCGTGCAGGTCATTCACCGGGCGGCCTCCGGGCGGAAGGCGAGGGCGCAATCCGGGCAGAACCCGGCGTACACCACCACCCGGCCGACAATGGCGTGCCAGACGTCCAGGCCGGTGCCCGCGGGCACGTAGGCCCGGCACAGGTCGCAGGTGCGGTCCTCGGGGCTGCCGGGCTCCGCGGGGACGCCGGACAGGGGCGCCGTCACCAGGCGGAGGCCGGCGTTGGCCGGGTCAGCGGCCAGCACTTCCTCGGCCTGCCGGGCCACCTCCAGGAACGCGGCCAGCAGCTCGGGCGGCAGGTCCGCCGAATCGCCGAGGTCATCGCCTAGAATTGAGCTGGTTGGGAGCATGAGCGGTTCTCTCCTTACGGCGCCCCCGGAGGCTCGGCGGTCTTACCGGGGGCGTTGTGCTGTTCTGCGGGCGCCTGGTCAGGCGTTCGGGGTATGGGGGTCGGCGGACGGGTCGGGCTCGCCGAGCATGGCGAGCAGCCGGGCCCGGGGGACGAGCACCTTCCGGCCGATCCGGAGCACGGGCAGCTCGCCCGAGCGGGCGGCGGCGTAGGCGGCGGCCCGGCCGATGCCCAGCAGCTCGCCGGCCTCGGGAACGGTCAGGGTCAGGCGCTCGGCGCTCGCGGCGGCGGTCACAGCGAACCCCCGAGGGGGTCGAGCGGGCCACCGTTGAGGCGTTCGAGCAGTTGGCCGTAGGCGACCGCTCGGCGGCCGGTGGGGAGCTGGGCGGCGGATTCCCAGCGCAGGACGCTGGAGTGGTGGACGCCGACAGCTCCCCCGATCACGAGCACGGACAGCCGGGACGCCTTGCGGATCGCCTTGGCCTGGCCCGTGCAGCACGCGTAGCGGACCCGCGCCACGAGGTCGGCGTCCGCGATCTGTCGGGTAGTCATGCGGGGACGCTATGCCCGAATCGCGCTAGATGTGCGGAAACTCCGAGGGCCGAAATGCCTCCGCGCATTTCGACATAACCACACATAGCGCGCGGTCATGTGCGATACTTGCGCTATGTGGAGGTATGCAGGAAGACACACGGAGCCCGTTACGATCGATGGGGCTACCTACGAGGTGACGGTCCATCTCGCCACCCACGAAGGCGCCCCACGGTGCGTCGGGGTCGAGTTGCGCGCTACCGGGCTGCCGATCAGCGCGCGGCCGACGGACGGCGACTGGGCCGAGGTGAACACCACGACAATGAAGCACCTGCGCCTGCCCGAGCTGGTCGCACGGGCGTGGCGGATCATGGGGGACGTGAGGCGCGCGGCGCCCGCTCTGGCGGCCACGCAACCGCGACCGGGGCGCCCGCCGCTGGTCAAGGGTGACCAGCTCTTGCGAGTGGCCGAGGCGTTCAACTCCACCACGCGAGGGCACCAAGGAGCAGCCGTCCAGCAGGCGCTACGGGACCTCGGGGTGGAGGGCAACGGGCACAAGGGCGAAGTGACCCGAGACCAGGCCAACCGGGCGATTGCGGCAGCGCGGCGCGCCGGGCTGCTACCGCCAGCGAGCAACCGAGGGAAGGGGACGAAGTGACCACCGCGAGCGAGACCAAGACCGCGCCGAGGATGAAGGATGGGCTGGTGAAGCGCGGCGCCACGTGGTCGTACGTCGTGCGCGAGCGCGACCCGGAGACGGGCAAGTCCCGGCCGCGGTGGGTCGGCGGGTTCCGCACTCGCGACGACGCCAAGCGGGCCCGGGACAAGGCCCGCGCTGCCACCCATGACGGCACCTACGTGGCGCCCCGCGACGTGACCGTGGGGGAGTGGCTGCGGGTCTGGCTGGACGCCCACGCCGCCACGCTCAAGCCGTCCACCCTGCACAGCTACCGGGCGAAGGTCGCCAGCTACCTCGTCCCGAACCTCGGCGGCACGAAGCTCCAGGCACTGTCCCCGTCGCGGCTGTCGAAGCTGTGGGCCGACCTCGCCGAGCACGGCGGGGCGGACGGCCGGGGCCTGTCGCCCCGTTCGGTGGAGTACACGCGGGCGATCCTCCGGAAGGCCTGCGCCGACGCGATCGTGGAGCGGCTGCTGACGGTGAACCCGGTCCACGGGTCGAAGGCGCCCCGCCGCGAGGCCCACGACCTGCTGGTGTGGGACAACGCCCAGCAGACCGCGTTCCTCGACGCGACCCGGGCCGACCGGTGGGGCACCGTGTGGCGGTTGGCGCTGGCGACCGGGATGCGTCGCGGTGAGCTGTGCGCCCTGACGTGGGCCGAGGTGGACCTCGACCGGGCGAGGCTGCGGGTTGCGAGGTCGGCCACACAGGTCGGGGGCGACGTGGTGACCACCGACACCAAGAACCACGAGAACCGGCTGGTGGACCTCGACCCGGCGACCGTGGCGGCGCTCCGCGAGCTGCGCAAGCGGCAGGCGGCCGAGCGGCTGGCGTTCGGGCCGGGATATGCCGAGGACGGCCTGCTGTTCGTCTGGCCCGACGGGTCGCGGGTGCTTCCCGACTACCTCTCGAAGGAGTTCATGAAGGCCCAGGCGCGGGTGCTGGTCGCGCAGGTGGAGGCGGCGTCCGAGGCGATCCGGCGCGAGCGTCCAGAGGCCACCGACGCCGAGGTGTCGAAGCTCGCCGGGCGAGAGGTTGAGCGCAGCGGCGCCAAGCTCCCGCGGCTCACCCTGCACGGGTGCCGCCACTCCCACGCCTGCACCCTGCTACGGGCCGGTATCCCCGTCCACGCGGTCGCGGCCCGCCTCGGGCACAAGGACCCGTCGGTGACGCTGCGGGTCTACGCCCACGCGATCCCGTCCGACGGGGCGGGCGCGGCGGCTGCGGTAGCGCTGGCCCTCGGCGGCTGAACCCGTCAGCCGTCCACGGTGATGTTCAGGTCTCGGCGCGCGGACACTACGAACGCGCGCCGGGCCTCGATCACCTTCGACTCGGCTATGCCGTCCCACGCGTACTGCTCGACGGCGCGCACCAGCAAGTCGGCCTCGAGCGCGCAGGCTTTGGACGCTAGCAGCTCGACCTCGGCGAGGGCGTCGCGGAGGGTGGGCAACTCTTGGCTCCCGGGGTCGTTGTCGTCCACCGGCATGGGCGGGCCGCCCCTCTCGGACTCGTACGACCGACGGCTGGCGGCTCGGTGGATGCGATCAGCCTCGGCGAGTAGGTGTGCGATCGCGGCGCGTCGGCCGTCGTATCGGCGCTCGGTGCGGTCGTGCTCCCGCGTCCGCACGTCGCGCCAGAGGTTCACCAGGGTGCTCAAGATCACCACCACCAACGCGCTGCCGGCGCCGATCAGCGCGCCTTGGATCGACTCGGACACGGCCCCTCCTTGCACGGTGTTAGCAGATCGTTAGCACGTCCAGCCCTGTCGTGGTGAGCCGCGGCTGTCGATTGCGGCTCTGACAAGCCTGAACGCTGGTGGGGCGGGTGGGGCTCGAACCCACGACCCAGGGATTATGAGTCCCCTGCTCTGACCGGCTGAGCTACCGCCCCGAAGTGTCGGCGCTCACGCTATCCGGGGGCGAGGGGGAGTGTCCAAGTGGCGAAGCTTGTTCTCGTGGCGCGCCTCAGTGGCGGGCTGGCGGTGAGGGCGTTCTGGGTCTCGACAGGCTCGACCAGCGGCTGGGGTGGGGCTAGCGGACCACCATGGCCAGGCCTCCGAAGG
>JARKOU010000011.1 GCA_029975645.1 Actinomycetales bacterium
CGCCTAGGGAATCGCTGATCTTCTCGTTGGTTCTGGGCGTCGTGCGGGCTGGTGAGGTGGGCCTGGGTGATGATGGGGTGTGGACCGCGGGCAGCTCAGTTTCACTGATGTCGAGTACGGCAACCGTCGGCGGGTGTCCCGCCGGGAGCAGTTCCTGGAGACGATGGACGCCACGATCCCGTGGGCGACGTGGGTCGGGTTGATCGAGCCTCACTACTACTCGGACGGGCCGGGCAAGCGGGGCCGCAAGGCCAAACCGGTCGAGACGATGCTGCGGATGTACCTGCTGCAGGCGTGGTTCTCGCTCTCCGATGAGGGGGTGGAGGACGCGATCTACGACTCCTATGCGATGCGGCGGTTCATGGGCCTGGACTTCACCAGCGAGCAGGTGCCTGATGCGACCACGCTGCTGCACTTCCGGCATCTGCTGGAGGAGCACGAGCTCGGCGAGAAGTTGTTCGCGTCCCAGAACGAGATCTTCCAGGCTCAGGGCTGGATCATGCGTGGCGGCTCCATCGTGGACGCCACGATCATCGCCGCGCCGTCCTCGACGAAGAACGCCACCGGCACTCGTGACCCGCAGATGCGCCAGACGAAGAAGGGCAACCAGTGGTACTTCGGGATGAAGGCCCACATCGGAGCCGATGCCGGCACCGGGTACGTCCACTCGGTGACGGTCACCGGCGCGAACGTCCATGACCTGGACGAGACAGCCCACCTCGTTCGTGAGGATGACGAGGTCGTCTACACCGACGCCGGCTACCAAGGAGTGGACCGACGCCCCGACGTCACCAGTGACGACCACCTGTCGTCTGTGCAGTTCCGGGTCGCGGCCCGCAAGGGCAGGCTCGCGGTGATGGCCGGGCCGGACCGGCGGGAAGAGTCACGCAAGGCGTCGGTCCGGGCGAAGGTCGAGCATCCGTTCCTGATCGTCAAGCGTGACTTCGGCTTCACCAAGACCCGCTACCGCGGGCTGGCCAAGAACCGCAACCATCTGCACGTGCTGTTCGCCTCCGCGAACTGGCTCATGCGGGCCCGCGCCGTCGCCCTGACCGGGTGACGGCCGGGCGCCAGCCTGCCCACAACCCGCCCAGAACGGGCCGCAGAGCCACGAACCGCGGCCCACCACGCCCTCCCCCGCACCCACAGGCGTGATCCGTGCCCCGCCAAAGCAACCACGACGCCCGAACCCCCCAATGATCAGCGATTCCCTAGGTGCCTGATGGGGGCCGCCAACCTCAGGTCACCTCGACCACGAGGTGAAACCTCCCCACAGGTGGCGCGTCGGGATCGGATCGGGACCGGAGTTACAGGCCGAGGTCCGTGGAGCCCCGCTCGACGGCGTCGAACGCGAACGACGCGTGCGTCGCGTCCTCCGGGACGCCGACACGCGCCCCGGTCGGGTCTGCAGCCAGGACCGCAGGACACACCGATGCCACGATGTCGGAGTCGATCGAGGCGACCGCCCACGAGGGATCCGACGCCGGTTCCTCGGGGAGCACGACGTCGATCCTGCCGCCGACGGCGAGTTCGATCGTCGCGCCGTCGTCTGCGTCGGTGACGTGCACCCACCGCCGAGTGCCTCGCCTGGCGTTCGGCGTGCGGAATCGATCCCGGCCGGTCCTGGTTTACCCCACAACGAAGTGTCGATCTGCCCGAGGAGAGGCCCATGCGCGCCATCTGGAACGGAACCGTGATCGCCGAGAGCGACGAGACCGTGGTGGTCGAGGGCAACCACTACTTCCCGATCGACGCCGTGCGGCCCGAGTACCTGCTCGCCTCTCCCACCGCCACCACGTGCTCGTGGAAGGGTCAGGCGCAGTACTACTCGATCGACGTCGAGGGGAAGGTCAACGCCGACGCCGCCTGGTACTACCCGGAGCCCAAGGCGCCGGCATCCAAGATCGCTGGGCGGGTGGCGTTCTGGCGCGGCGTTCGGGTGGTCCCGTGACCGCCGACGACGGCGCCCCCGGCGACCGCGCGCCCGGCGCCTACGACTTCTCCGACCTGCGCGCCGTCTACGTCAACTGCACGCTGAAGCGCTCCCCGGAGGTCTCGCACACCGAGGGCCTGATGGCGGTGAGCACGGCGATAATGCGCAAGCACGGGGTGACGGTGGACGAGATCCGCGCCGTCGACCACGAGATCGCGCCCGGGGTGTACCCCGACATGACCGAACGCGGGTGGGCGCGCGACGACTGGCCCGCGCTCACGCCGCGGATCCTGGCGGCGGACATCCTGGTGATCGGGACGCCGATCTGGCTGGGGGACAAGTCGAGCGTCGCCACGCGGGTGATCGAGCGGCTGTACTCCCTGTCCGGGATGCTGAACGACGCCGGGCAGTACCTGTACTACGGGAAGGCCGGCGGCGTGATCGTCACCGGGAACGAGGACGGCATCAAGCACGTGGCGATGAACGTCCTGTACTCGTTGCAGCACCTCGGGTACGCGATCCCGCCGCAGGCGGACGCCGGGTGGATCGGCGAGGCCGGGCCGGGTCCGTCCTACCTCGACCCCGGCTCCGGCGGGCCGCAGAACGACTTCACGCAGCGCAACACGACGTTCATGACGTGGAACCTCATGCACCTCGCGGCGCTTCTCAAGCGAGGCGGCGGGTTCCCGGCGTACGGGAACCAGCGCAGCCTCTGGGACGCCGGCGCCCGCTTCGACCACCCGAACCCCGAGTACCGGTAGGACCGCGGCGACGCGGGGAGCATCTGCCGCGGATCTCGCGACGGATGCGCCTCGTTGCCCTCGTTCACGGTCGGTCCCTCGCCGCGATCGTCGCGGCGGGGTGACAATCGGTGGTGGCGGGGTGGGACCGCCGCCCCGCGGCAACGAGGGGAGGTAGGAGATGTCGCTCGTGCGACGCGACTGGTCCGACGTACCCGACATGATCCGCCGGGTGTTCGAGACCGATGTGGAGAAGGGCTGGCTCAGGGTCGAGGAGTTCGTTGACGCCGGCGCCCTCGTGGTCCGGGCGGAGATGCCCGGCATCGACCCGGAGAAGGATGTCGAGATCACGGTGGCCGACGGCGTCCTGACGATCACGGCCTCGCGCGAGGAGAAGACGGAGCACAAGGAGAAGGACTCCTACCGGTCGGAGTTCCGGTACGGCTCGTTCTCCCGCAGCGTGGTTCTCCCGGCCGGCGCAACTGAGGAGGACGTCACCGCGTCCTACACCGACGGCGTCCTCGAGGTCCGGGTGCCGCTCGGCGAGGAGCCGAAGGCAGAGCCGAAGAAGGTCCCGGTCACGCGCGGCTGAGTCCGGACCGGCGGGGCCGCCCGGCCACGGGGACGGCCCGCGCGAGCCCGCGCGGGCTGTCCCCAGGGTGGGGTCCCGCGACGTCCTCAGCCAACCCACGGGCCGAGCCCGCCGACCCGCGCGACGCGTACGTGCACCACGAACCCCTCCGGTGGGTTCCGCATCGGCGGGAAGTGCGTGCCCGGACCGACGTACGTCTGGGCCAGGCGGTGGAGCAGCGCGGGCGCGCCGCCCGAGGTGATGGTCGCCTCGCCGTGCACCACGAGGTACTCCCGCATCCCGATCGGGTTCGAGGCGGTGCCCTCGAAGGAGAGGACGACGCGCGGGTCCCGCCTCAGGTTGGCCAGCTTGCGCTGCCGGGAACTCAGGTGGGCGGTGACGAGGTCGTCGCCGTCGAGGCCCACCCAGACCACGCTGACCTGCGGCGAGCCGTCGGGGTTGATCGTCACCATGTGTCCGAGCGGACCGGAGGCGATCAGGGTGCGTGCGGCGTCGTTCAAGGGCATGGAGCCACTCTCGCACCCCAGGGTTCGGCGGGAGTCGGTCCCGAACGGCGCCGTCGGGCGCGGGCCTACACTGTCGTGGGCTCGGCGCCGTGCGCTGGGTCTGGCTCCAGGAGGAACGGCAGCAGGGAGGTGAGAGACGTGACCGGCGACCCCGTCAGTCATCGATGCGTCCCTGACCCCTCCCGCGACGTCGGCTGAGCGCCACCGGCCGCCGCGCGCGGGCTCCTCCACCCCGAAGGAGCCGTCATGGCCATCCAGCTCCCTGCCTTCCGCCCCGAGGGCGGGCCCTCCTCCCGCCCCCGCGCCTCGATCATCCGGGCTGCCGCGCGCACCGGACGCGCGCCGTCGTCCCGGCCGACGGCGCCGCCCCCTCGCGAGCAGGCCACCCGAGAGCAGCGCAGCAGCCTCGTAGACAGCGCCGTCTACATCGACGGCGATCGCGTCGCATCCCCGCACACCCTCGCCGAGACCTATCAGGCGCTGCACGCCCAGCCCGAGGGCATGGCGTGGATCGGGATGTACCGGCCGAACGAGCGGGAGATCGCCTCGCTCGCAGAGGAGTTCGGGCTGCACGAACTGGCGGTGGAGGACGCGATCATCGCCCACCAGCGCCCCAAGCTGGAGCGCTACGACGACACGCTCTTCGTGGTGCTCCGCGCCGCGCGCTACGTGGACGCGACGGAGGAGGTGGAGTTCGGCGAGTTGCACGTGTTCGTGGGGCCGGACTTCGTCATCACGCTGCGCCACGCCGAGGCGCCCGACCTCTCGGCCGTGCGCCGGCGCATGGAGAGCAACCCGGACCTGTTGGAACTCGGCCCCGAGGCCGTGCTCTACGCGATCCTCGACAAGGTGGTGGACGGCTACGCGCCCGTGGTCCGCGGCCTCGAGAACGACATCGACGAGATCGAGACCGAGGTCTTCAGCGGCAACCCCGGCGTCTCGCGGCGCATCTACGAGCTGTCCCGCGAGGTCGCGGAGTTCCAGCGCGCCACCCGGCCCCTCGCCGCCGTGCTCCAGGCGCTCGGCGCCGGCTTCGACAAGTACGGCATCGACGAGGAGCTGCGCCGCTACCTGCGCGACGTGTCCGACCACCTCACCGAGGTGATCGAGCGCATCGCGACGTTCCGCCAGCTCCTGCGGGACATGCTCACTGTGAACGCCACCCTCGTGGCGCAGCAGCAGAACGAGGAGACCCAGCTCCAGAACGAGGAGATCAAGAAGATCTCCGCCTGGGCGGCGATCCTCTTCGCGCCCACCCTCATCGGCACGGTCTACGGGATGAACTTCGAGTACATGCCGGAACTGGGTTGGGTGTGGGGCTACCCGTTCGCACTGGGGCTCATGGCGGCCGTCTGCGGGGGCCTGTTCGTGGTCTTCAAGAAGCGCGACTGGATCTGACGGCGCGCGCGAACGGCCTCCGGGGCGGTCGGCACGCCGTAGCGTCTCTCGTGTCGTGACGGGCTCGAGGGGGGCCACGTCCGCCCCGGCGTCCAGCGTCTCGATGACCCGGTGCGAGGAGGCAGCCGTGGACTACCAGCGTGTGCTCGAGGTGGATCGCCCCTACGAGGAGACCGTCGCGGCGACCAAGGCAGCCCTGGCCGAGCAGGGCTTCGGCATCCTCACCGAGATCGACATGCAGGCCACGCTGAAGGCCAAGCGTGGGGTGGACATCGAGCCGTACGTGATCCTCGGCGCCTGCAACCCGGCGTTCGCGGAGGCCGGGCTCGCCGTCGACCGCAGCATCGGCGTCTTCCTCCCGTGCAACGTGGTGGTGAGCGCGCGCGACGGCGGCGGTTCCGTGATCCGCATCTTCGAGCCGACGCTCATGCCCGTGCTGACCGGCATGGCCGTGCTCGAACCGCTCGCGGCCGACGTCGCCGGCCGGCTCCAGGCCGCACTCGACGCCGTCGCGGCCGGCTGACGACGGCGCCGCCCGGCGCAGGCGGGCACGCCGGACTCTCTCGGTCGAGGTGTCGTCTCGTCAGAAGTCAACGCGCTCGCACAGGACGTCCTGACTCAGGATGTCCGCCAGGAGCAGCAGCCCCCCGCCCTCGGGGAAGTCGACGACCCTGACCACGCGCTCGTACGCGGCGTCGTCGGGGAGGAGGTCCGCCAGCAGGTTGCGCTCCTGCTTCAGCCATCCCAGGTTCAGCACACAATCCGGCCGGTCCGGGAAGAGTGCGAGGTAGAAGATGTCGCCCTCGACGAGGTCCTGGAAGAAGTGCGTGCCGAAGGACAGCTCGGGTTCGAGGCCTCCGGCCGAGAACGCGATCTCGCCGAGCACCGCCACGTTCCTGATCTCCGCGAACCGGACGGGCACGCCGAGCGACGGCGTGGTCGTGCCCCATCGGCCAGGTCCCAGAAGGGCTGCGGGCAGGCTCTCCCGGTCCGGCAGGAGCCGGTTCAGGCGGCCGACCACACGTGCGACGTCGTACTTCTCCGTCTGGGTCAGATCGGTGTACGCCGCGGGGTCGACCACGATCAGGCGCCGGATCGGCTGGACGATGCTCCCGCCCATGAAGCTGCCCGAGGAGCGGAAGAGGGTGCGCTCGTCCGGGACGTCGACGTCGATCTCCACCCGCATCCGCTGCACCCCGCGCGTCTGGAGCGGTCGGCACTGCACGAGGTTGACGCGCACGTCGCCGGCCGGGGACACGTCGGCGGTGAACTCGACGTCGACGGGGTAGTGGTAGGCCGCCTCGAGCGTGGCGAGGAGGTCCTTCATGACGGCCGGGAACGGCGTTCGTCCCAGCAGGCTCTCGAACGTGAGGATCCAGGGCGCTGAGATCTTCCGGCCCTGCTCGGCCTGCCGCTGCGCCGTCTCGTGATCCTGGACGCCGAACAGGTTCCAGGGGACGTCCGCCACCTCGCTCGTCAGGCGGTGAAGGGGGAGGGTGACGCAGTCGTTGCGCGCGATGTCGAGCACGTCCACGCTGCGTTGGGAGAAGCGGCGCGCCTCGCCGAGCCCGGCGTGCGGCACGAGCGTGGGATGGTCCAGCGGGACGATCCGGGGGTGGTCCCCTTCGACCCGGTCCACCGCGCGGGTGCCCAGCCCGAGGACGAGCCGGAGCATCCCGGCCCCGGGGTCGAGGCGAGAGTTCCAGACGAACGTGTTGTAGGAGACGCCCACCCCCGCGAGCTGGGGGAAGAAGTAGTCGCCGTGGTACGCGCCCGAGACGCGCTGGACGAGGAGGGCCATCTGCTCCTCCTGGTGGTCCAGCCCCCTGGCCCGCCGGTAGGAGAGGGCCTCTTCGCTCATCGTGCTCGCGAAGATCGCGCGGATCGCCTCCTCGAACTGGCGGTACCGCTGGTCCGGCGGGCCCTGGCTGACCAGGAAGACGCTCTCGTACTTGCCGGCGAAGGCGTTGCCGAAGCCGTCCTCCTGCAGGCTGCTCGAGCGGACGATGATCGGGTACTGGCCGAAGTACTCCAGCATGCTCTGGAAGTCCTCCCGGATCTCCGGGGGGAACTCGCCCTCGAGGAGTCTGTCGTGGAGGGCTGCGGCGGCGCTGAAGTAGCCGCCGTCGGTCTTCTGCTCCATGAAGAGCCGCCACCAGCCGTTGTGGACGATGTAGGCGTAGAAGAGGTCCGAGCCCACGTACCAGGAGTCATGGGATTCCAGGACCTCGGACCAGCGCCGGCCGGCGTCGTTCTCGAGGATGGCGCGCGCCAGAAGCATGCCGACCGCCTTGCCGCCGATGAATCCGGTCCCGAGTTCGCGCGCCTTGATGCGCAGGAGGTCGTCGAGGTCGAAGTGCTCCCGGGCCAGGGCGAGCATGCGGTCCTCCCGACCGATGAGCACGCGACATAGCTGCCCGACCATCGCGGCCCGCGCCTCGTCATCCGCCGTCCGCTCCGCCACCTCTGCGGCCCGCATGAAGAGGAGGTCCCAGTAGTCGAGGCGGCGGTGGCCCTCGGCGCGTTCGAGGGTGTCCAGGCGTGAGAAGAGGGCGGTGGCGTCGGCACTCCTGACGAGCGGATCGAAGTCGTCACCTCGTCGACGGTGCGGAAGGAACATCGTGGTGGAGGAGCGCCTGTCCGCCTTGAGCGGATGGAGGTAGAGCTCCTCGTCGCAGCGGTGCAGGTCGATGAGCACCTGCGTGGTGGTCCGGATCCTGGAGATGGTCGAGACCGAGTGCCCCGGCCGCAGGAGCACGAAGTACGCGATGGTGTCGAGTTCGAAGAGGTACGGGCACGTCACCCAGAAGAAGTTGCCGATCATTGCGTCCGTGGCCCACGCGTCGAGGAGATCGGACAGGCAGTCGAAGACGTAGAAGGCGCCGTGGCCTTCCGCGGCGATGATCGTGTGAAGTCGGACCGTGAACGACTCGAAGCCGCGGTAGGCGTCGAGGTCGTAGACCGTGACGGGGACGTCCGGCCCGACGAGCGGCTCGTGTCGGCCGAAGCGGATGTAGACGACGCGGCGGCCCTCGGCGAGCGCCGAGGTGAGGAACGGCGTGACGAACGCGCGGTAGTCGTCCAGGTCGTCCACCCGCCACACGACGTTGTCTCCGATCCGCAACCCGTTGAGGATCGTGTCGAGCCCGGTGAGGCCCGTGGTGACGAAGTCGTCGTGCATGCGTGCCGCCTCCCGCTCCGTGTCCCGGTCCGCTCGCCGGGACGCGCACGGGTTAGAGCATGGCGCTGCCCGCCCGGGACTTCCGGCGCATCGCGCCACGGCGTGCGTCGAGACGCGCTTGCCGTTCCGTGGTGGGGCGGGTTGGGTACGCGCATGGCAGAGCGTGGCGACCGGCCGACCCGCAAGGTCCCCCATGAGTTGAGGACTCGCGTGCTCACCGTGCGGCGGGTCGAGGACCTCGGCCGGTCGATGCGCCGCGTCGCGCTGGGCGGACCGGACCTCGACGGGTTCGCCGCTCTCGGACCTACGGACCACGCCAAGATCTTCTTCCCCGCGCAGGTGGGGGGCGCCGTCGTCCTCCCCGAGGTGCGCGACGGCGCATGGGTGAACCGCGACGACGCCGCTCTCACCTGGCGCGACTACACGGTGCGCACCTACGAGCCCGCGAGCGGTGAGGTGGTCTTCGACCTGGCGGTGCACGCCCACGGCCCGGGCGGGCGGTGGGCGGCGCGGGCTCAGCCGGGGGAGCGACTCGCGGTGCTCGGCCCCGGGACGTCCAAGTTGCCGCCGCTCGATCTCGCCTGGTACGTGCTCGCGGCCGACGAGGCCGGGCTCCCCGCTCTCCTCAACTGGCTCGACCGGTTGCCCGGCGGGGCGCGGGTCCAGGCGTTCGTCGAGGTGGACGGGCCGGGGTGCGAGGTGCCCGTGCCCGCGCGCGACGGGCTCGCCCTGACCTGGGTGCACCGCGGTGAGGTGTCGACCGGCGACGCCGCCATCGCGCGCGACCCCAACCTCCTGCGCGACGCCGTCGCCTCCGCCTCGTTCGGGGGCGCCGACGACGGCGCAGGCTGGGTCTGGGGAGCGGGTGAGGCCGCGGCCATGCGCGCGCTGCGTCGGTACCTGGTGGCGGAGCGCGGGCTGCCGCGAGCGAGCGTCGACGTCACCGGCTACTGGCGCGCCGGAGTGGCCCACTTCGACCACAAGTCGCCGGAGGCATAGGGACTGACGCCCGTCCGTCGGCGGCCGGGTCCCGGGGAACGCAGGCGATCCGCGAGGTGCGCGCCGTCGTCGTACCCCGCGCGTGCGCTCGCCGCACGCCGACGCGGATCGAGCGTGGTCAGCGCCGTGCCGAGGGCAGCAGCGGACGTGCCGGGCTGGATGACCACGACGTCCGAGCCCTGCGCCCCCAGCGATTCCGCCTCCCGCGCGAGCGTGCCGCGGTCGAGCGGGGCGAGGATCAGGACGTGCTCGTAGCCCGCGGCGAATCCGACGTTCGTGGTGGACCCGACGCCGCCATCCCCGCACCGTCGCCCGCCGATCGTCACCGGATTGACCACCAACGGAATGGCGGTGCTCGCTGCCACGGCGCGCGCGAGCGTGATCCCCGAGGACCGTTCGAGGCCGACGTGAGTGCCGGACCCGAGATCGACCGCGGTCACCACCAACCGGCCGGGCGGCCACTGCGACGCAGGTCCCAGCACGCTCTCCCAGTGCTCCACCCACCGCAGGTTGTCCCGAGGGTGGACCGTGATGATCAACTCGCCGAGGCGTGCGACGTCGGCCTCACGCTCCAGGCGACGGAGGGCTAACGCTCGCAGACCTGGGAGCACGTCGCGCGCCGCGCGAGGTCCGCGGAGCAGGGCGTACCGCGCCAGCGCACCCAGGCCCGCCGTCATCGCCCAGGCCTGCGGGAGTCCGTGGAGCCCCCGACGTCGACCGAGCCGGAGGACGTCGAGCAACCGGTTGTCCATCGCCCGTGCCAAGCCGTGCTCGAGCCCCGCGGCGTCGTCCGCGAACTGGCTCTCGTACAACTCGGCGAGGCGGCCGGACAGGTGGCATACCCCCACGAACGACCCGGCCGAGGATCCGATGACCACGTCCCAGAACGTCGGGTCGATCCCGTCCTCCTCCAATCGGCGCAGGACCCCGGACTCCCACGCGATCCCGGTCAGCCCGCCGCTTCCCAGAACCAGGGCATGTCTCGTCATGCCGGACCCTTCCCGCTGCCGAGACGCGCGGTCCTCGTGGAGCGGGACCTCGAGCGGTGCGGCCATGACGGCTCCTCGTGGGGTGGTCGCGCGCTGCGGGAGGGCGCGCGCGGGGGACGGACTCAGCGGGCGTCGAGCGCCGCGAAGCGGGTGGCTGCGGTCTCGACGGGGTTCTGCGGCCTCATTGCGGCCTCCTTCGACGACGTCGCGCGATGGCGACGGGTGGATCGATGCGCCCCGGGGGTCGGGCGGTCGGTCCTCCGCCGAGCGGCCGCTGTGCCGGCTGGGCTCTTCCAGTGTGCTCTCGGGTCCGTCCCGACGTCCCGGGACCCGGGCGCCCGAGCGCGTTGCCGAGGTGTGCGGGACGCGTGTCGGGGTCGTGGCTCCGGTCGCGCGATCGCGTCCCGAACCGCGCCGTCGTCGGCGAGTCCGGGGCTAGCCTGGACGGAGGACCGCCCGGTCCCGCAGGGTCGCGAGATCGTCGAAGAAGGCGATATGGGCACGCGACGCGCGTCTCCGTTCGGGCTGGTCCTCGCCCTTCTGACGGTTCTGGTCCTGGCATCGTGCGGGCAGGCGCCCGAGGCGCCGGAGGGCGGCGGCCGGGCGTGGATCGACTTCCCGCGGGACGGGGTGACGATTCCGCTCGGCGCGACGGTCACCGTGGTGTCGCACGCGAACGCGGCCGACGGCGTCGCGGAGGTGCTGCTCTCGGACAACGGGGCGGCGCTGCGCCGCGACCCGGTGACGGATCCGGGGGCGGACCTCGCGGAGTTCCGCCAGGAGTGGGTGGCTCAGACGCCCGGGTTGCACACCCTCGACGTGCGCGCATACACCTCGGACGGCGTGGCGAGCGGGGCGGACGCGATCACCGTCCGGGTCGACGGTGAGGCGCCGGCGACACCCGTGCCCACGCCGACTCCCACGCCAACCCCCACGCCGACTCCGACACCCACTGCGACGCCCACCCCCACGAGGACGCCCACACCGACGGCAACCCCCGCGCCGACCCGGACCCCGACGTCGGCTCCGACCCTGCCGATCGTCACGGCGACCCCGGTCCCGCCGGCGGACACGACGCCGCCGCCCGTGCCAGCCCCGGCGGTGCCCGCGGGCGGCCTCGCGCTGAGTTGCCGCACCACGCAGACGCTGGCGTGGCTGCCGGTCACGGATCCGAGCGGCGTGACCTACGACGTCCGGCTCCAGCGCCAGATCACCGCTGCCACCTGGGATGACGTGCGGGCGTGGGGCATGGTCGCGGCCAAGCAGGTGACCGCTCCGGTCGAGTGCGGCGGCATCTACCAGTGGTCCGTGCGCGCGCGCGACGGCGCCGGGAACGTCAGCGCGTGGTCGGGCTGGTCCGGCTTCTCGGTGGACCTCGGGTAGGTGGCGGTCATGGCGAGACGGCGGACGGCACTGCTGATCGTTCTGGGCGTGTTCGCCGTGGCCGCGGTCGGGGTGCTCGCGTTCTTCCTGCTGCGCGACCGGGCCGCGGGCCCGACCGCGAGCGGCCCATCCGTGACGTTCGATGCGCCGGCCACGGGGGAGGAGGTGCCGGTCGGTCGGCCGGTGACGGTGCGCGCGGTGGCCCGTGGTGCGGTGAAGGTTGTCCGGGTCGAGGTGTGGGCAGGGGAGGACGTGCTCGCCGCCCAGGAGAGCGCCCTCCCCGACGGCGCGTCACCGTTCCCGATCACGGCGTCGTGGGAGCCGTCGGAGGCGGGGACGCAGACGCTCGTGGCCCGGGCGTTCGACGCCGAGGGCCGGCGCAGCGACGCGACGCTCGCCGTCGAGGTCACGCCGCCGCCAGCAGCGGACCGAGACGGCGACGGCGTCGCGGACGACGCCGACACCTGCCCGGACCAGGCCGGATGGGCGTCGGCGGGCGGCTGTCCGGATGCCGAAGGCGAGATGGTGGCCGACGGCGCGGTGGGGGTCGAACCTCCGGCGGTCGAGCCCGGACTCCCCGACGACGAGGCGGAGCCCGCCACCGAGGGTGGCGGCGGGCCGGCCGGTTCCGAGGAGGGTGAGGACGCCGACGGCGACGGTGTGCCCGACTCCGACGACTCCTGCCCCGGCGCTCCCGGCGTGCCCGAGATGGAGGGCTGCCCCGACGTCGACGGCGACGGCGTGCCTGACTACCGGGACCTGTGCCCCGACGAGGCGGGCACGACCGACGCCCTGGGGTGTCCGGAGACGGGCGCGGGTGACCGCGACGGCGACGGCGTGCCGGACGACGTCGACCTCTGCCCCGAGGAAGCGGGAGCACCCGAGGGCCTGGGCTGCCCGTCGGCGCCGGAGGACGCGGCTGATGCCGAGGACGCCGCGGGACCGTTCGCCGAGATGCACGCCTTGCGCCTCGTGGAGTTCCAAGCGGTGAGCCTGCAGGTCAGCGATGCCTATGACGGGGTGTCCTGCTATGCGAGCCTGGCCGGTGAGCCGATTGAGCGGTACGCCCTGGAGACGCTCGGCGAGCAGCGGTGGGACGTGGCGACGGACCTGGGCAGCCGCACGCTCGCGGTCGAGGCCGGCCAAGCGGTCGACGTCCGGATCGAGTGCGGGGCGGACGTCGTCGCGATGGGCGCTGAAGGCGGCTGGGGAACGTACTGGAACATCGGGTCGATCGCCGAGAGTCACGACCCGGCCACGTGGGACGGGCGCGCGTTCACGGTGGCGTCCACCGGGGGCGACGAGGGCCGCTCGTTCGAGGTGGAGTACCGGCTCTGCGCGGGTTCGTGCGAGTCCGGCCAGAAGTCCGTGGTGCTCGAGCGCGACGGGTCGTGGCTCACCTGGGAGTGGGACGAGTCCATCGAGGGGCTCGCCGGGTACCGCGTCTACGTCGACGGGACCGCGATCGCGACGCTGCGCGCGACGTCCGCGACTGCGTCGTTCGACATCACCGGTCACGCACCGCCGTGCGGCACCACTTGGGAGTACACGGTGACCGCGCTGTGGCAGGACGGCAGCGAGTCGATGCCCAGCAACGTGGTCACCTGGACGGCGGAGGCCTGCCCGCGCGTGGTCCGCGTGACCTTCGACGAACTCGCCGTCGGCGCGCTCGGCAGCGATCAGGGCGTGACGAGTTCGGTGGGACCGATCGCCGGTTCGTTCACGGCGACCGGGAGCACCGTCGAGAGCCTCGACTTCTCGGCCGTCGACTACGGGGATTGGTGGGGAGAGGAGATCCGGGGCTACCGGCTCGGCGCCAACACCACCTACGCGGTGCAGGGGATCTTCGACACCATCGAGACGTGGATGCTGGGCAGCATGTCCAGCCCGTACCACGCGCCGGACCAGAACTGGGTCACCGTAGAACTCGGTCCCGGCGACGACCTGACCATCGGCGCGCAGATCCTGGACGCCGACGAGGGCTCCAACCCCACGGACACCGTCTTCTCCGCCCAGCGCACCATGGCCGCCGACGACGTGCGCCCCGGCACCTACCGGCTCACCGACCGGAACGTCGAGCTCACCGTGCGGGTGGACGTGGTGGTGGGGCCCGAGGTCGGGACCGAACCGGACCTCGCGGTGACCGGCGTCGACGCCGACCTCGGCCAGATGCGGATCCATGTCTTCAACAACGCCGCCGGGATGACCGAACCCGCGGACCTGACGGTCGAGTGGACGGATCTGGCGACCGGCGAGGTGGCCGGCACCGAGACGTGGGCCGACGTGCAACTACCGTCCGGCGGGGATCGGACGCTGGTGGTGGCAGAAGTCTCGCAGGTCGGTGGGTTGCGCGTGATTCTCGACCCCGAGGGGCAGGTGCCGGACGGGAACCCGGCGAACAACACCTATGAGACGCCGGTCGTGATGCGCGTGGAGTTCCTCGGGGCGTCCGGGTCGCCGTGCAGCGAGATCGAGGACGCGCACTACGGCAGCGAGTGGGCCTTCGCATTCTGGGCCGGGCACGGCACGAGCGAGAGCGACGTCCTGTGGGTCGGGTACAACGTGAGGTTCCCGGTCGACGGCGAGGTGAAGGTGTGCACCGAGGAGTCGATCGACTGTATGCCGACCGCCGGGGGCACCACCACCTGGGGTGACCCGCGGTACGTGTTCGACGTCGAGATGCCGGCGACCGAGAACCTGTACGTCTCTGCCACCGGGACCGAGGTCGACACCGTCACCGACGACGACCCGTTCGCGACGGCGCGGCACGCGTACGGCCCCGCCGAGGGCTGGGGTGCTCGGGAGGCGGACTATGTCGAGCCGCTCCTGGCGACGTCTCCCTGCGACGACACCGGCTGCCAGGCGTGCGGCGACGGCGACGCCACGGCGACGTGGCAGATCACGCGCGTGGACTGACGGCCAGGGCGCGAGGCCGGACCGTCCGGGGCCTAGCGCCCGACCCCCTGCCACCGCGTGAGGATCCGCCACGCGAGGAACGTCACCCACCGCGACGGCGCCTTCTTCTGGCCGAACTCCCAGTCCTTCCAGGCGAGCCACACGGACTCCGGGGTGAAGCGGGCGTCGTCGTCGGCTTTAGCCATCAGGACGGCGAGCATGTCCGCCAGGCGCGGGTCGGGAGCCAGCCACGGGAAGCGGGTGAGCACGTCGAGGACATGGAGCAGGTCGTACCAGACGAGCGGTGCCTTGATCTTCCGGAAGTCCGTGCCCATGAAGAACATGTACGGATGCCGCGTGTGGCTGTCCGCCCACAGGCTGAGGAGCGTCTCCGTGCCAGTTCGGGCCTCGGCGCCGTCGCGCAGGTCGGGGAACTCCGCGAGTGACCGGAGCATGGCGAGGGTGGCGAACGGGCACGGGTCGTCCTTGCGGCCAGGGCCGCGGAACGTGCCGAGTTCCTTCGAGACCGCGCACGGCCAGCCGTTGGCTCGTACGAGCCCCGTGAGGTGGGCGACCGCGTCGCGGACCGCGGGCTGGTCCTGCAGCCCCAGGCGCGCAAGTCCCGCCACCACGAGGGGGGCGTCGCAGAGTGCCCAGGCCCACTGCTCGGCGCCGGTCCCGCCATAGCGGGTGGGGACGACGGTGGGCAGAGAGAACGGACCCTCGTCCGATCGGTGGGCCAGGATCGCGCGGACCACCTGGTTCATCCCCGGGTCCTCGGCGCTCAGGCCGAGGTCGGTGAGGAAACCGAGCACGTGGAAGAACTGGCTTGCGCTCTTGTGGCTCGCGAGGGGCTTCCCAGGCCACCCCGTCAGCGTCTGGACCAGGGCGTTCACCCGCGGATCGGCAAGCATCGCGTCGCGGGCGGCGCGCACGTCCGGAGCAGCCTCCGGCTCGCCGAGCAGGTCGCGTCGCGTGCGGTAGGCGACGAACGGTTCGCCCGCCAGGAGCCAGTCGATCGGGGGCTTCATCGCGTGCTGCCGGGCGCCGTCGTCGGCCGTGGTCCGGCTACGCGGCCGGGGCGAGCGTGTCCGCGATGGCGACCAGTTCGTCGGCGGTGAGCGGGGGCATCTCGGTGCACTCGCCGCCCGGCGCGCAGTCGTACCAGGTGGTGGACCGCAGGATGACCTCCACGCCGTCCAGACCGAAGGCCAGCAGCGTGGTGGCCTCTTCCTCGCCGGGCTTGCCCATCGCCTCGGGCGGGACGTCGATGTATGACGCCCAGATGGCCGAGTTGCCCTGGACCGTCTCCTCGGTGGAGGTGACGTCCTCGGGAATCGGTTGGCGGTCGCGGATGGGGGTCTGACCTGGGGCGACGAGGGCCTGGAGATCCTCTGCTGTCAGCGGGCCCTCGGCCTGGCGTTCCTGCAGCAGGAAGCGCTCGTACTCGATCGAGAGTCCGGCGTCGGGCGCCGGGAGCGCGTTGACGGGTTGGTAGTCGGCCTGCATCTCCTGGTCTGCCGGTAGCAACGCGGTGAAGCCGTTCGCCTCGGCGATCTGCTGGGCCCGGACCTCGAGCAGGGCTGTCGGGGCGGCCGGGACGATCATGAGGACGATCGTGCCCATGATCGCGCCCAACGGAACGAGCGCGACGGCCGCCGTCACCGGCAACGCCTTCCACTTGACGCTGCGACCCAGCAACACGAACAGGACGATGACCCCGATTGCGCAGGCGCCGAGGGCTGCCCACGCCCAGAGTGGGGCCTGGTAGTAGAGCAGCGCCAGGCTGAGCACCGCCAGGCTGACGGGCATCGCCACGACCAGGAGGACCGCCCATAGGACCGTGCGGGGACCGCCGCGCTTGGCGAGGAAGACAACGAGAAGGATCAATGCGACGAGTGCGATCAGGGCGACTGCGACGATGATGGCCATGGTCCGCCACCTTCCGCGGATGAGTCCCGGCCCGATGTCGTGGATCCGCACATCCGCCTCTCACCGGCCACGGTACGCGCGCGGGAGCCGGCGGACCCGGGACCCCGCGCCGTGAACTCGGGGGACGATCAGCGGTTCCCGGCGCGGCGTAGCACGGCGTGTCGATCGGGGTGCGGCGGGATCAGCACCGCCTTCCCGGCGATCTTCTTCCTCGTTCCGGGCCTATCGAGTGGGTCCCTCATCTGCAGCCCTACTGAGCCACGCACCGGAGGATGACGTTGGTGCAGGGGTCGCGCTCGGCTACGTAGCCCTCGTTGCAGACGAGGTCGCTCGTGTAGGTGCGGCCGGAGTTGGGGACGTCCTGCTCCTGCTTGCAGGCCAACGAGCCCTGTGGTCCGCCGTCCCAGCAGAATCCCGGCCCGCACGGCTCGATCGCGTAGCCCTCGGGAGTCCACGGGCACGCGCGGCGCTCGAGCGTCGGGGTCGGGCAGGCCGTGGCGGAGATGCTTGTGCTCGCTGCGGCCGTCGGGGTCGGCGTGCGCGCCCCCCAGAGCCGGATCCCGATCGCGATCATGATGCCGATGAGCACCAAGGCCACAGCAGCGACGGCGACCACGACGAGCGCTGCCCCGCCACGCCGCCCGCCGGTCCCGCGGAAGCCGCCGCCGGGCCTCCCGAGCGGTCGGGGTGGTTGGGGTGGGCGCGGTGGTTGGGGTGGGCGAGGTGGTTGGGGTGGGCGGGGCGGTTGGGCGAGCGACTGGAGTCGCGCCTGGTTCTCCAGTGCGCGTTGCGCGGCGACGTAGTTCGGACCGACCATCTGTGTGCTCTGTTGGATGGCCTGGGAGATCATCGCCGGGCCGGTGATCCCTTGGGCCGTGAGGGCGGTCGCGTTCGCGGCGAAGTACTCCGCGACGGTCATGTCCGAGTAAGCCAGCGCCTGGAAGATTGGAGCCCAGTTGATTGGAGGCGTCACGGTCGACCTCGTCCCTGCCGTGCGCTCGTGCGCATCTCGCCCGAGCCGCAGGGCTGACCCTTCGAGTGTCCGCCGAGCCCCAGACAGGCGGTGACGATCCGGTGCCGCGACCGCTCGGGCCAAGGGTCGCCGGACCCGGGACGGGCGGGATGCGTGACCTAGGTCCCGGGTCGGTCATGGCTGGGTGCGCCTGGCGCCACAGGTCTCGGCGCCGCGCTCACCCCGGTTTCACGAACTCCAGGCAGTAGAACAATCCGCGCCAGACGTCGGAGAGCCGGATGTCTTCCATCCCCCGCGGGACGAGGTCGACGGGCGCGACAACGGGTGGTCGCTCGGTCGCGAACGACCTCCGGAAGCCGGGGATCGTGCGGTCGTAGGTCCGTGCAGCGCGTTCCTTCTCGTCCACGATCACGACGCGCGCGCCGGGCCTGGCCACGCGGGCCATCTCGGCGACGGCTCGCGCCCTGTCGTCGAAGAAGTTGATGCCGCCCACGTGCACCACGGCATCGAACGTGGCGTCGCGGAAGGGCAGCGCCTCGGCGTTCGCCAGGTAGAGCGGCACGCGCCACCCGCGGCGACGGACCAGTGCCCGGGCGTGCCGCAACTGTCCCATCGAGATGTCGAGGGCGTGGACCTCCCCGACGTCCGGCCGGGCCACCAGGTACGGAAGGTTCGATCCCGGGCCGGTCGAGACGTCGAGCACCCGGCCGCCGCGAGGCTGGAGGCGGTCGAGCACTTCCCGCCGGCCCCGTTCCTCGGTCATCCCGGCGACGGCGAAGGCCACTTTGCTCGCGAGCGCGTAGCCCCAGGCGAAGCGGTCGTAGAGGTAGGCGAAGCGGCGGTTCTGCCCCGTCAGGTCCTGCTGTTCGATCATGTGGACGATGCCGCCCTGAACGGGGTAGGTCCTGGCGCACGCGTCGCAGGCGTACGCCGTCGCGGCGTCGTCCCAGGTCAGCAGGCCTCCGCAGCGTACGCAGGCGAGCACCGGCGCGAGCGCCGCCAGGTCGCCCTCGACTGACGGCTCGCCGTGGGCCCCGGGCATGCCACGGCGTCGGCGCACGCCGAACGCCACGGCCAGCCCTGCAGCGATCGCACCGGCGACGGCGGAGAGGACCAGGGCAACGGCCCGGCGGGTCTTCATGACTCCTCCTGAAAGGGCAGACCGGTGGACGACGGTCGGAAGGTCGAGATGCTCACAGTCCGAGCACCCCGAACAGGACGAGGCAGATGATGGCGCCCACCACTGACATCGACAGACCCCAGGCGAGCAGGTGGCGGAAGAGCCGATCCTTGTTCTCGGTGACCACGGCACAGGCGATGCACAGCGCGCCGAGGGTGGACAGCGGCGAGGCGTCCACCAGGTGGGAGCCCACGTTGATCGAGGTGATCATCGCGACCGGGTCGGCGCCGGGGATCTGATCGAGCAGCCCGGGAACGAGGGGCAGGAAGGTGGGCATGACCACCGCGGAGGAACTCGAGTAAGCCGAGATCACGCCGGTCACCAGGCCCAGCCAGAAAGTCACGGTGACCGGTCCGGAGAACGTGGCGATCGCCGTAGTGATCGCGTCCAGGCCACCCGAGGAAGCCATGACGCCGATGAGCACCGTGACGCCGGCGATCATCATGATCACGAACCACGGCACCGCCGCCACAGCGGCGTGCGCGTCCGCGGCGTCGGCCAGCATGAGAAGTCCGGCCAGGAGGAACGCGACGGTGCCGACGTTGCCGGTCATGAGGTCGAGCCAGGCCGGTACGTGGGGCGCGACGCCCGGCAAAGTGGGCACCACCACGAGGACCACGAGCGCGGCGATCGCCGCGACGGTGGCCCACTGCCGGCGGTCGAACGGCTCGGGCGCCGGGGCGAGCACCTCGACGTCGACGCGCTCACCCCGGTGCCGGCGGAGCCATGCCCAGCCGCCGAAGACGAGGAAGCCGGGGATCACCACGAGGCCCTGGGCGAGCACGGAGTTGGCGTAGATCTTCCAGTCCAGGGCCTCGGGGGAGTAGTCCTCGTAGAGGCCGGGGACCTGGGGCGCCATGTCCGCGATCAACTGGTGAGAGACGATGCCGGTTGGGGCGAACGGCGAGAACGCGGCGGAGTTGGCGGCGCCGACCACCAGGAGCGTCATGCCGAACGCCGGCATCCCCACCCGGGCGGCGAGCGGCATGGCGAGGGGCGCCAGGAGGGCGACGGCGGCGATGTTGCCCGGCCCGATCGTCGTGATCACCAGGGCGAGCATGTAGACGAGGACGGGGAGCAGCAGCACGTTGCCCCGGCAGCGGCGCACGGCGTGCGCCGTGAGCTTCTCGAGCGTGCCGTTCACCTGCGCCATCGCGAAGAAGAAGGTCACGCCCACGAGGACCAGGAACAGGTCCAGGGGAAAGCCGGTGAGGACGTCCGCGGCGGTGAGGTCCAGGAAGACGGCGCCCACCACGATCGCCAGGGCGATGCTCAGGAACCCGACGTGGACCCGGGGCCGGACGGCGCTGAGGGCGACGACGAGCGCCAGCGCGAGGATCGATGCCCACGCTGCGGGGGAGACCGCGCCGTCGTCCATGGCGCTCCCGACGCTACGCCCGTGGTGGTGGTGCCGGGGCTGGTCGAGGTGAGCTCGAGGTGAGCTCGACGGCCGGTGTCGGTGGTTCCAGGAATGCTCTCCGCTGGCTCCTCCGCAGTCCCCTCGCGCCGGTTGACAAACCTGCTTCGAAAGAGTGTACTAACTGCGGTCGAACAGGCGTACTAGATCCACGGGGGGTGAGGCATGGGCGTCACGGCTCCCGAGCGTATCTCCTCGCTCACCGAGCGCCTGCGTGCGGCCCAGCAGGCTCTTGCCTCGGCCGAGGCGGCAGCCGGGGTGCGGACCGCGTTACCGCAGGTCAGTCGCATGAGGCCGACGACGGCGCCCCCCTCCGTCCCGTTCGGGGCCACCGGGGTCGCGGCCACCGAGGTCGCAGCGGCAGGGGTCGCAGCGCGCGAGGCGGCGGTGAGCGACCGGCTCCTCCCCGTCCCCGAGGCGCTCGCCTCCCTCGTCCCGTATGGCGGTCTCCGCCGGGGGAGCGCCGTGCGGGTCGAGGGGTCCACGTCACTCCTGGTGGGCATGGCCGCCGCGGCGTGCCGGGACGGGGCGTGGTGCGCCGTCGTCGGCATGCCCGATCTGGGGCTCGCCGCCGCGGCCGAACTCGGGTTGCCGCTGGACCGGGTCGTGCTCGTGCCGGCGCCCGGTGCGGACGCCCCTGCGGTCCTGGGGGCCGTCATCGACGGGTTCGACGTCATCGTGCTCGGGGACGTGCCCCACCTGGTCGAGCGCGACCGACGGCACCTCGCCTCGCGACTGCGGCACCGCGAGGCCGTTCTCCTCACGGCCGGGGTGTGGCCGGGGGTGGACATCGTGCTGTCCGTAACCGAGTCCCGGTGGAGCGGCGCCGGACAGGGGTTCGGGTCGCTGCGAGGGCGAGACGTCACGATCCGCATCGGGGGTCGCGGGGCCGCGGGTGGGGCGGGCCCGGAGGCGAGGCTCCACTCGCCCGACGGCGTCCGGCTCGTGTCCCTGGGGGCCGGGACGGGTGTACCGGCCGAGCACCTCGTGCCGAAGGCGGGATAGCGATGAGTGGGGTGGCGATGGGCGGGGTATCGGTGGGTGGGGTGTCGGTGGGTGGGGTGGCGATGAGTGGGGTGGCGATGAGTGGGGTATCGATGGGCGGAGTGGTGATGGGTGGGGTGGCGGTAGGTGGGGTGGCGCATCCTGTCGAGGCGGCAATCGCGACCCGGATGGCCGCCGTCTGGGTCCCGGACTGGCCGGTCGCCGCCGCGGTCGCGGAGGGGGTGGCGCCGGCGCACCTGCCCGTGGCCGTGCACGACGGCCACGGCATTACCGCGGTCTCGGCGAGGGCGCGGTCCGAGGGGGTGCGTCGGGGTATGCGTCGGCGGACGGCCCAGGGCCTGTGCCCCGATCTCGTCCTCGTGTCCGCCGACTCGGGTCGAGATGTCCGGGCGTTCGAGCCGCTCGTCCAGGCCGCCGAGACGGTGGTGTCGGGGGTCGAGGTGGCCCGTCCCGGCGTCGTCCTCCTACCGGCGCGCGGGCCCGCCCGGCACATCGGCTCCGAAGAGGCGCTCGCAGAGGCGCTGGTCGGACGGGTCGCGGAGGAGACGGGTGCGGAGTGCCAGGTCGGGATCGCCGACGGCGTACTGGCGGCGGTGCTCGCCGCGCGCGAGGGCGTGATCGTGCCTGTCGGCGCGGCGGCGGCGTTCCTCGCCCCCCGCGACGTGCGCGACCTCCGGCACGTCACCGGCACCCGGGAGGCATGGACCGAGACCGAGATGCTGACCGACCTGCTGCGCCGCCTGGGTCTGCGCACGCTCGGGGCCTTCGCAGGGCTCGAGAGGAGAGACGTCCTCGCCCGGTTCGGTGCGGTGGGGGAGCAGGCCCACCGGCTTGCGCGCGGCCTGGACGTCAGGCCTCCCGTCGCGCGTCGGCCGGAGCAGGACGTGCGCGCCCGCGTGGACCTCGACCCGCCCGCGATGCGGGTGGACGCCGCCGCGTTCGCCGCGCGCCGGCTCGCCGAGCAGCTCCACGAGCGGATGGTGCGCCGGGGCGTGGTGTGTGCCCGCCTTCGGGTGGAGGCTCGCACCGAAGCGGGGCAGGAACTCGTCCGGGCGTGGCGCATCGACGGCGCGCTCACCGCGGCCGAGATCACCGACCGGGTGCGCTGGCAACTCGAGGGGTGGATCAGCGGGCGGAGCGGGACGGCGCCCACCGCCGCGCTCACCCGGCTCGACCTCGCCGCCGAGGAGGTCAGCCCGGCGAACGTCACCCAGGACGGGCTCTGGGGCCGCGCGCGCCGCGGCGAGGTGCAGGCCGGACGGGCGGCCTTGCGCATCCAGGGACTACTCGGCCCGAGCGGCGTCCTCGCCCCCGTCGCGCAGGGTGGCCGGGATCCCCGGGCCCGGGTGCGTCTGGTCGCGTGGGGGGACGAAGCCACCGCGACGCGCCCGCTCGAGGCGCCCTGGCCAGGCCAGATCCCCCCACCGCTGCCCGCCACGGTCCCCGCGGAACCGGTGAGCGTCCAGGTGCTCGACGCCGAGGGGCGCGCCGTCACGGTGGGTGAGCGCGGGGAACTCAGCGGTCGGCCCGCCCGCGTGGAGGGGGTGCCCCGGGCGACGCCGACCGAGAAGACAGGTCGCACCGAGGGGGTAGGGCGCCCCGAGAGGGGAGGGCGCGTCGAAGAAGTCGGGCGCGTCGAGGCGTGGGCCGGCCCTTGGCCGGTCAACGAGCGGTGGTGGTCCGCCGAACCGAGGCGGCGCGCCTTCCTCCAAGTGCTCCTCTCCGAGGGGCCTGCTGCCCTCCTCGCTGCGGACGCCGAAGGCTGGTGGCTGGAGGGCATCTATGACTAGGTATGCGGAACTCCACGCCCACACGGCGTTCAGCTTCCTCGACGGCGCCAACCAGCCCGAGGACCTGGTGGCCGAGGCGGCTCGGTTGGGCCTGTCCGCCCTGGCGGTCACCGATCACGACGGGCTCTACGGCGTGGTCCGTTTCGCCGAGGCGGCCCGCACCCACGGGCTGGCGAGCGTGTTCGGGGCCGAACTGAGCCTGGACCAGGAGGGCCGCGCCACCGGCGTCCCCGATCCTCGGGCCACGCACCTGCTGGTCCTCGCCCGCGGCACGGAGGGTTACCACCGGCTCTCGCGCGCCATCGCCCAGGCCCACCTGGCCACCGGAGCCAAGGGGGAGGCCGAGTACCGGCTCGAGGAACTGGCGGCGCTCGCGGACGGGGAGTGGCTCGTCCTCACCGGGTGCCGCAAGGGGGCCGTGCGCCGCGCCCTCGCCTCCGGTGGTCCGGTGGCGGCGCGCCGGGAACTCGACCGACTCACGAGCCTGTTCGGCCGGGACAACGTGGCCGTCGAGATCACCGACAACGGCGCCCCGCTCGACTCCGCCCGTTGTGACGCCCTCGCCGATCTCGCCGCGAGCGCCGGCCTCCCGCTCGTGGCGACCGGGGCCGTCCACTGTGCCCGGCCCGAGGACGCCCCCCTTGCCGACGTCCTCGCCGCCGTGCGGGCCCGCTCCAGCCTTGAGGACATCGACGGCTGGCTCCCGCCGGCGCCGGCGCACCTGCGGTCCCCGGCCGAGATGCTCGCCCGGCACTCCCGGCACCCCGCCGCCGTGGGCACGGCCGTCGCGCTGGCTGACGAGTGCGCCTTCGACCTCGCGCTCGTCGCGCCCGACCTCCCGCCGTTCCCCGTTCCCGAGGGTCACACGGAGGCCACCTGGCTGCGCGAACTCACCTACCGGGGAGCGCGCGACCGCTACGGGCCACCCCAGGCCGAACGGCAGCCCGGGGCCTACGCAATGATCGAGCACGAACTCGACGTGATCATCAACCTGCACTTCCCGGGCTACTTCCTGATCGTCCACGAGATCGTCGACTTCTGCCGTCGGCAAGGCATCCTCTGCCAGGGCCGCGGCTCGGCGGCGAACTCGGCGGTCTGCTACGCGCTCGGGATCACCGCCGTCGACGCCGTCCGGCACAGCCTGCTCTTCGAACGGTTCCTCTCGAAGGGGCGCTCCGGGCCGCCGGACATCGACGTCGACATCGAGTCGCGCCGCCGGGAGGAGGTCATCCAGTTCGTCTACGAGCGCTACGGGCGCGCCCATGCCGCCCAGGTCGCCAATGTCATCTCCTACCGCCCCCGCTCCGCCGTTCGCGACGCCGCTCGGGCTCTGGGGTACGACGTCGGCCAGCAGGACGCCTGGAGCAAGAGCATCGAACGGTGGGGGTCCCTGCGCGGTCCGCGCAAACCGAGCCCGTGGTGGCACCTGGAGCGGGCCCCGACGGTCGGCCCGGACGCCCTGGTGGACCCGGTCGGCGGGTCCGTCGTGAGTGCACCTTCCCCGGCACGCGGCGGACCCGTCGTCCTGGTGGGGCAGTCCTCGGACAACCACGACGTCCCGCCGCCCGCCCACCTCGCCCCGCCTCCGGCGAGCGACCTCGGTGACATCCCCGACGCCGTTCTCGACGTCGCGGAGCAGATGCTCCGGCTGCCCCGGCACCTGGGCATCCACTCCGGGGGCATGGTGTTGTGCGACCGGCCGGTCATCGAGGTGTGCCCGGTCGAGTGGGCCACCATGCCGGGGCGCACCGTCCTGCAGTGGGACAAGGACGACTGCGCGGACGCCGGCCTGGTGAAGTTCGACCTGCTGGGTCTCGGCATGCTCACCGCCCTGCGGCTCGCGTTCGAGTACATCGAGGAGGCCGAGGGGGTGCGGCTCGGACTGCACTCGATGCCGCAGGAGGACCCGGCGGTCTACGACCTGCTGTGCGCGGCGGACACCATCGGGGTGTTCCAGGT
>JARKOU010000012.1 GCA_029975645.1 Actinomycetales bacterium
CAACCCGACCCACGTCGCCCACGGGATCGTGGCGTCCATCGTCTCCAGGAACTGCTCCCGGCGGGACACCCGCCGACGGTTGCCGTACTCGACATCAGTGAAACTGAGCTGCCCGCGGTCCACACCCCATCATCACCCAGACCCACCTCACCAGCCCGGACGACGCCAAGAACCAACGAGAAGATCAGCGATTCCCTAGCGTCGGGGGCGGACCGCCGACCCCGTGAGGTGCCCCGATGGACACGACGTTCACCCACCACGGCCACCACATCGTGCTGGCCACGGCCGACAGCCAGTCGTTCGCGTCGCTGCGGCGCCGGCCGACCACGCGGGCCGAGCGCTACAAGATGGGCCACGTCCTGCGGGACAAGGTGCCACGCGCCTCGCTCGGGGACTGGGAGCCGCCGATCGGCCGCCCGGACCCCATCACGCTCATCATGGAGTCGCACGAGGGGCGCATCGACTGGCTGATCCCCGTGCGCGTGGGCCGCATGGTGGCCTCGCCCTACGGCTTCCTCCGCGGGACGGCGATCGTCATGGCCGACGACGTCGCCCGGCTCCCGCGCACCGGGATCACCCCCGTGACCTGCGGCGACTCCCACCTGGGCAACTTCGGGTTCTACGCCTCGCCCGAGCGGGACCTCGTGATCGACCTCAACGACTTCGACGAGGCGCACCCCGGCGGCTGGGAGTGGGACCTGCGCCGGCTGGTGGCCTCGATCTGGGTGGCGGGGCGGCAGAACGGCGCGAGCGAGGAGGAGTGCGAAGACGCCGTGCGCTCGTGTTCGTCCTCCTATCGGGCCGAGATCCTCTACCTGGCGGACCTGCCGCTCCTGGCGCGCTCGTTCGAGCGGCTGGACGTGGACCGGCTCCAGGCCCACGCCTCGCAGGACACGCTCCTGGCGGAGATCGAGCGGGCTGCGGCGCGCGCCCGGATGCGCACGAGCGACCGCGCGCTGCCCCGGTTCACGGTGGAGAAGGACGGGCGGCGTCACATCGTCGAGGAACCTCCGCTCATCACGCAGGTGAGCGAGGCGGACGCCGAGAAGGTGGCCGAGGGGCTCGACCGCTACCTCCAGACGCTCGCCCCGCACTGGCGGCGGGTGCTCGGGGGCTACACGCTGCTCGACGTCGCGCACAAGGTGGTGGGCGTGGGGTCGGTGGGCCTGCGCGCCTACGTCGCGCTGCTCGAGGGGTCCAGCCCCGACGACGTCGTGTTCCTGCAGCTCAAGCAGGCACGTCGATCCGTGCTGGCGAAGTACGTGCACGGCGACAACGCGTGGCACGCGCATCAGGGGCAGCGGGTGGTCGAGTACCAGCAGGCGCTGCAGACGGTCTCCGACCCGCTGCTCGGCTGGACCACCATCGACGACCGCCAGTACTACGTGCGCCAGTTCCGGAACATGAAGGGCACCATCGCGCTGGACTCGATCGACGCGGCGGCGCTGACGGACTACGCCGGGATCGTCGGGCACCTGCT
>JARKOU010000018.1 GCA_029975645.1 Actinomycetales bacterium
GAGCAGGCCTGCACGGACCTGCTCACCGCTCTGGGGTGAGGAAGGAGCAGGAGGTGATCGGCAGCACGATGACACCGGTGCGGCGGGTGGCGTCCTGGGCCACCACTGCCGCGTTGGCGGTCGCGGGCGCGGCCGGGGTGGGGGTGGCCGCGGCGCTCCCCGCCGCGGCAGAGGCCCCAGCAGCCTCCGAACAGGCCGCCCGCTTCGAGGTCGACTTCCTCACCAGCATGATCGATCACCACCACATGGCGGTCATGATGGCGGAGATGTGCGTGGAGAAAGCGGTGCACGAAGAGCTGGAGTCCACCTGCGAGGCGATCATCGCAACCCAGTCCGCGGAGATCGCGACCATGCAGGGCTGGTTGGCCGACTGGTACGGCCTCAGCTACGAGCCGGACATGACCGGGATGCAGTCCATGCACCGCCTGCAGGGCCTGAGCGGGGAGGAGTTCGAGGTCGCGTTCATGCGCTCGATGATCCGCCACCACTGGGGTGCGATCCGTGAGGCCGAACGGTGCCTGGCCAGCGCCGAGCACCCGGAGCTGCTGGAGGCGTGCGAGGAGATCCGCACCGTCCAGCTCGAGGAGATCACCCAGATGCAGGACTGGTTGCAGGAGTGGTACGGCCTGCCCGGTGGCCGCCCCACCAGCACAACCGCGTAATCCCACCCATGATGCGCCCCACCCGGGTCGGGGCGCATCGCGCAGCAGATTTCAGGGTTTCTTCATCCGTCCTTGACGGCAAAGCCGGGGGGCGGGGCGCATGCTCAGGGGAAATGGCACGACGCAGAAGACAAAGGCACGAACGAAGACTGGAGGCTGTTATGAACATTCAGGTTGCCGTCAACGGCTACGGAGTGATCGGCAAGCGGGTGGCGGACGCGGTCCGGGCCATGCCGGACATGGACTTGGTGGGGGTGGCGGACGTGGCCACGGACTGGCGCATTCGCACTGCGGTGGGACTGGGCATCGAGGTGTTCGCGGCCATCGAGGACGCCGCGACCGCGATGCGAGCGGCCGGGGTGCCCGTGGCGGGCACGTTGAGCGACTTGCTCGCCCGGGTGGACGTGGTGGTGGACACCACCCCGAAGAAGGTCGCTACCACCAACCTGCAGGCCTACCGGGCCGCCGGGGTCAAGGCCGTCTTCCAGGGCGGGGAGTCCCACGCCACCACCGGACATTCCTTCGTCGCGCAGGCCAACTACGCCACCGCGCTGGGGCGCGAGACCACCAGGGTGGTCTCGTGCAACACCACCAGCATCGTGCGCGTGCTCGGGGCCCTGCAAGACGCGGGCCTGCTTGCTCGCGCCCGCGGGGTCCTGATCCGGCGCGCCACGGACCCGGGCGAGTCCCACCAGGGCGGGATCATGAACACCGTGGTCCCCGAAGCTTCCATCCCGTCCCACCAGGGCCCGGATGCTCGCACGGTCTTGCCGGACCTGGACGTGGTGACCATGGCGGCCAGGGCCGCGCACACCCAGACCCACAACCACGACTGGACGCTGCAGCTGACCCGGCCGTCCAGCCGCGAGGAGGTCCTGGACGCACTGCGCACCGCACCCCGGATCGCCTTCATCCGCATGGCCGATGGCCTGACGGCGCTGAACACCACGGTGGAGTTGATGCGCGATCTGGGCCGGCCCCGCGGGGACATGTGGGAGGTGGCCGTGTGGGAGGACGTCCTGACCGTCGCGGGGGACGAGGCCTACCTGACCTACCAGGTCTACTACGAGGCGATCGTCGTGCCCGAGACCGTCGACGCCATCCGGGCACTGACCGGAACGGTGACCGACGGCCCCACCTCCATCGCGTTGACCGATGAGGTCCTCGGCATGCGCCGTGAGTTCCTCCCTGGGCCGGTCGGGGTGATGCCGGCCTGACACAACGGACGGGTCGGCATCCGCTGAGCCCGTCGGTGCACGATCTTTCGGCCACCGGCCGGGAATGGTCGGGCCCCGCTCAGCGTGGCGCGGGCGGCGGCATACTCCGCCGCGAGGTGCTGGTCCGCGGCTGAGCGGGCCCGGGTAGTGCTGCTCGGCCAGGAAACCGGGGCCGTCACGAGTTCGATGGACGGGACGAACCGGTCACCTGCACGCAACTCAACCAGCGGTCAAGTTCGCAGGGTCGGTGGCACCCAGCCCAGGTTGCAGACTGTCAGCATCACGAGCGCCCCGCGCCGCCGTCCCCGCCTGACCGGCCGCGGGTGGTGGGCGGCCCCGCCGATCGCGTGTGCCGGCCGTGAGGGTCGCTTCCGCTGAGCCCGGCGGCGAATTCCTCACGGCAGGCGGGTGAGCAGAACCAGTAGCGGTGGCCGTTGTGCTCCAGGTGCGGGCCGGTGGGTTCGACCTCCATCCCGCACACCGGGTCCGTGGCCAGGGAGGCAAGTTCGCGGAAGGTGCCGTCCTCCAGCCACAGCACCCTGTCGGCGATGTCACGCAGGCGAGCGTCGTGGCTCACGATGACGACGGCTCTGCCCTCGTCGGCCAGCGCACGCAGCAAGCGGGCGAGGTCGTGTCCGTGCGCGGAGTCCAGGTTGGCGGTGGGTTCGTCGGCCAGGATGACTGGTGGGTTGTTGGCGAGGGCGCGAGCGACGGCGATGCGCTGTTGTTCACCGCCGGAGAGTTGGGCGGGTCGGAATCGGGCGCGGCCGGCGAGCCCGACCCGCTCGAGGAGGGCAGCGGCCCGGACGGCGGCGGCTCGGCCGGTGACTCCGGCAAGGTTGCAGGCCACCTCGATGTTCTCCGCGGCGGTGAGCGCTCCGAGCAGGGCGTAGTCCTGGAAGACGAAGCCGAAGGTGGTGGCGCGCAGGGCGGGCAGTTTGCGTTCGTCGGCGCCGGTCAGGTCCACGGGACCAGCGGGGCTGTCTATGGTGACGGTGCCCGAGGTGGGGCGAAGGAGCGCTCCGAGCATGAGCAGCAGGGTGGTCTTGCCGGAGCCGCTCGGACCCATGATCAGGACGACCTCGCCGCCGTGGACGTCGAGGTCGACGCCCCGCACCGCGAGGACGAGGGTGGGCCCCGAGCGGAACTGCTTCGTGAGTCCGTGGACGGCCAAGGTGGGGGAGGAGGTCATCGTGAACTCCGGAAAGCGGTGGCGGCATCCACCCGAGCGAGACGCCAGACGGGCATTAGGGCACCGGCGAGGCCCGCCGCGAGGGCGCCGAGCGCGGCACTGGCGACGCTGCCGGCGCTCACGCTGAGTGCCACCGTGGGCGCCAGGAGGGGCACCAGCGTGGAGAGGAGCACCGCGAGCACCGTGGCGACGGCGACGGCGAGGCCGGTGATCCACAGCACCTGACTCGCCACGGCCCCGGCGAGCCGGTGGGTGGGAGCCCCGAGCGCCTTCAGGACGCCGTAGTCACGCAACCGGTCCAGGGTCGAGGTCATGAGGCCGAGCGCGATGATGGCCAGCGCGATCAGGTACGCGACGAGGTCCATCAAGGTGAGCAGGTCAGCGCTCATGTCGCCCACGACCGCGGACTCGGAGGCGACGAACTGCGCCCGCGTCTGCACGGTGGTTCCCGGCAACGCTTCGGCCAGCGCCGCCGCGAGGTCCGGGAGCGGGGTGGCACCGTCGCCGGCGACCAGGACGTAGGAGACGGTGGGTGCCAGCAGGTCGGCGAACTGCTCGGCGGAGACGAAGACGGTGGTGTTGGTGATGCTGGTGCCGCCGGAGACGAGCCCGACGACGGTCAGCGGCGTTCCCTGCACTGTGGCGGGAGAGCCCACGGCGAGGTCGAGGGCGTCGGCGGCCGCGGTGTCCACCAACGCCTCCCCGCGCCCGGGCGCACGCCCGGTCTCGATCCGCGCCGGCCCGCCCCGGCCCGTTCGGGTGTCGTATCCGATGAGGTAGGTGAGCAGCCGGCCGCCGGGGCCGTCGACCGCGGTGGAGGTGAAACTGACCGGCGCGGCCCACGCGACGCCGGGCACGGCGGCCGCCGTGTCCACCGTGTCACGTGGGAGGGAGGAGGCACTCATGTGCATGGTCCGCACCCCCTGCTGGGAGACGATGACGTCGGCGGGGGAGGTGCGGATGTAGGTCGTGACGCGCTCCAGGGCGCCCACCCTGAGGGCATCGAGCACGAGCACGAGCAGCAGCGCGACGGCCACCCCGGTGATGGTCAGGACACCGCGCCGTCGGTCCCTGAAGAGAACCCGGCGTCCCAGAGGTACCCGGAGACGGAGGTCCGGGAGAAGTCCGTGGAGTTTCATGAGCCGCTCCGGAACGCCGTCGCCGCGTCCACCCGGCTGACCTGCCGGGCCGGCACCCACGCCGCGAGCAGCGCCATCGCGGCCGCAGCGACGGCGGTGCGGCCGAGCGCCGTGGGAGTGATCGCCACGAGGAACGTCGGTTGCCAGGCGGTCACGACCACCCGGGCGACGGCGAGAAGCGCTGCCGCGACCAGGCCACCGATCAGGCTGAAACCGAGCGTCATGGTGAGCGTGACGAGCCGGAGCCTCACGGTGGACGCGCCGATGGCCTTGAGGACGCCCAGCTCACGCCGCTGCTCGGCGACAACGGTGTAGGACACGAGCGCGACAATCAGGACGCCGGCCGCGAACGCCACAGCGACCATGAGCCTGATCGGCCCGCCGAAGATCCGGGTCGTCAACTCACGTGCGGCGCCCGCCAGTTCGGCAGGGGTGCGCACCGTCAGTCCCTGCGACCGCAGCCGCTCGGCGACAGCGTCCGGGTTCTCGGTTGACACCAGGACCACACCGGTGGTCCCGGTGGCACCGAGGATGCCGGTCAGGGTCGACTCGGTGGTGAAGATGAGCGGCGTCATGAACATGGCGGTGTCGTCGGTCAGTCCCACGACCCGCAGGTTCCGACCCATCACAGGCAGGGAGTCGCCGAGCCCAAGGTCGTGCTCCTCGGCCAGCAGGCGATCGACGGCGACCTCACCATCAGCCGGGGGGCGGCCCGCCGCGAGGTCCCACGGGCCACCCGCTCCCCCCGGAGTGAAGGCCACGACCGCAGCCGCGGCCTTGCCCCCGTGCAGCTCCAGGATCGTGTACATCGTCCGGGCCCGGGTGGTCCCGGTCACGCCCGGCACTGCGGCCACGGCGTCGGCGACCTCCCCCGGGAGAGTGCTGCGGTCCGAGAAGAGCGACTCGGTGCCGGGTGCCACGACCACAAGCTGCGCACCGAGGTTGTCCTCGTATGCGGTCGCGCGTTCCTGCACCCCAGCCCACAGCCCGTCCAGGAGCAGGATCATCATCAGGGCCAGCCCGATGGCGACCACCCCCGCACCCAACCGGGTCGGGCGCGCTGTCATCAGCCGACGCCCCAGGGGCACCCGCCCAGTCCTCGCCCAATCCACCACTGACGAACACCTCCCGGGTCCGTCCGGGCCGAGATGTTCCGGTGGTGTCGGACAGGCCTGGTCACCATTGTGCGGCGCGGAACCGGAAGCCGCAGTGAAGGACTGATGGCTTTTCGATCAAGCTCTGATCACCTGCGCCGGGTGGTGGGCGCTTCCCGGCGCAGGGTGCGGTCAGAGGGTCGCGAGGAGGTCTTCCATCTCGGCGATCTCGGCTTCCTGGGCATCGATGATGGTCTGGGCGAGGTCGCGCATCTCGGTGTTGACGCCGTCGTCGAGCTGGGTTTGGGCCATCTCCAGGGCGCCGGTGTGGTGGGCGATCATGAGC
>JARKOU010000026.1 GCA_029975645.1 Actinomycetales bacterium
CGCTCGCCGACGAGGACGACGGCGCCCGGCGCGGCCAGGCCTGAGGCGAGCGCCGCGAGGCCGTCGACCACGGGATCCCCGGTCGGGGCCCCGGTGCGCGGCCGGATCGCATCGAGCACTTCCGCCTCGGTGCCCGGCGCGGCGCTGACGAGTTCGGCGCGCACCTTGGCGGATCCCCGGGACGCGAACGGCGCCACGGTCGCCACCTTGACGCGACCGGCGAGCACGCCCTTGCGCAGCCGCAGGAAGATCGTCCCCGCCTCCTCCTCGGGCTCCAGGCCCACGAGGAGCACGAGCGGCGCCTGCTCGAGGTCGGCGTAGGTGACGTCCATGCGGGCGCCGGCCACGAGGGCCGCCAGGAAGTCGGCCTCCTCAGCCGAGTGCTCGCGGGCCCGGAAGTCGATCGAGTTGGTCCGAAGCGCCACGCGCGCGAACTTCGACCACGCGTAGGCGTCCTCGAGGGTGAGCCGGCCGCCGGGCAGGACCCCGACGCCGCCCCCGTCCACCGCCGCCTGCAGTCCCTGGGCGGCGGCGTCGAGCGCCTCCGACCAGGAGGCCGGGGCGAGGTCGCCGGTCTCGGGGTCGCGCACGAGGGGCTGCGTGAGGCGGTCGGGCGCGCTCTGCCACGCGAAGGCGAACCGGTCCTTGTCGGTGATCCACTCCTCGTTGACGGCCGGGTCGTCACCCGCCAGGCGACGCAGCACCACACCGCGGCGGTGGTCGATCCGGATCGCGCTGCCGCACGCGTCGTGCTCGGCCACGGACGGCGTGGAGACGAGGTCGAACGGGCGCGACCGGAAGCGGTAGGCCGCCGAGGTCAGCGCCCCGACCGGGCAGATCTGGATCGTGTTGCCGGAGAAGTAGGACGCGAAGGGGCGGCCGGACTCATCGAGCTCCGCCGCGCCGGTGGGGCCGGCGAGGAGTCCGGCGGCTGCGCCGGGCTCGCCGCCCGGCCCCACCACGCCGTCCTCCGCCACGGGGTCGGGACCGAAGCCGAGCACAGCCTCGTCGAACACGCCGATCTGCTGGCGGACGCCACGCATCTGCAGGTCGATGAAGGGGTCGCCCGCGATCTGCTTCGAGAAGCGGGTACACCGCTGGCAGAGGATGCACCGGTCGCGGTCGAGGAGCACCTCGGTGGAGATGGCGATCGGCTTGGGGAACGTGCGCTTGACGTCCACGAACCGGCTCGTGCCCCGCCCGTTGCTCATCGCCTGGTTCTGGAGCGGGCACTCCCCGCCCTTGTCGCAGACCGGGCAGTCGAGCGGGTGGTTGATGAGCAGGAACTCCATCACGCCGTGCTGCGCCTTGTCGGCGACGGCGGAGGTCGCCTGCGTGGCCACGGCCATCCCCTGGGTCGCCTCGATGGTGCACGAGGCCTGCGGCTTCGGCATGGGCCGCAGGGTGCCGTCGGGCCCGGGCGTGGCGATGTCCACGAGGCACTGCCGGCACGCGCCGGCCGGCGCGAGCAGCGGGTGGTCGCAGAACCGGGGGATGTGGATCCCGGCCTGCTCGGCGGCGCGGATCACGAGGGTGCCCTTGGGAACCGTGATCTCCGTGCCGTCGATGGTCAGGGTGACGACCTCGACGGGGAGGCGCTCCCCGGCGGGCGCCGGCGTGACGGCGGTCATCGCTCCCCCTCTGCGAAGACGGCCGAGGCCGCGTACGGGAAGAGCTCCCAGGCGGGCGTGTGCATGCCGGCCTCGAACTCGCTCCGGAAGTGCTTGATGGCGCTGCTCACAGGCGTGGCCGCGGCGTCGCCCAGCGCGCAGAACGACCGGCCGAAGATGTTCGAGGACACGTCGAGGAGGAGGTCCACGTCTCCCTCGACTCCCTTCCCGGCCTCGAGCCGGTGCAGCACCTGCTTGAGCCAGTAGGTGCCCTCGCGGCACGGCGTGCACTTGCCGCAGGACTCGTGCGCGTAGAAGTCGAGCCAGCGGGTGACGCACCGCACCACGGACGTGGTCTCGTCGAAGACCTGCAGCGCCCGGGTGGCGAGCATCGAGCCGGCGCCCGCCACGGACTCGTAGTCCAGCGGCACGTCGAGGTGCTCCTCGGTGAGGATCGGCGTCGAGGAGCCGCCCGGCGTCCAGAACTTGAGCCGGTGCCCGGCCCGGATGCCGCCCGCCATGTCGAGGAGTTCGCGCAGCGTGATACCGAGCGGGGCCTCGTACTGCCCCGGGCGCGTCACGTGACCGGACAGGGAGAAGAAGCCGAACCCGGCGGAACGCGCCGTGCCCATCGACGTGAACCAGTCGGCGCCGCCGCGCACGATCGAGGGCACCGAGGCGATGCTCTCGACGTTGTTGACCACCGTGGGCCGGGCGTACAGGCCGGCGACGGCGGGGAACGGCGGCTTGAGCCTCGGCTGGCCGCGCCGTCCCTCGAGGGAGTCCAGCAGCGCCGTCTCCTCGCCGCAGATGTACGCCCCGGCGCCCGCGTGGACCGTGACCTCGAGGTCGAAGCCGCTGCCCAGGATGTTCTTCCCCAGGAAGCCGGCGGCGCGCGCCTCCGCGACGGCGGCGAGCAGGCGGCGGTACACGTGGACCACCTCGCCGCGCAGGTAGATGAACGCGTGGTGGCAGCCGATGGCGTAGGACGTGATGACCACGCCCTCGATGAGGGCCTGGGGGTTGCCGAGCATGAGCGGCACGTCCTTGCACGTGCCGGGCTCGGACTCGTCGGCGTTGACCACGAGGTAGCGGGGGCCGCCGTCGGGCTTGGGCAGGAACGACCACTTGAGGCCCGTGGGGAAGCCGGCGCCGCCGCGCCCGCGCAGGCCCGAGGCCTTGACGGTGTCGATGATCTGCGCGGGCTCCTGCCGCAGGGCCGTCCGCAGCGCTTCGTAGCCGCCGTGCTGCCGATAGGTCGCCAGCGTCCAGGAGCGGTCGCGGTCCAGCGTGCTCGTCAGGACCGGCGCGAGCGTGGTCACTTCTCAGCCTCCCCGGCCTGGGTGGTCGCCTCGCCCGCCGCCTGATCCGCGGCCTTGGTCGACGTGGTCGCCGTCGTGCGCGCCGCCGGGCGACGCGCGGCGGGACGCTTGGGCGCCTCGGGGGCCGACGGCGCCGCCTCCGCCGGAGCAGACGTCGCCTCGGCCGGGGCCGGCTCGGGGG
>JARKOU010000155.1 GCA_029975645.1 Actinomycetales bacterium
CGAGATGTTCACCGAGAACCGGCTGATCGTGCGGAAGTTCCCGCCCACGGAGGGGCTGGCCCTCGACCGCCCGCGCATCCGCACGGTCGCCGACGGGCTCACTGCCTTGTGGATCGGGAACCTCACCGTGTTCCTGGACGCCGCGCAGGGGCGTCTCGTCGGCATGCCGCGGTGCCCGCGGCTGGTGGACGACGGGGAGCGTCTGTGGTGCAACAGTGGCGGCATGGCGGCCGCGTACAGCTACGACCTGCGGCTGCTCCACTTCACCGATCCCGGCGTGCACTTGGCCTTTCCGAGGCATGATCCGGCCGAGGGCGATGTCACGGTCCCGGTCTTCATCAACACCGGCGGGGCGGCCGTGAAAGTCGATCTGGCCACGGGGTGAGACGGGGGACGTCCTCATGCCGACCGTGTTCACAGAAGTGTTCGGGTTGGCGGTGGAGCCGATCTCCCTCCAGGCCGGCGGGATCGTCTTCTTCGTCCTCGATGACTACGCGGTGGCCTACGACCCGCGCACCGAGCAGTTCCTCTGGGACGTGCCGATCGACTCGCTCGAGACGGTGGTGGCCTGGCGTGGCCAGTTCGTCCTGTTCGACTTCGGGGTGAAGGTCGTGGACGCGGCGTCCGGGCACGTGTGGTATGAGGCGCGCGAGCAGTCGGCGTCGACCTACATCGACCTCGACCTCATCGACGACGCGCTCATCGTCTCCGGCCTGGACGCGGTCGGCCGCAGGACCGGCCCCTGAGGGCACGCGGCCAGACCGGCGTCCGGGAGCAACGGGCTCAGGCCGGACGCCGGTGCTGCCGCTCGTCGAGCAACGCGAGGCCGAGGGCGATGGCAAGGCACACCGAGATGGCGGCGAAAGCAGCCATGAAGGCCTCCACCCAGGCGCCCCACTCGGCGACGAGGAAGAAGACGCTGGTGATGACCGCGTTGCCCATCGCGGTGGCGATGCGTTCGACAGTCTGCTTGAGGCCACCGGCGGTGCCACCATGGGTGCCCGGGACGTCCTGCATCGACATGGTCTGGTTGGCGGACATGAAGGTGCCCATGCCGAGCCCCATCAGGCCGAGTGGCGCCGCGAGCCACCAGTAGGAGACGCCTGCCGTCTCGACGAGCAGCGCGACGCCGATAGCGGTCAGGGTGGAGGCGAGGGCGATCACCAGGGCGGCGACGATGAGGCGACGCCCGCTGCCCATGACGAAGCGGACGGTGTACACCGACGCGAACGCCGACGCCAGCGCGTTCGGCAACCCGATGAGCCCGGCCGCGAGGGCACCCGTGCCCAGCCCGGTCTGCAGGAAGAGGGCGACGACGACGAACGTGCTCGTCACGCCCAGGAAGACGCCACCGGAGACGGTGATGCCGTTGCGATAGGAGCGGTAGTCGAACAGGGCGAGGTCGACGAGGGGCGCGCCTCCACGCGCTTCGTAGCGGCGCTCCCAGCGCACCCAGGCCCAGGTTGTCCCGGCGGCGACGGGGAGGAGGGCCCACGCCCACGGCGTCCGGGCCATGAAGGGATACATGAAGCCGAGGACGGCGAGGGCCATGAGGAGGGTGCCGACCGGGTCGAGGTCGACGCGTGGGCGGTCGGCGCCGCGTAGCCGCCGTTCGGTCTCGAAGGGGAACCAGGCGAGCGCGAGAGCGATGCCCACGAGGCCGACGGGGATGTAGGTGAAGAACGTCCAGCGCCAGCCGTCGTGGCTGCCGACGATCTGGATGATGGTGCCGGCGAGAACGGGCCCGACGGCGACGGACGCCGACACGACCAGCCCGAGCAGGGCGAACGCGCGGGCGCGGCCGCCGCCGGTGAAGTACTGCTGGATCATGCCGGTGACCTGCGGCGAGTAGAGGCC
>JARKOU010000046.1 GCA_029975645.1 Actinomycetales bacterium
CTTCTTCCAGATCAGGACCGCCGCCGCGGCCACCACCGCGAGCACGAGGACCTTTTTCATCCTGACCTCCGGGTCGGTGGGCGCCTGGCCGGGCGGGGTGGGCCTAACAGGACTCGAACCTGTGACCTCTTCCTTATCAGGGAAGCGCTCTAACCGTCTGAGCTATAGGCCCGTTGCCGCCTCGTTCGTGCCGGGCGGCGCCGCAAGAGACTACCCCAGCGCGGGGTCCCGGCCCAAAACGCGAGAGCGTCTCAGGCCGGGTGCGCCGGCTCACTCGTCCGTCAGCGTGACGTGCAAGCCGCCCACGAGCGCGGCCACCACGTTGTAGAGGAACGCGAGGAGGGTCGCCATCGCGGTGAAGATGACGATGTCGACGACGGCGATCACCACGGCCAGCGACATCACCCGCGAGAACTCGACGTACTCGAGGATGTTGATGAAGGACTCGGTGCCGGCGATGTCGGTGATCAGGCCGTCGATCTGGGTGAAGACCTGCATGGAGTTCAGCACGTTCCACACCACGGCGACGGCCACGACGATGGCGATGCCGATTGCGATGGAGACGAGGAACGAGAGCTTCATCACCGACCACGGGTCCACCCGCGAGAGCGCCAGGCGCACCTTCCGCGGGCCGGTCGACGTCTTCGGCGCGGCCGCGCGCGAGCCCGTCGCGGTGGCCGAGGCGGTTGTCGGGAACCCGGCCGCCGGCGGGGGCGTGCCGGCGGGGGCGCCGGTGGTCGCACTCGGCCCCGGGCGCGATGCGACACCCGGAGCGGGCGCCTCGGTCGCCGGAGCAGGGGTGCTGCCCGCCGACCGCCACGGCATGCGCCTGGGGGAGGCGGCGGGCGCCGTCGTCGCGTCCGGCGCCTCCGCAGCGGGGCTCGTCGGGATCGCCTGCGTGGCGTCGACGTCGTCTCCGCTGCCGGCCGGGCTCGCCGTGGGGATCACGCGAGTGCTGGACGCGTCCGTGCCGGTGACGTTCTCGCTCATGCCTCTCCTCGGTCTTCGGGGGCGGAGGTCTCCTGTGACGACGGTACGGCATCGGATTCCTCGAGCGCCTTCTCGGGGTTCCGTGCCACCGAGATGATGCGGTCACCGGGGTCCGGCTTGGCGAACGTCACACCCATGGTGTCCTTCCCCGTGGCGGGGACCTCGCCCACGGACGTCCGCACCACCTTGCCGCGCTCCATGATCACCAGGACTTCGTCGGCCTCCGCGGTGATGAGCGCGCCCACGAGGTCGCCGCGCTGCTCGGCGAGTTTCGCGACCTTGATGCCGAGACCCCCGCGACCCTGGACCCGGTACTCCGAGACGCGGGTGCGCTTGGCGAATCCACCCTCCGTGACCACGAAGACGTACGAGTCGTCCCGCACCACGTCCATGGCGAGCAACTCGTCGTCGTCGCGGAACTTCATCCCGGTGACGCCCGAGGTGGCGCGGCCCAGGGGCCGCAGGGCGTCGTCGTCGGCCGTGAAACGGATGGACTGGCCCTTGCGGGAGACGAGCATGAGGTCGTCGCGGGAGTCCACCAAGCGCGCGGCCACGAGTTCGTCCGGCTGCCCCGCCTCGTCCTCGCGCAGGTTGATCGCGATGACCCCGCCCGAACGCGCCGAGTCGTACTCCGTGAGGCGTGTCTTCTTCACCAGGCCGCGCCGGGTGGCGAGGACCAGGTACTCGGCCTGGCCGTAGTCGCGCAGGCTCAGCACCTCGGCGATCCGCTCGTCCGGCTGGAACGCGAGCATGTTCGCCACGTGCTGGCCCTTCGCGTCCCGCCCGCCCTCGGGCAGTTCGTACGCCTTCGCGCGGTACACCCGTCCCAGGTTGGTGAAGAACAGCAGCCAGTGGTGCGTGGTGGTGACGAAGAAGTGGTCGACGACGTCGTCCTCCCGCAGCTGCGCGCCGCGGACCCCCTTCCCGCCGCGCTTCTGGGAGCGGTACGCGTCCGTCCGCGTGCGCTTGGCGTAGCCGCCGCGCGTGATGGTGACGACCACGTCCTCCTGCGGGATGAGGTCCTCGACCGACATCTCGCCGTCGAACGGCACGATCGTGGTGCGCCGCTCGTCGCCGTACTACTCGACGATCTCGCCGAGTTCCGTCCCGACGATCGTCCGCTGCCGCTCCGGGGAGGCGAGGATCGCCTTGTAGTCCGCGATCTCGGCCTCGAGTTGCGCCGCCCGTTCGAGCAACTTCTGGCGCTCCAGGGCGGCCAGGCGCCGCAGCTGCATCTCGAGGATGGCGTTGGCCTGGATCTCGTCGATGTCCAGCAGGACCATGAGGCCCTCGCGCGCGTCCTCCACCGTGGCCGAGGACCGGATGAGTGCGATCACCTCGTCCAGCGCGTCGAGCGCCTTGATCTGCGCCCGGATGATGTGCGCGCGCTCCTCGGCCTGGCGCAGGCGGAAGGCGGTGCGGCGGACGACGACGTCGAGCTGGTGGTCCACCCAGTGCCGCACGAACGCGTCGAGGCTCAGGGTGCGCGGGACGTCGTCCACCAGCGCGAGCATGTTCGCGCCGAACGTCTCCTGCAGCTGGGTGTGCTTGTAGAGGTTGTTGAGCACCACCTTGGCGATGGCGTCCCGCTTGAGCACGATGACGAGCCGCTGGCCCGTGCGCCCGGAGGTCTCGTCGCGGATGTCCGCGATGCCCTGGACCCGGCCGTCCTTGACGAGTTCGGCGATCTTCAGGGCGAGGTTGTCCGGGTTCACCTGGTAGGGGAGTTCCGTCACCACCAGGCACGTGCGGTTCTGGATCTCCTCGACGGCGACGACGGCGCGCATGGTGATCGAGCCGCGCCCGGTGCGGTACGCCTCCTCGATGCCGCGACGGCCGAGGATCGTGGCGCCCGTGGGGAAGTCCGGGCCCTTGACCCGCTGCAGGAGCGCGGCGAGGAGTTCCTCGCGCGTGGCCTCCGGGTGGTCCAGGTACCACTGGACGCCGTCGGCCACCTCCCGCAGGTTGTGCGGCGGGACATTCGTGGCCATGCCGACGGCGATCCCCGCGCTGCCGTTGACCAGCAGGTTCGGGAAGCGCGAGGGAAGGACGGTGGGTTCCTGCGTGCGGCCGTCGTAGTTGTCGCGGAAGTCGACGGTCTGCTCGTCGATGTCCCGGACCATCTCCATGGCCAGCGGCGCCATCCGGCACTCGGTGTACCGGGGAGCGGCGGCGGGGTCGTTGCCCGGGGAGCCGAAGTTCCCCTGGCCCGCGACGAGCGGGTAACGCATGGACCAGTCCTGGACCAGGCGGACCAGGGCGTCGTAGATCGCGCTGTCGCCGTGGGGGTGGTACTGGCCCATGACGTCGCCGACCACGCGGCTGCACTTGGAGAACGCGCGGTCCGGGCGGTAGCCGCCGTCGTACATCGCGTAGAGCACGCGCCGGTGCACCGGCTTGAGGCCGTCCCGCACGTCCGGCAGGGCCCGGCCCACGATGACGCTCATTGCGTAGTCGAGGTAGGACCGCTGCATCTCGAGCTGCAGGTCCACCGTCTCGACCCGGCCGCCCTCCGGCGTCGTCGTCTCCGTCATCACTCGTCCTCGTCTCGCGTCGTCGCGCGCGCCGTCACGCCCAGGTCCACGTCTCGCTCAGGTCCCCGTCTCGGTCGGACGGGCCGGGCTGGCGAAGTCACCTCAGATGTCCACTCAGATGTCCAAGAAGCGCACGTCGCGCGCGTTGCGCTGGATGAACGACCGCCGCGACTCCACGTCCTCGCCCATCAGCACGGAGAAGATCTCGTCCGCCGCCGCGGCGTCGTCCAGCGTGACCTGGAGCAGGGTGCGCCGCTCCGGGTCCATGGTGGTCTCCCACAGCTCCGAGTAGTCCATCTCGCCCAGACCCTTGTAGCGCTGGATGCCGTTTTCCTTCGGCAGGCGCTTGCCGGCCGCCTGGCCCGCGCCGAGGAAGGCATCCCGTTCGCGGTCGGAGTACACGAAGTCGTGCGGGGCGTTGGTCCACTTCAGCCGGTACAGCGGCGGCTGGGCGAGGTACACGTAGCCGTTCTCGATCAGCGGCTTCATGTAGCGGAACAGCAGGGTCAGCAGGAGCGTGCAGATGTGCTGGCCGTCGACGTCGGCATCCGCCATGAGCACGATCTTGTGGTAGCGCAGTTTCGAGACGTCGAAGTCCTCGCCGATGCCGGTTCCGAACGCCGTGATCAGCGCGCCGACCTCGTTGTTGCTCAGCGCCCGGTCCAGCCGCGCCCGCTCGACGTTGAGGATCTTGCCGCGGATCGGGAGGATCGCCTGCGTGTGCGGGTTGCGGCCGCGGACGGCGGAGCCGCCGGCGGAGTCGCCCTCGACGATGAACACCTCGGCCTCGGCGGGGTTGTTCGTCTGGCAGTCGCGCAACTTGCCCGGGAGCGAGTTGGACTCCAGCAGGCCCTTGCGCCGCGTGGCCTCCCGGGCCTTGCGGGCCGCCAGGCGGGCGGCCGAGGCCTGGATCGCCTTGCGGATCACGTCCTTGGCCTCGCCCGGGTGCTTCTCGAGCCAGTCACCCAGTTGGTCGAACACCACCTTCTGCACGAAGGTCTTGGCCTCGGTGTTGCCGAGTTTCGTCTTGGTCTGGCCCTCGAACTGCGGCTCGCCCAACTTGACCGAGATGACCGCGGTGAGGCCCTCGCGGACGTCGTCGCCCGTGAGGTTCTCGTCCTTGTCCTTGAGGATGCCCTTCTCCCGGCCGTACCGGTTGACCAGGGTGGTCAGGGCCGCCCGGAAGCCCTCCTCGTGCGTACCGCCCTCGGAGGTGTTGATCGTGTTCGCGTAGGTGTGGACGCTCTCCGAGTAGGCGCCTGTCCACTGCATCGCGACCTCGACCGAGATCCGCTTCTCCGGGTCCTCGGACTCGAAGTCGATCACCTGGGGGTGGATCAGATCCACCTTCTTCGACGCCGTGAGGTGGCGGACGTAGTCCACCAGGCCGCCGTCGTAGCGGTAGGTCACCGAACGGAGGGCGGCGGCGGCCTCTGCCTCGGCGACGCCGTCGCCGGCGAGTTCGTCCCGTGCCGCCGCGTGCCCCGGGCGCTCGTCCGTCAGCGTGATCTCCAGGCCCTTGTTGAGGAAGGCCATCTGCTGGAACCGGGTGCGCAGCGTCTCGAAGTCGTACGTGGTGGTCTCGAAGACCTTGTCGCTCGCCCAGAAGGTGACCGTGGTCCCGGTCTCCTCCGTCTCCTCGCCGCGCTCGAGGGGCGCGAGGGGGGCGCCGTCGGCGTAGGCCTGGCGGTAGACGTGTCCCTCGCGGCGCACCTCGACCTCGAGGCACGTGGACAGCGCGTTCACCACGGAGACGCCGACGCCGTGCAGGCCACCCGACACGGCGTACCCACCGCCGCCGAACTTGCCGCCCGCGTGCAGCACGGTGAGGACCACCTCGACCGCCGGCCGACCCTCGCTCGCGACGATGCCCACCGGGATGCCGCGGCCGTCGTCGGCCACCCGCACCCCGCCGTCGGGCAGGAGCGTGACCTCGATGTGCGAGCAGTACCCGGCCAGGGCCTCGTCCACCGAGTTGTCCACAACCTCGTAGACCAGGTGGTGCAGGCCACGCTCGCCCGTGGAACCGATGTACATGCCGGGCCGCTTGCGGACCGCCTCGAGCCCTTCGAGAACCGTGATCGCGCTCGCGTCGTAGGACGCGGCAGGCGTCTCGGTACCTGCCGAGGCAGTGTCTTCGGCCACGATGGCGCGGTCTCCTCATCGGTCGTGGTGCGGCGGCGCTCCCGTGCGACGACGCCGCTCGCGGAGGGGGCACGACTACGTGCGTGAGCCCTCGCAGAATCCTTGACAATTCTACCGCCCCGGCCCGACATCGCGGTTCTGTCCCCAGGTTTTTCCACAGGCGGTTGACGAGTTTTCGGCCCTGCCCGACGGCGGTTGCGCGGCTCAGCCGTAGGTGTCCCGCGGTCCGCGGCCCGGCACGGATCGGGGCCCCTTGGTCCACGTCGGTCCGCCGGGTCCGAGCACGGTGATCGACTCCACCACCCCTTCCCCGACCTCCTCGGCGAGCCGCCGCTCGAGTTGCGGCAGGAGGAGTCGCACCTGGACGGCCCAGGCCGTGGAGTCCGCGCGCACCACCAGCGCGCCGTCGGCGAAGGTCTCGGGCACGCAGTGATCCGCCACCTGGTCCCCGACTACGTCCCGCCACCGGCCGATCACGCCGGCCACCGAGAGCGAGCGGTCCCAGCCGCGGTCCGAGAGCAGACGATCCACCGTGGATCCCACCGGCATCGGGTCCCGCCCGGCCGAGTACGGCATGCTCCCAGGGGTTCCCGGGAGGCCCGCGTCCGTCCCGCGCCGTCGTCGCGGCGGCGTGCCGGGGCGCAGGCCTCGGCCGGCGGCCGCCGATCGCGCCCTGCCCAGCGCCTCCCGGGCGGCCGCGTCGGGGTCCTCGGGGGCGGCAGACGTGCCGTCCGGCACCGGCGAGGTTCCGTCCGGCGCGGCGGAGGGGTCACCGGCGCCCGCACCGGCACGGGCGCCGTCGGCGTCGGGCCGCGGGGCGCGGGGCGGCTCGCTACCGGACACGCGTGACCTCGCCCCCCATGACGTCGAACCGGGCGCCGTCGAGCGCCTCGGGCACGTCCTCCACGGCCGCAGCGGTGATGAGGACCTGCTCCGCGCCCGCCACGATGCCCGCGAGACGCTCGCGGCGTCGGGCGTCGAGCTCGGCGAAGACGTCGTCGAGCACCAGCACCGGCTCGCCGTCGCCGCTCCACTCGCCCGAGGTGTCCGCGCGCAGCAGGTCGTAGGACGCCAGTCGAAGCGCGAGCGCCATGGACCAGGACTCGCCGTGGCTGGCGTAGCCCTTGGCGGGCAGGTCTCCGAGGGCGAGCACCAGGTCGTCGCGGTGCGGGCCCACGAGGCAGACGCCGCGCTCGATCTCCTTGGTGCGCAGCCGCGCCATGGCCTCGAGCAGCGCCGCCTCGAGCACCGCCACGTCCGGGGCCGTGCCGGGCGCGCCTGACGACGTCGCGGCGCCGGACGAGAGCGCGGGGCCCGACGACGCCGCGACGCCCGGCCCCGGGACGGCCTCACCGGAGGCGCCGGCCTCCTCCACGCTCGCGCGGTAGGTGATCCGGGCGTCCCCCTGACCAGCGCTGACGCGCTCGTACTCCGCCGCGACGTGCGGGGCGAGCGCCGCCACCAGCGTCATCCGCGCGGCCAGGATCTGCGCCCCTGCAGCGGCGAGATGCCCGTCCCAGACGTCGAGCGTGCGCAGGCTGCTGGCACTCGCCCGCCCGGCCGCGCCCGCCGTCTTCAGCAGCGCGCTGCGTTGGCGCAGCACCCGCTCGTAGTCGGCGCGGACCGCGGCCAGGCGGGGGGTGAGCATGACCGCGAGGTCGTCCAGGAAGCGGCGGCGGCCGTCGGGATCACCCTTCACCAGCGCGAGGTCCTCGGGAGCGAACAGCACCGTGCGCACGATGCCGAGTACGTCCCTGGTCCGGCTGACCGGGGAGCGGTTGAGCCGGGCGCGGTTGGCGCGTCCGGCCACGATCTCGAGCTCCACGACGGCGCTGCGCTCGCCCCGCACGGCGCGGGCGCGCACCACGGCGCGCTGTGCACCCTGGCGCACCAGGGCGGCGTCGGTCCCCACCCGGTGCGAGGAGAACGTCGCGAGGTAGCCGAGGGCTTCCACCAGGTTGGTCTTGCCCTGCCCGTTCGGACCTACCAGGGCGTTCACCCCCGGCGCCAGGCCCACCACCACGTCGGTGAAGGACCGGAAGTCCGTCAGCGCGAGGTCGGAGACGTGCATCAGGGCATCCAGGGGAGCCCGACCGGCGACGGCGCGGGGTGGTTCCGCGGCGTCGGGCCGGCCGTCAGCTCGCGAATCGGATCGGCATGAGGAGGTAGCGGAAGTCCGCCTCGGCGTCGCCCTCGGGCGAGGTCTGACCCGTCACCACCACGGGCTTGCTCGAGTGGGTGAACGCCATGCGCACGAACTCCGTGCCCAGCGCGCCCAGGCCGTCCAGGAGGTAGTGCGGGTTGAAGGCCGAGGAGATGTCCTCGCCCACGAGGGTGGCCTCGAGGGCCTCGGACGCCTGCGCGTCGTCGCCCTGGCCGGCCTCGAGCACCACGGTGCCCTCGGAGAACGAGAGACGGATGGGGGTGTTGCGCTCCGCGACCAGGGAGACGCGGCGTGCGGCCTCCACGAGCGAGGTCCGGTGAACGACGGCGTGGGTGGTGGTCTGCTCCGGGAACAGGCGGCGCACGGGCGGGTACTCGCCGTCGAGCAGCAACGACGTGGTGCGGCGGCCGCCGGCCTCGAACCCGATGAGCCCGTGGGAGGTGGAGTCGACGAGCGCGAGGTCCACGGTGCCCGCGCTGGTGAGCGACTTCGCGACGTCGGACAGGGTGCGCGCGCGCAGCAGCGCGGAGGACGAGGTGCCCGGGGAGGCGGGGTGCCACGGCAGCTCGCGCATGGCGAGCCGGTAGCGGTCGGTGGCCAGGAGCGTGATGCGGTCCGCCTCGAACTCCGCCCGGACGCCGGTCAGGAGCGGCAGGGTCTCGTCGCGGCTGGCCGCGATCGTGACCTGGGCCACCGCCTGGGCGAAGACCTCGGCCTCCACGGTGCCGAACACCGGCGGCATGACCGGGAGCGCGGGGTAGTCGTCCACCGGCAGGGTGAGGAGCGTGACGCGGCTGGCCCCGCAGGTGAGGACCACGCGGGTGCCCTCGACGTGCACGTCCACGGGCTTGCCAGGAAGTGCGCGGGAGATGTCCGCGAGGAGCCGGCCGGAGACGAGCACTGTGCCGGCCTCGTCGACGTCGGCCGGGACGGTGGAACGCGCGGAGACCTCGTAGTCGAAGGTGGACAGGGTGAGGACGCCGTCGCCGGCGGCCTCCAGGAGTACGCCGGCGAGAACCGGCACCGGGGGACGCGTGGGGAGCGTGCGCGCCGTCCAGGTGACCGCCTCGGCGAGCACGTCTCGCTCGACCCGGAACTTCACAGCGAACTCCTTCGTCGTCCTGGCCGGTTCGCCTCGCGCACCGGCCGCGTGGCCTGCACCACACGCCCGGGCCACCCTAGCGACCCCCGGGCATCCGTGCACCGCGGGAGTCGACCCTGTGGATCGACCGAGGGCCTTGGCGCGGCAGTGGGGTTCTGTTGGCTGTCCACACCTCGATCAGGAGTAATGGTTCGTCGTTGTCGTCGGTGCTGTGGAACCTGGGGATAACCGACGACGGCGCAGGTCCGGGACGGATCCGCGGTGTGGACGCGGCACGGGAGCGCGTGGGGACTCCCGGCCGGCGCGGTGGATGTGACGCCGGCCCCCGGGCTGAGTCCACGGATGATCATGGGTGCGTCCACGGCGGACCTCCTGTTGTCCACCTTTGTCCACAGAGTTATGCACACCTGTGGGCTGATGGCGGCCTCAACTGCGGGTCTGCTGCTTGATCCGGTTGGTCAACTCGGTGACCTGGATGTAGGTGCTGCGGCGCTCGGCCATGAGTTCGCGGATCTTGCGGTCTGCGTGCATGACGGTGGTGTGGTCCCGGCCGCCGAAGTGCTGACCGATCTTCGGTAACGAGAGGTCCGTGAGCTCGCGGCAGAGGTACATGGCGATCTGGCGGGCGTTGACCAGCACGCGGGAGCGGTCGGAGCTGCACAGCGCCTCGATGGAGAGCCCGAAGTAGTCCGCCGTCTGGCCCAGGATGATCGCCGGCGTGATCTTGCCGCCCTCGACGTCGGTGATGAGGTCCTTGAGCACCATCTCGGCGAGGGCGCGGTCCACGGCCTGGCGGTTCAGGTTCGCGAACGCGGTGACGCGGATGAGGGCACCCTCGAGCTCGCGGATGTTGGAGGAGATCCGCGAGGCGATGTACTCGAGCACGTCGTCCGGCGCGAGGAGGCGTTCGCTCGCGGCCTTGCGCCGCAGGATGGCGATGCGCGTCTCGAGGTCGGGCGGCTGGACGTCTGTCAGCAGCCCCCACTCGAACCGCGACCGCATCCGGTCCTCGAAGCCGTTGAGGTACTTCGGGGCGACGTCGGAGGTGATGACCACCTGCTTGTCGCTGTTGTGGAGCGTGTTGAACGTGTGGAAGAACTCCTCCATCGTCTGCTCCTTGCCCTGGAGGAACTGGATGTCGTCCACCAGGAGCACGTCGACCTCGCGGTAGCGGCGC
>JARKOU010000048.1 GCA_029975645.1 Actinomycetales bacterium
GACGATGCGGACGTTGGCGATGGATGCGGTGCAGGCGGCGGGTTCGGGTCATCCGGGGACGCCGATCGCGTTGGCGCCGGTGGCGTATACGTTGTGGCAGGAGTTCCTGCGGTTCGATCCGGCGCAGCCGATCTGGGCGAATCGGGACCGGTTCGTGCTGTCGGCGGGGCACGCGTCGACGTTGTTGTACTCGCTGCTCCACCTCACCGGGGTGCGGTCGGTGAACCCGAAGTACGAGACCCTCGGTGAGCCGTCGGTGTCGTTGGATGACATCAAGCGGTTCCGGCAGTTGGACTCCAAGGCGCCGGGGCACCCGGAGTACCGCTGGACCGCCGGGGTGGAGGCCACGACGGGCCCGTTGGGCACCGGGTACGCGACGTCGGTGGGGATGGCGATGGCCTCGAAGTGGCAGGCCGCCACGTACAACCGGCCCGGGTACACGTTGTTCGACTTCGACGTGTACGCCTTGGGTGGGGACGGCTGCATGATGGAGGGCGTCGCGCAGGAGGCCGCCTCCCTGGCCGGGCACCTGGGCCTGGACAACCTGTGCTGGATCTACGACAACAACGAGATCACCATCGAGGGGTCCACCTCGGTCGCGTTCTCGGACGACATCGCGACGAAGTTCATCGCGTATGGGTGGAACGTGCTGCGGGTGGGGGACGCCAACGACCGGCGGATGCTGGCCCGGGCGTTCGCCGCGTTCAAGGCCGAGGCGAACCGCCCGACGCTGATCATCGTGGATTCGCGGATCGCGTACGGCGCACCGACGAAGGAAGGCACCCACGGGGCGCACGGTGAGCCGCTGGGTGTGGAGGAGATCCGGGGGACCAAGCGGTTCTACGGCTGGCCGCAGGACGCCCAGTTCCTGGTCCCGGACGAGGTGTACGAGCACTTCGCGAACGGGATCGGGGCCCGCGCCGCGGCCGCGCGCGCGGACTGGGAGAAGCTCTACGCCGCGTACGGGGTGGCCTACCCGGACCTGGCCGCCCAGTTGGAGCACATGCAGCAGCGGACCCTGCCCGAGGGGTGGGACGCCGCGATCCCGACCTTCCCGCCCGACCCCACGGGCCTGGCCGGGCGGGAGGCGTCGGGCAAGGTGCTGAACGCCGTCGCCGCCGGCGTGCCCTGGCTCGTGGGCGGCGCGGCGGACCTGGCCCCGTCGACCAAGACCACGATGACCGGGCTCGGGGACTTCTCTGCCACCGAGCGGGCCGGGCGGAACCTGCACTTCGGGGTGCGCGAGCACGCCGCGGCGTGCATCGCCAACGGGCTGTCCCTGTCCAAGGTCCGCCCCTACCAGGCCGGGTTCTTGATCTTCTCCGACTTCCAGCGTGGCGCGGTGCGCCTGTCGGCGCTGATGGAACTGCCCGTCATCCACGTCTACACCCACGACTCCATCGGGGTCGGGGAAGACGGACCCACCCACCAACCCGTCGAGCAGATCGTCTCCCTGCGGGCGATCCCCGGCCTGGTCGACATCCGCCCCGCGGACGCCAACGAGGTCGCCGAAGCCTGGCGCTGGCTCATGCCCCGCCGCCACGACCCCGTCGCCCTGTTCCTGTCCCGCCAGGCCCTACCCACCCTCGACCGCACCAGGTACGCCCCCGCCACGGGCCTGGCCCGCGGCGCGTACGTCCTGGCCGACCCCCCCGACGGCGCGGACCCCGACGTCATCCTCATCGCCACCGGGTCCGAAGTCCACCTCGCCGTCGACGCCTACGAGGCCCTCACCGCCCAGGGGATCCACGCCCGCGTGGTCTCCATGCCGTCCTGGGAGATCTTCGACCGCCAGGACGAGGAGTACCGCCGGTCCGTCCTTCCCCCGACGATCCGAGCCCGGGTCGCCGTCGAGGAGGCCTCGACCCTCGGCTGGGAGCGCTACGTCGGCAGCGACGGCGCGATCATCGGCATGTCCACCTTCGGCGCCTCCGCACCCCTCAAAGAACTCCTCACCAAGTTCGGCTTCACCCCCGACGCCGTCGTCGCGAAGGCCAAGGAGCAGATCGCCAAGCACGCCCGCTAGGGCGGCTACCGCGGGCGGGCGCGGTACCAGGCCCGTATGCCGTAGGCGAGCACCGCAAGGCCCGCCGCCAGCACGAGCCAGTTCAGCCAGTCGGCGATGCCGGCGCTGATCGGCTCCCACTGGAACCCGGCGACGGCCGTCCCGCACAGGATGTACAGCACCGGGCTGAACCACCAGCGGTCCCGAGGCGCGTTACCCGTGCCCGGGGATTCTGCTGGGCCGGCCCCCGCCTCAGCCTTCGGCCCCACCGACGATCCGCTGTCCGCATCCTTCTCCATGACCCCAGCCTGCCAGGCGCGCGGGGAGGTTACGGCCGCGCCGCGAACCGCTCGAGCAGGGTGGTGTCACCGCAGACGATGAGGAGGTCCTCGGCGTCGATGCGCGTCTCGTCCGTCGCGTAGACGAACGGCCGGCCCGGCGGCTTCACGCCGATCACCGTGATGCCGTACTTCCGGTTCACCTTGGCCTGCCCCACGGTGAAGCCGTGCATCTCCCGGGGCGGGCGCATCTTGACGATGGTGAAGTCGTCCTCGAACTCGATGTAGTCGAGCATCTTCCCGGAGACCAGGTGCGCCACCCGCTCGCCGGCGTCGTACTCGGGGTAGACCACGTGGTGCGCGCCGATGCGGGTGAGGATGCGCCCGTGCTCGGCGGAGATCGCCTTGGACCAGATCTGCTGTGTCCCGAGGTCCACGAGGTTTCCGGTGATCAACACGCTCGCCTCGAGCGCGGTCCCGACTCCGACGACGGCCACCTGGAAGTCCCGAGCACCGAGTTGCTCGAGGGCCTCGGGATTGGTGGCGTCCGCCTCGACGAGCGGGATGCGCCCGGACCACTTCTGGATCAACTCGGGGTCCCGCTCGACGGCGAGGACGTCCCGGCCCAGCCGGTCGAGCGTGCTCGCCAGGGCAGAACCGAAGCGACCCAGTCCGATCACCAGGACGGCGGTCTCGGCGGCCTTCTCGCGCTTGTCAGCCAATGATCGGCCTTTCCTCGGGCCGGCGGATCACGCGCCGCCGGCTTCTGACGGCGAGGGCCGCCGCCACGGTCATGGTGCCGGTGCGCCCCGCGAACATGAGCGCGGAGAGAACATACTTCGCGCCGTCGGGCAGGGTGGGCGTGATGCCCGTGCTCAAGCCGCACGTGCTGAAGGCGGAGAGCACCTCGAAGAGGATGACGTCCAGCCGCAGGTCGGTGAGGGCGAGCAGGAGCAGCGAGGCAACCAGCACCATGGTTGCCCCGATGAACACGACGGCGACGGCGAGCCGGAGCACGTCGGGAGAGATCCGGCGGCCGAACGCCTCGACGTCGGGGTCGCCGCGGGACTCGGCGACGATCGCGAGCAGCATGACCGCGAGCGTGGTCACCTTGATGCCGCCCGCCGTCGACGCGCTGCCGCCGCCCACGAACATGAGGGCGTCCTGGAGCAGCCACGTCGCCTCGCGCATCTGCCCGACGTCCACCGTCGCGAAGCCGCTGGAGCGAGGCGCCACCCCGGCGAGCAGCGAGGCGAGCACCCGGTCCGCCGTCGGCAGCGCCCCGAACGTCAGCGGGTTGGTCCACTCGAGCGCGCCGATCATGACGATTCCCGCGACCGCGAGCAGGGACGACGTGGTCAGTGTCAACTTCGTGTGGAGCGTCCACCGCCGCGGCGTGCGCGCCCGTCGCGCGATGTTGAGGATGACCGGGAAGCCGAGCGCGCCGATGAACGCGCCGATGATGACCGGCAGGTTCATCCACCAGTCACCGACGTAGGGGTACAGCCCGTCGGGGAGGTTCACGAAGCCGGCGTTGTTGAAGGTCGAGATCGAGAGGAACGCGCTGTTCCACAGCGCCTCACCCGCCCCTTGGCCGAGCGTCACGAAGCGGGGGAAGAGCACGACGGCGAGCCCCGCCTCGATCACCAGGGAGGTCACGATGACCACCCGCACCAGGGCGCCGACCTCGCCGAGGCGCTGCGTCTTGGTCTCCGACGCCGTGAGCAGGCGCTGGGTGAGGCCGAGCCGGCGGGAGACCGCGAGCCCGAGGATCGACGCGAGCGTCATGACACCGAACCCGCCCACCTGGATCCCGGCGAGGATCACGCCCTGCCCGAACAGCGACCAGTGGGCGGCGGTGTCCACCACGGTGAGCCCGGTGATGCACACCGCCGACGTGGCGGTGAACAGGGCGTCGACCAGGGGGGCGGCCTGCCCGCTCGTGGTCGCGAGCGGCAGCATCAGGAGCGCGGTGACGAGCGCGACCACTCCGGCGAACACGGAGACGGCCAGGCGTGCGGGGTGGCGGCGGGCGACGGCGTCGACCAGGTCGCGGGCGGCAACGAGGGGTCCCGGTATCGCCACGCCCGATCCCCCCTGCCGCCCCATCTCGGCGACCGGGCCCTCCGGCGCGCCGGCGCAAGCCTCCCACGTGCCGCGCACGGATCGGAGGACCCACGGACCGGAGCGCACCGGCCGGAGGAACGAGGGCGCGTTACGGTGGGCCATGCCGTCGCGCCTGCACCTCGCCTGGAGCCCGCGCCTGGCCGCCTACGACTTCGGCCTCGGTCACCCCATGAACCCGCTGCGGCTGCGCCTGACCATGGACCTGGTTCGTGACCTGGGCCTCCTCGACGCGGAGGGGATCTCGGTGGTCGCGCCGGAGATGGCCGACGACGCGACGCTCGCCCTGGTGCACGAGCCCGCCTACATCGCCGCGGTCCGCGCGGCGGGCGAGGGCGTCCCCGACCCCGAGCGCGGCCTCGGCACGCCGGACGACCCGATCTTCCCCGGTATGCACGAGGCCTCCGCGCGTATCGCCGGGGCCACGCTGGAGGCGGCGCGCGCCGTCTGGGAGGAGCGGGCCGAGCGTGGCGTGAGCATCGCGGGCGGGCTGCACCACGCGATGCCGGACCATGCCTCGGGCTTCTGCGTCTACAACGACGTCGCGATTGCGATCCGGTGGCTCCTCGACGCCGGCGCGCGCCGGGTGGCGTACGTGGACGTCGACGCACACCACGGCGACGGCGTCGAGCG
>JARKOU010000052.1 GCA_029975645.1 Actinomycetales bacterium
TCGCCGCGGCCCGGCGCAACCCCGGCGCCCGCGCCGCGGGCCACCCCGCCCCGAAAGCCGTCCCCGCCCGAGGCCGGCTGACCGAAGACCCGGGCGGAGCCGCCGGCCCGCCCCGACGCACCGACCCACCCCCACCCCCGGGGGTGGTGAGGCCCAGTGAGGATGACGATGCCGAAGAACAAGACGCACTCCGGTGCGAAGAAGCGCTTCCGGGTCACCGGGAGCGGCAAGGTGATGCGCGAGCAGGCCAACCGCCGGCACCTGTTCGAGCACAAGCCGAGCACGCGCACGCGCCGCCTGGCGCAGGACGAGGTCGTGTCCGCCGCCGACCTCAAGAACGTCAAGAAGCTGCTCGGCAAGTAAGCCGCCCGATACCCCAAGGAGGACCACGTGGCACGCGTCAAGCGGGCGGTCAACGCCCAGAAGAAGCGCCGCACCACCCTCGAGCGCGCCAGCGGTTACCGCGGCCAGCGCTCGCGCCTGTACCGCAAGGCCAAGGAGCAGGTCACGCACTCGATGACCTACTCCTACCGCGACCGGCGCGCCCGCAAGGGCGACTTCCGCAAGCTGTGGATCCAGCGCATCAACGCCGCGGTGCGCGAGAACGGCATGACCTACAACCGCTTCATCCAGGGCCTCAAGGCTGCGGGTGTCGAGGTGGACCGGCGCATGCTCGCCGAACTCGCGGTGAACGAGCCCGAGGCCTTCACGGCTCTGGTCGGTGTCGCGAAGGAGAACCTGCCCGCGGACGTCAACGCGCCCGCGGCCTGAACCAGGCCCAGCGCCGCTGGATTCGAACCTCGCAGGGACCCGCGTGACCGAACGCCCGGCCGGCCCGGACCTGACCAACCCCCGCAGCGAGCGGGTGCGGTCGGTCCGCGCGCTGGCCGGGCGTTCGGCGCGCATGCGGCACGGCCTGTTCCTGGTCGAGGGGCCACAAGGAGTGCGGGAGGCGGTCCGGTTCGCCGCACCGCTGGTCCGGGACGTCTACCTCACCGACGCGGCCGCCGCGCGATACAGGGAGATCGACGACGCCGCCCGGGCCGCGGGAGGGCGCGTCCACCTCGCCACACCCGAGGTCATCGACGCGATGAGCCCGGACGCCCAGGGCGTTCTCGCCGTCGTCCGCATCGCGTCGCCCGACCTGGGTGCCGTGGTTGCCGCCCGCCCGCGCCTGGTCGCGATCCTCGCCTCGGTGCGCGACCCGGGGAACGCCGGCACGGTGATTCGCGCGGCCGACGCCGCGGGGGCGGATGCCGTCGTCCTGGCCACCACCAGCGTGGATGTGCACAACCCCAAGGTGGTGCGCTCCACGGCCGGCTCCCTGTTCCACCTGCCCGTGGTGACGGGGGTGCCGCTCGCCGACGCAGTCGCGCAGGTCCGGGCGGGTGGCCTCATGGTGCTTGCGGCCGACGGCGCGGGCGAGCACGACCTCGACCACCTGCTCCACGGCGACCCGCCGCTCCTGCGCGAGCCCACCGCCTGGATCTTCGGCAACGAGGCGCATGGGCTGAGCGCCGAGGAGCGAGCCCTCGCGGACGCGGCCGTCCGCGTGCCGATCCACGGCCACGCCGAGTCGCTCAACCTCGCGACCGCCGCGGCCATCTGCCTCTACGCCTCGGCGAGGGCCCACCGGTGAGCCCCACCACCGCGGCCCCAACCCCTTCCTCGCCGAACGCTGCCCACCCACCCATGCCGAACACTGCCCTCCCACCCATGCCGAACACCGCCCACCCACCCTCGCCGAACACGTGGTTGGTCGTCTCATCCGCAGGAATGGGAC
>JARKOU010000067.1 GCA_029975645.1 Actinomycetales bacterium
GGCGAGCTTGCCGCTGATGGGCGTGACGATCGCGCTCACGAGCATGACGATCGTCGAGAGCCACGCGTAGTACTGCAGCCCGCCCAGGTCGGCGATGATGCGCGGGATGGCGGGGCTGATGATCGTCTGGCTGATCGACGACGTGAACATGCCGATGACCAGGCCGTAGTAGATCCACTTGATGCGCCCGAAATCGAAGTCGGGGCTGGTGTTCGCGGGCCGGTCGGTCACAGTTCCGCAGGTTACTCCCGTGGGGTGGGTCGATTCAGCCCTGCGGATCGGGAGGCCCGAAGAGGAGCCCAGCGCCCAGGCGGCCCCCCACAGGCGAGCGGGGCGTCGCCGGGAAGCTCTGCGGTCGCCGCGACCACGGCCTCTCTGCGGTGAGGGCTGTCCCGCGCGTCCCCAGGCCCGTTACGGTGCCTGCATGGAGACCATCAACGACACCGACGACGAAGCGCCCCGGGGTAACGCCTTCTTCGTCATCGAGATGACCCCGGCCGAGCCGCTGCTCGACGGCACCGCACGGTTCGCCTTCACCAAGACCTGGCGCGGCGTTCTCGAGGGGACGAGCGCGGGCGTCATGTTGTCGGCGGGTGATCCGATGGGTGGCAGCGCGGGCTATGTGGCTCTCGAGGCTGTCGACGGCGCCCTCGATGGCCGCCGCGGCACGTTCGTCCTGCAGCAGTGCGGCACCATGACCGCCGGCGCTCCGACGCTGATCTACGCGGTGGTGCCGGGGTCGGGCACCGGCGCTCTCGCCGGCCTGCAGGGGACCGTCGAGATCCTCGTCGCCGAGGGCGAGCACGAGGTGCAGGTCAGCTACTCGCTGGGCTGAGGCGGTCGGGCGGCGTCCGTAGCCCCGCGAGGGCGGTGGCTATCCAGAAGTCGAGCAGGTCGGGGTAGACGAAGCGGCCCTCGCCGCTCGCGAGCGCGGCGAGGGTGACCGGGTAGGCGTCTGGTGTCGCGCGCAGGGCGGTGAGCGGCTCGCTGCCGTCCAGCCCGGTCATGGCCTGGGCGAGGCCGGTGAGGAACAGGCCGGTGGCGTTCATGACGAGCACGGCGCGGCGAGGGTCCACCCCGCCGGACGTGAGGGTGTGTAGCCCCCACTCGATGATTGCGAGGCCGGCCGGTGTGAGCCACTTGCGCGCCGACAGCAAGGGCGTTGCGTGCGGGTGCGCCGTCATCGCGGCCAGCACCCGATGGACGCCGACGCTCAGCCGCTCCTCCCACGGCCCGGTGCCGGCCGGCAACTCGACCTCAGCCAGCACGGCGTCGACGACCGCGTCGAGCAGCGCCTCCTTGTTGGGCACGTGCCGGTAGGCCGCCATGGGATCCACGCCGAGTTCGGCGGCGAGCCGGCGCATGGAGAGCGCGGCCAGGCCGTCGGCGTCCACGATCGCCAGCGTGGCTGGCCTGCGAGGCGGCGCGCTGGCCGGTGGACGTGCCCACGACGCGGCTGTCCGCGTTCGTCGAGGCCGCGCAGGGGTCGACCTACGCGGTCGGCGCCCTCGTGTTCGGCCGGGGTGTGGACGCGATCATCGGGCTCCTCCCGCTTGCGGTCGGGCTGGGGCTGCACCGGCGGCGTCCGGACGCCGCGGGTCGCCGGGTCTCGCGGTTCGGTGCCGTGCTGGCGGGGCTGATCGCGCTCGGATCTCTGGGGGCGCTCGTGCGGGGCTACCCCGGTGGCGGCCGGCCACGAGGGCGAGGTGGCCTCCGTGCGCGTGGGGGACTGCGACCAGCGCGTCGTCGTCCGCGGTGCGCAGGGCGCGCCCGTGATCCTGTTCCTGTCCGGCGGCCCCGGCGGCACCGAGATCGGGACGCTGCGCAACCAGTGGTCGGCCATCGAGCGCGCGTTCACCGTGGTCGTGTGGGACCAGACCGGTGCGGGCCTGAACGGCCGGTGTTGG
>JARKOU010000069.1 GCA_029975645.1 Actinomycetales bacterium
CCCGGCACCAGAAGCCGGCCCGCCATCGACTCCGCGTCCAGCAGATCCCGCTGAACCCTCCCAGAACCCTGCACACCCAAGGATCCCGCACCCGCCCGAGCGGACCCCGACCGGACACGCGTTGTTCAGCAGTCTCCTAGGGCGTATCCGACCTGACGCAGGGTCAGGCCGGTGAGCTCCGCCAACTCCGACCGGGTGCGGGGCCCGGCCATGTGCGCGGTCCGGAGCCAAGTGGACTCTGTACGCGAACCGGTCCGGTGCAGCGCCGCCGATCAGCCGGTACTCCACAGCGAGGTCGCGGGCGATCGCGGCGACGTCGGCGGCGGCGAGCCACGCGGCGTCGGTCGCGGCGGACGTCGAGGTCAGTACGACCGAGCAGGACCCCCAGCCACACCAGGTGCAAGGAAGAACCGGAACACTGTCGCGCGGGAACCGAACATCCGCCCCGAGAGCGTCAACCACCTACCGGAACCCGCGCGTCAGGTATGAGCCGAAGACACACAAGGGTGCCGCCACAAGGAGGCTCCCAGATGGCTGCCGCCAGGGTCCGCGGGGGTCCAGCGAGCTGACGCCCGGAGTCCTGAACTGCAATCGACACGGTGGGCCCCGTGGGACTCGAACCGATATCGGGCACGTTCGTTGTCCATGATCCGTTCCATCGGCAGGAGGGAGTCAGCAGGTTCCCCAGGCGCCCACGTCGACGACGACCGGCACCTCGGACCCGAGGATGACGCGAGAGTCCAGCTCGGGCACGTCGACCGACTCGACCGTGGCGAGGACCGAGACGGGCACGTCGCCCGGCAGGGTGCCGACGATCGAGACGAAGTCCGCCATCTGGCTCTCGCTTCGGGTGACGGTGAGATCCGCGGCCTCGGCGTCGAGCGGTTGACCCGGGACGAGACCCGCGGCCACCGCGCCGTCCTGCACACTCATCCCGACGACGACGCCGTCCTTGACCGTGTACGCCACCCGGGGACCGGTCTGCGGATCCACCACCGGAGTCATGACCTGGCAGGTCGCGTCTGTCCCGGCCTGGTCGTCGGCCGGCTCGAGCTCGACGCCGAGGTCCGCCACCGGCGTCCCGAGCACACCGACCTCGACCGGCCCGGTCGCCGCGAACGGGTTGGGGTGCGCCGACTGGTCCAGGTCGCGGGCGGCGACCCGAGCCCAGGCCGCGTCGTCGAGCGCGCAGTCCGGCGCGTCCGGGTCGGCGACCTCGAGCCACGCCACGACGTCGCTGCCGAGGTCGGCCGCCGTGTACACGGACCCGCCGTCCTCCCAGCTCACCACGCGGACGTCCACCGCCTCGCCCGACGGCGTCGACACGGTGAGCGTCTGCGTCTCGCCGAGGTCCTCGACGTTCGACCACGGCACGCCGAGGCCGACGCCATCGCTCGTCGTCGGCGTGGGGTCGGCGGAGATCAGCGCCGCCTGGGACGCGACCACCTCGCCGTCCACGGCCCCTCCGGTGAGCTGGACGGTCGGCGTTCCCGGGTCGACGACATCGACCACCTGCGCCGACACCGGACCGGCGCCGGACGACGGCGGTTCGACCCGCGTGCAGCCGTCGTCCTGCGCGTACGTCAACCAGCCGTCGGCGGAGACGTCGGCCACGTCGCGACCCAGCCGAAGCGGCGCGATCCCGCCGTCGTCGACCTGGACGTCGGCGGCCGTCAGGGCCTGGGCGTCGGCGGCGTCGATGAGGGGCTCGTCCGCTGCGGGCTGCGCCCGCCACACGACGACCCCGACGATGGCGAGCACCGCCACCACCGCGATGACCACCCCGACGACCGCGCGACCCTTCATGGTGGCGTCCTTTCGACCACGTGACCTGGGATGAAACATCGTTGCATCGCCTCAGGCATCTCGCATGTCGAGAACGGCCGCCGACCCCTCGGCGGAACGCACCCCTTGGTCGGCCGAGGCGTCGATCGCACCCACCCAACAGTGCGTTTAAAGCGCTCGGCCGCGCCGGGCGCGATCGATTGAATCCTCCGGCATGTCCGGAGACTCCGATCCTTGGGAAGGTTGGGGTCATGTCACGTCACACATCGACAAGGTTTCCGCTTGAGCTCAGGGAGCGGGCGGCGCGTGGCCGTCGGGTATAGGTCGGAGTGTGGGGCCGGCGGTGAACGAGTGGGCATGGCGTGCGAGTCAGCCGTCGAACGGGCGGGTCAGCTATTGGTGACGACGATCTTGCCGCGGACGCCACCCTTGGCGAGGTCGTCAAAGGCCTGCGGTGTCTCGGCGAGCGGGTATGTCTTGTCGACGACTGGCCGCAACGCGCCGGCGTCGACGAGGGCTGCAATCTCGCGCAGCTGGTCGCCGCTGGGGGTCACGAACAGGAACCCGTAGCTCACACCCAGCTCCGCTGCCTGGCGACGGATCCTGCGACTGAGTGCGGAGATCGCCAGGCGCAGCACCGGATTCAGCCCCGCCTCCTTGGCGAAAGCGGGGTCCGGGGGACCGGAGATCCCGATCAGCTTCCCGCCGGGCCTGAGCCCTGATCCACCGTCGCGGTAGGGCGCGCGGGCGGCCCGAGAAGCCGAAATGCCCCTCTGACGTGGGAAGATGTTGGTTGCGAAGCCTGCATCTCGACCACTCTGAAGGGCACCTCGGAAGTGAAAGCATGGCATGGGTTGGCCCCGGTGTTCGACGAGCCGAACCTCGTGTCCCACGCGGGCCTGGTGCCCGTGCTCGCACTCGGCGAGGCCGCCGGGCTCAGTGAGCGTGTCGCGG
>JARKOU010000102.1 GCA_029975645.1 Actinomycetales bacterium
GGCTCCCCGGCCGGGCCGCACCGTCCCCGCACCGCACCCCGCCGCGCCGTCGGCGCACGACGCCTACGAAGCCGCCCAGGCCGCCGCGTGGGGCAGGGTTGACGCGGACGGCACCGTCTGGGTCCGCGAGGCGGCCGGAGAACGCAGCGTGGGCCAGTACCCGGGTGCGGACACGAGCGAGGCCCTCGGCTTCTACGTCCGGCGCTACCTGGACCTCCAGGCGCAGGTGGCTCTGCTGGAGGTGCGCCTCGCACAGATCCCCGTGAAGGACGCCGAGCAGACGCTCGCGGGACTCCACGAATCCCTCGTGGCCCCGGCCGCCGTCGGAGACCTGGACGGGCTGCGAGCCCGCGTCGCCACCCTCGAGGAGCAGCTCGACGCCCGCAAGGCCGAGGCCGCTGCCGAGCGCGAGGCCGCCCGGGCCGAGGCCCTGGCAGCGCGGACCGCACTGGTCGAGGAGGCGGAGCGCATCGTCGAGACCGAGCCGGCCAGGATGCAGTGGCGGCAGGCCGGTGACCGGCTGCGCGAGCTCCTGGAGGACTGGAAGAACGCGCAGCGGCACGGCCCGCGCCTGGACCGGGCGAACGAGGACTCCCTCTGGAAGCGGTTCTCGCACGCGCGCTCCTCGTTCGACCGCGCCCGGCGGCAATACTTCGCCGAACTGGAGCAGCAGCGCGCGCAGGCTCGCGGCGAAAAGGAGACGATCGTCGTCGAGGCCGAACGCCTCGCCACCTCGACCGACTGGGGCACGACCGCGGCGGCATACCGGTCGCTCATGGATCGGTGGAAGGCCGCGGGCCGGGCTCCGCAGCGCGAGGACGACGCGCTGTGGGCGCGGTTCCGGGCCGCCCAGGACGCCTTCTTCGCGGCGCGCAACGCCGCCGGCAGCGCCACGGACGCGGAGTACGCGGCAAACCTCGAGACCAAGTTGGCTCTGCTCGACGAAGCCGAGGCGCTGCTCCCGCTCAAGGACCTCGGGCAGGCGAAGGCCGCGCTCCGCTCCATCCAGGACCGCTGGGACGCCGCGGGCAAGGTGCCCCGAGGCGACGTGCAACGCGTCGAGGCCCGGCTGCGCGCCGTCGAGCAGGCTGTCCGCGACGCCGAGCAGCGGGCGTGGAGCCGCTCCAACCCGGAGACCCGAGCCCGAGCCCAGGGCGCCGTCGCGCAACTCGAGGCGGCCATCGCCGGACTCGAGGCGGACCTCGCCGCCGCCAAGAAGGCCGGCAAGGCGGGCGCCGTCAAGGACCTCGAGGCCGCGCTCGCCACGCGGAAGGCGTGGCTGGCCCAGGTGCGCAAGACCGCCGACGACGCCGGCTGAGGCCGCCGGCGCCCCGCTCGTCCACAGCAGGCCGCCTGTCCACAGCATCCGGACCCTGGAGTGCGCCTCACGGTGGCCTGAGGCAGGCTGGGGGGATGAGGACGGTCGGCGTATGAGGGCGGTCGGGGCGTGAGGAAGGCCGGAGCGCTCGACTGGTTGGCGCCCCGGGCGCCGGAGCCGATCCGCGACCTGCCGTCCGACGATCCGTACGCCCGCGCGCTGGTGCGCGAGGGGCTGCTTGTCGAGATCTGGCCCGGGATCGCCTACGCACGCGACCTGGACCTGAGGCCGTCCGACCGGGCCCGGGTGGTCTCCGGGCACGTTCCGGGGGGCACGGTCGTGGCACGCAGCAGCGCGGTGTGGATCCACACCGGGCACTTCCGACCGGACCGCCTCGATGTGCTGGCCGCTGGTGCCCGACGGCGTTCCACCCCACGGGCCGTCGTCCACAGCGAACCGGTGACGCCCACCGACGTGGTCCGGATCGGGCCGGTTGACGTCACCACCCGCGAGCGGACCGCGCTCGACGTCGCGCGGTGGGAGCCGGACGAGGGCCGGGCGATGGCGTGGATCGGGGCCCTGTGCGCCGTGGGCCTCGAGCCCGACGCCCTCGCCACCGTCATGCGCCGGGCAGACGGGCGTCCGGGCATCGAACGAGCGAGACGGCGCCTGTCCGGCCTCACCTAGGAGCCGGGGCGGCGCACGTCCCCCGCCGGGGGCCGCGGGAATGCGTGGTCAGCGGGCTGCCGCCCGGTGGTCAGCGGGCTGCGCCCGGGTGCCGGGCCGGGTCGTGCCGTGGGGTCGATGCGTGCTCGGCCCGCCGCCCGGAGCCGGTGATGCGGTAGACGTCGAACACGCCGTCGATGTTGCGCACGGCGGCGAGGATGTGCCCCAGGTGGGAGGGCTCCGCCATCTCGAAGGCGAACTTCGAGAGCGCCACCCGGTCGCGCGAGGTCGAGACCGTCGCGGAGAGGATGTTCACGTGATGGTCCGAGAGCACCCGCGTCACGTCCGAGAGCAGGCGGTTGCGGTCCAGCGCCTCCACCTGGATCTGGACGAGGAACACGCTCTGGCTGTGCGGGGCCCACTCGACCTCGACCATCCGCTCGGGCTGGGCCTTGAGCTCGACCACGTTCGCGCAGTCGGCGCGGTGCACCGAGACCCCGGCGCCGCGCGTGATGAAGCCGACGATCGGGTCGCCCGGGACGGGGGTGCAGCAGCGGGCCAACTTGGCCCACACGTCGTCGACCCCCTTGACCACCACGCCGGGCCAGCCGGCGCGTGGACGTGGCCGGGCCGCGCCCGGCCGCGTGATCTCGGCAAGGTCTTCTTCGTTCCCGGTCTCGCCGCCGAGGTTCTGCACCAGCCGCTGCACCACGGTTGCGGCGCTGACGTGGCCCTCACCCACGGCGGCGTAGAGCGCGGAGACATCCGCATAACGCATCTCACCGGCCAGGACCGCGAGGAGGTCGTGGGAGAGCAGCCGCTGGATCGGGAGGTTCTGCTTGCGCATCGCCTTGGTGATCGCGGTCTTGCCCTGTTCGATCGCCTCCTCGCGCCGCTCCTTGGAGAACCAGGATCGGATCTTCGCGCGCGCTCGAGGTGACTTGACGAAGGTCAGCCAGTCCTGGCTCGGGCCGGCGGACTCCGACTTCGAGGTGAAGATCTCGACCGTGTCGCCGTTCTCGAGCGTGGACTCCAGCGGCACGAGGCGGCCGTTCACCCGGGCGCCCATCGTCCGGTGGCCCACCTGGGTGTGCACGGCATAGGCGAAGTCCACCGGCGTCGACCCCGCCGGGAGGGCCATGACGTCACCCTTCGGGGTGAAGACGTAGACCTCGGCACCGGACATCTCGAAGCGGAGCGCCTCGAGGAACTCCCCCGGGTCCGCGGTCTCCCGCTGCCAGTCCACGATCTGGCGCAGCCAGGGCAGGTCGGTGCCCCGGCCATCGCCCGACCCGGGCGCGGCCTCCTTCGGGTTCTCCTTGTACTTCCAGTGCGCGGCAACGCCGTACTCGGCCCGCCGATGCATCTCGTAGGTGCGGATCTGGATCTCGACCGGCTTGTTGCCCGGACCGATGACCGTGGTGTGCAGCGACTGGTACAGGTTGAACTTCGGCATCGCGATGTAGTCCTTGAACCGCCCCGCCACCGGCTTCCACCGGGCGTGGATGATCCCGAGGGCTGCGTAGCAGTCCCGCACGGACTCGACGAGCACACGGATGCCCACCAGGTCGTAGATCTCCGCGAAGTCACGGCCACGGACGATCATCTTCTGGTAGATCGAGTAGTAGTGCTTCGGCCGGCCGGTCACGTCGCACCGGATCCGCGCCGTGTGGAGCTCCGAGCCCACCTGTTCGCGCACCGCGGCGAGGTACTCATCGCGTGCCGGGGCCCGCTCCGCCACCAGGTGCACGAGCTCGTCGTACACCTTCGGGTAGAGCGTGGCGAACGAGAGGTCCTCGAGCTCCCACTTGATGGTGTTCATGCCCAGCCGGTGCGCGAGCGGCGCGTAGATCTCGAGCGTCTCCCGCGCCTTGCGCTGCGCGGACTCCGCCGCGACGTAACGCCACGTGCGGGCGTTGTGCAGGCGGTCAGCCAACTTGATGACCAGGACGCGGATGTCTCGCGCCATCGCGATGACCATCTTGCGCACGGTCTCGGCCTGGGCAGCCTCGCCGTACTTGACCTTGTCCAACTTGGTCACGCCGTCGACCAGGAGCGCGATCTCCTCGCCGAAGTCGGCGGTGAGCTGCTTGAGGCTGTAGGGGGTGTCCTCCACGGTGTCGTGGAGGAGCGCCGCCGCGAGGGTGGGAGCCGTCATGCCCAGCTCAGCGAGGATCGTGGCGACGGCGACGGGATGCGTGATGTACGGGTCGCCGCTCCGCCGGAACTGGCCCGCGTGGGCGCGCTCGGCCGTGAGGTAGGCACGTTCGATCAGCGCGGTGTCGGCCCGCGGATGGTTCGCGTGGACCACCTGGAGCAGCGGCTCGATGGCCGCCGGGGTGGTGTGTCCGCGCGAGCCGAGTCGCGCGAGGCGGGTGCGGACGCGCGAGCCCGGCACGACGGGCTCGACGGTCCCGTCGTCGCGCACGATCGCGACGTCGTCGCTCATCAGGCGATTGTATGCGCGGACGGCGTCCCCGCAGGCAGGCGACCGGTGGCCCGGCTCAGGTGCGCAGGATGGCGCCGACGTCGCGGCCGGGCAGCAGCGCCCGCCCGCCGAGTTCCGGGATCTCGACGAGTACCCGGACGCCCACCACCTGGGCCCCGGCGTCCGCGAGGAGCCGGACGGCAGCCGCTGCCGTGCCGCCGGTGGCGAGGACGTCGTCGACCACGAGCACGCGTTCCCCGGCGCGCAGGGCGTTCAGGCTCACCTCGATGGTTGCGCTGCCGTACTCGAGGTCGTACTCCTCGGAGAGCACAGGCGGGGGCAGCTTGCTCTGCTTGCGCACTGCCACCATGCCCACGCCGAGCATCGCCGCGAGCGGGGCGGCGAGGATGAATCCGCGCGCCTCGATACCGGCGACGGCGTCGATGCGCCCCTCGAACCCCGCACCCAACCCGGCCACCACCGCCGCGAACGCCGGGCCGTCCGCGAGGAGCGGCGTGATGTCGCGGAAGAGCACGCCTGGGGTCGGGAAGTCGGGGACCTCCCGGATCCGCGAGGCGACGAGCGCGGCGAGGTCGGCCGGTGCCCCCACGTCGGCCGCGTCCCCGTTCGACGCCGCGGCGCCCCCCGGGTTCACTTGCCGCGCGCCTTGCGGCGTGGCTGGGCAGCCTGCCCCTGGTGCGAGCCGGCCACGAGCCCGCCGATCGCAGCCGCGGCGGCCACGACCTCGGCGTCACCTCCCGCAGCAGCCACTCGCGCAGCGCGCAGCGAGAGCACCTTCTCGGTGTGAGCGGCGATGACCGGGGAACGCTCTCTCAGGGCCACCTCGAGTGGCGTCGCGATGAAGATCGAGGAAAGGGTCGAGGCGAACATGCCGATGAGCAGGGCGAGCGCGATGTCCCGGAGCGTGCCCGCGCCGAGGAGGATGGCGCCCACGAAGAGGATCGAGGCCACGGGAAGCAGGCCGACCACCGACGTGTTGATCGAGCGGACCAGGGTCTGGTTGACGGCGAGGTTTGCGGCCTCGGCGTAGGTGTAGCGCGTCTGCTCGGTGACGTGAGCGGTGTTCTCCCGGACTTTGTCGAAGACCACCACGGTGTCGTACAGCGAGTAGCCGAGGATCGTGAGCAGGCCGATCACCGTAGCCGGGGTGACCTCGAACCCGACCCCGGCATAGAAGCCCGTGGTGATGATCAGGTCGTTGAGGAGCGCCACGATCGCGGCGACCGCCATGGTCCATGTGCGGAAGTAGGCGGCCATGACCAGCGAAACCAGCACGAGGAACGTGATGAGGCCCTGGATGGCCTTCTTCGTCACGTCCGCGCCCCAGGAGGGCCCGACGAACGACGAGGTCACGTTGTCGACGGAGACCCCATAGGCCTCGGCGAGCAGAGACGCCAGCTGGTCCGTCTGATCGTTCGTCAGCTCCTCCGTCTGCACACGGATGGCCGAACCGCCGACGGTCGAGACGCGGGCGATCTGCTCCGGCGCGATCTGCGCGACGGCCTGGTGCGCGGGGTCCTCGTCCAGCGACGCGACGCCGGAGACCACGAACTCCGAGCCCCCACGGAACTCGATGCCCGGGTTGAGCTGCCGGACGAGCAGCAGCACCAGGGAGAGCGCGATGAGCCCGAGGGCGATGGCGAACCACAATCGCCTGCGGCCCACGATGTCGATCGACCGCCGACCCGTGTAGAGGTCGTTACCGAACTGGGCGAAACTCGGCATCAGCGCGTGCCCCCCTTCGAGTCCACGGCGTCCTGTACGCCGACCGCGGTGTCCTGCACGTCACCCGAGGCGCCCTGCCGCGCCTCTGCGGCCTTCCGCTCGGCGATCGTCGTCCTGCTCTGGGACTGCTGCGGTGAGGCGAACTTGCCACGTCCGCGATAGGTCGCGACCGTCGCCCCGAGGTGCACGGGGTCGAGCCCGGAGAGCCGGTGCCCGCCGCCGTAGAAGCGGGTGCGGATGAGGAGCTGCATTAGCGGGTGGGTGAAGAAGAACACCACGAACACGTCGACCAGCGTGGTGAGGCCGAGCGTGAACGCGAACCCGCGCACCCCGCCCACGGCCAGGAGGTAGAGCACGATCGCGGCGAGGAGGTTGACGGCGTCGGAGGCGAGGATGGTGCGGCGGGCACGTACCCACCCCGCCTCGACGGCGCCCTCGAGGTAGCGACCCTCACGCACTTCGTCACGGATGCGTTCGAAGTACACGATGAAGGAGTCAGCAGTGATGCCGATCGCCACGATCAGGCCCGCGACGCCGGGCAGCGAGAGGCGGTAGCCCTGCAGCCACGAGAGCAGGCCGATGACGCCGAAGGTGATGATGCCGGCGACCAGCAGGCTCGTCAGCGTGACCAGGGCGAGACCGCGGTACTGGAGCACGCTGTAGAGGACCACCAGCGCCAGACCGATGGCGCCGGCGAGGAGACCGCGTTGCAGCTGCTCCGCACCGAGGGTGGCGGAGATCTGTTCCTCGCTCTGGACCTCGAGCGTCAGCGGCAGGGAGCCGAAGTTGAGCTGGCTCGCGAGCGTCGCCGCGGACTCGCGCGTGAACGACCCGGAGATCTCGGCCCGGCCGTTGGTGATGGGGTCGTTGACCGCCGGCGCGGAGATCACCAAGCCGTCCAGCACCATGGCGAACTGGTTCTGCGGCGGGCTCAGGGCGACGAGCCGCTGGGTGGACTCGCTGAACGCCTGGGCCCCGTCACCGGTGAACTCGAGCTGCACGATCCACTCGTTCGTGGTCACGCCCTGCGACGTGGTGCGCAGGCCGGACGAGGCGCTCGCGATCTCGGACCCGGGGATCTCCACCGGGCCGAGCACGTACTTGACGGTCCCGTCCACGGAACACGTCACGAGCGCCTTCGCCGGGTCGTCACCGCCACCGCCGGTGCGGTTCGCGGGGTCGGTGCAGTCCAGCGTCTGCAGCTGGCGCTCGATCGCAGGGGTGATCCAGGCGAGGTCGCTCGGGCTCGCGGGCGCGGTGGCCGGGGTGTCCGAGAGCTCTTCGATCGGCACCGTGGGCGCGGGGTCCGGCTGCCCGTCGCCGTTGGCGTCCGTGATCGGGCCGGGCTGGGTCTCGACGAGCACCGGACGGAACTGCATCTGAGCGGAGCGCCGCACCAGGTCCAGCGTCTCGTCGCTCGGGTTGCCGGGCAGGGCGACCACGATGTTCTGCCCGCCCTGGCTGGTGATCTCGGCCTCGGCGACGCCCGAGGAGTCGACGCGCTGGCGGATGATCGCGATGGCCTGCGCGAGGTCCTCGGCCGAGACCTCCTGCCCGTCCGTGGTGCGCGGGGTCAGGATGATCTGGGTCCCGCCCTCGAGGTCGAGCGCGAGCTGCGGGAACGGCGTCGCATCCGAAAGGCGCGTCCCGAGGAACAGGGCGCCATAGATGGCGACGACGACGATCCCCAGGACGAGGAGTGCGCGCCACGGTCGGGTGGCTGTTGAGCGTGCGGCCAACGGTGTCTTCTCTCGTGCGGGCCGCAGCGCCGAAGCCCTCCGGCCGTCAGGAACGACGGGGGCGGGGCGTCAGAGGCGCCGGACCGAACCGTCCTCGTCCGGCGTGGGCTGCTCGGCGGACCGGCTCTCGAGCTCGGCGTCGGCGCGCTCCTCGGCGGCGTCGACCTGCTCGTAATCGCGCTCCTCGTCGTACTCGCCCTCGTCCTCGTACTCACCCTCGTCCTCGTACTCGCCCTCGGCGTCCTCGTCGACGGGGGCGTACGGCGGGGTGGCCAACTTGGAGATCGCGGCGCGCAGCCAGTCGGTCTGGCCGCCCGACGGCGACTCGAGGGTGATGACGTCGCCGTCGACGGCGATCACGGTCCCGAAGAGTCCGGAGCCGGTCATGACCTCGTCCCCGGGCTTGAGGTGCGCGCGGAACTCCTGGGCCTGCCGCTGCTGCTTCCGGGAGCGGTTGGACAGGAGGAACATCGCCCCTGCGCCCAGGAGGAGGATGATCAGCAGCGGATCCATGCGGGTGTGCTCCAGAGATCGGGAACGGGCCGTCGTCGAGTCTAACCCGTCAGTCCCACAGGCCCGTTTCCCCCGCCGGTGGACGCATGCCCATGTGCTCGAACCCTGCCCGGGTGGCTACTCGGCCACGCGCGGTGCGGCTCATCAGCCCCTCCCGGACGAGGAACGGCTCGGCAACGGTCTCGACCGTCTCGGGTTCCTCGCCCACCGCGACCGCCAGCGTGGTCAGGCCGACCGGTCCGCCACCGAACCGCCGGCAGAGGGCGCCGAGCACCGCCCGGTCCAGGCGGTCCAGGCCGCGCTCGTCCACCTCGAACACCGTGAGCGCGGCGCGCGCCGCCGTGAGGTCCAGGTCGCCCGATCCGCGGACCTGCGCCCAGTCCTGCACCCGGCGCAGGAGGCGGTTGGCGATCCGGGGGGTGCCGCGGGAGCGGGACGCGATCTCGGTGGCGGCGCTCGGCTCGAGCTCCGCCCCGAGCAGGCGCGCGGAACGGTGCAGCACCCGCTCGAGATCCGCGACGTCGTAGAACTCCAGGTGGCCGGTGAACCCGAACCGGTCGCGCAGCGGTGCCGGAAGGAGGCCGGCCCGCGTGGTGGCCCCGACCACGGTGAACGGCGGCAGCGTGAGGGGGATCGCGGTGGCGCCGGCCCCCTTGCCCACCACGATGTCCACCCGGTAGTCCTCCATGGCGAGGTAGAGCATCTCCTCGGCGGACCGGGCCAGCCGGTGGATCTCGTCGATGAACAGGACGTCACCCTCCTGCAGCGCCGAGAGGATCGCCGCTAGGTCCCCGGCGTGCTGGACCGCGGGACCGGACGTGAGCCGCAGTGCGCCGTCGACCTCCGCCGCGATGATCATGGCGAGCGTGGTCTTGCCGAGCCCGGGCGGACCCGACAGCAGCACGTGGTCCGGCGGCCGCCGTCGGGCTACCGCGGCGTCCAGGACGAGCGAGAGCTGGTCCCGCACCACCGGCTGGCCCACGAACTCGGCGAGCCGGCGGGGCCGCAGCGCCGCCTCGGCCGCCCGTTCCACCTCGGAGGCCTGCGCGGACATGATGTCCTCGATCGCCTCAGCCACGAGCACCACCGCTCCCGTGCCCGCCCAGCGAACGCAGCGCCGCGCGCAGCAGGCCGGCGGTGTCCCCGGCGTCGTGACCCGCCTCGACCGCGGCGGCCACGGCCTGCTCGGCGTTGCGCGCTGTCCACCCGAGGCCCACCAGGGCATCCACCACGTCCGACGCCGCACCCGCGGCGACGGCCGGGCCAGCCGGTCCTGCCACGCCGTCCGACGACGGCGGACCGAGTCGGTCCCCGACCTCGAGCACGATGCGCTGGGCGCCCTTGCGCCCGATCCCGGGCACGCGCATCAGGGCCGCGAGGTCCTCCCCCGCGATCGCGCGCCGCAGCTGGTCGGGGGTGTGGACGGCGAGCATGGCGAGCGCCAGCCGCGGGCCGATGCCCGTGACCGTCTGGAGCAGCTCGAACGCGTCCCGCTCGTCGGCGTCGGCGAAGCCGAACAACGTCAGGGAGTCCTCCCGGACCACGAGCGACGTGGCCAGGTCCGCCTCGCCGCCGGCCCGGAGGCCGGCCAGCGTGGTGGGTGTGGCCAGCACCCGGAAGCCGACGCCGCTCACGACCACCACGGCCGCGTCCAGCGAGACCGTGCGGACCGTTCCCGCCAGCGAGGCGATCACCAGCACTCCCTCCGTTCGACCGGGGCCGGGCGACGGCGTGTGCCGTCCCGCGAGGCGCGAAAGCCCCTGTCGCGAACATGTGTACGACCCAAGCCTAACCCCTGCCGCGGCTCACCCGCGACGACGCGCCGCCTGCTCGGCCCGCGCCCATGCCTGCTGTGCCGGCGTGAGCGGTCCGTGGGCGGCGCCGACGCCGGTGCCCACACCCGCGAGGACGGACGCCCCCGGCGGGCGCCACGCGTGGCACACCGCGAGCGCCAGAGCATCCGCGGCGTCGGCAGGCTGCGGACGGGCCGAGAGCCCGAGGATCCGCATGACCATCTCCTGCACCTGCTCCTTCTGGGCCTGCCCGTACCCGGTGACCGCAGCCTTCACCTCGGTGGGCGTGTGCAGACCGACCGGCAGGCCCCGCCGCGCGGCCGCGAGCATCGCTACGCCGGCCACCTGGGCGGTGCCGGTCACGGTCCGGTGGTTCATCTGGGCGAACACGCGCTCGACGGCCACCGCGTCAGGGTTGTGCCGGTCCAGCCACGTGTCGAGCGCCAGGGCGACCTGGAGGAGTCGCACCTCCGGCGGGTCGGTCGGGGGCGTGCGCACCACGCCGACCTCCACGAGGCTGACCCGGCGTCCGGGCGCGGAGTCGACCACACCGACGCCGCACCGGGTCAGCCCTGGGTCCACACCGAGGACGCGCACGGCTCACTCTCGCAGGCGGGCGTCTCGTCCGGCGCCGCGACACTCGCGACCGGTCGGTCCCTACTCCTCGTCGAGCGCGGCGAGGATCTCGTCCGAGGCGTCGACGTTGGCGTAGACGTTCTGGACGTCGTCGCTGTCCTCGAGGGCATCGATGAGGCGGAAGACCTTGCGGGCGCCGTCGATGTCCACCTCCACCTGCATGGTGGGGACGAACTGGACCTCGGCCGAGTCGTAGTCGAGGCCGGCGTCCTGGAGCGCCGAGCGCACCGCGACCAGGTCGGTCGCCTCGCTCATCACCTCGAACGACTCGCCGAGGTCGTTGACCTCCTCCGCGCCGGCGTCGAGGACGGCCACGAGGACGTCGTCCTCGGTGAGGCCGTCGCCCTTGGGGACGATGATCACGCCCCGGCGCTGGAAGAGGTAGGCCACGCTGCCCGGGTCAGCGAGCGAGCCACCGTTGCGCGTGAAGGCCACGCGCACGTCCGACGCCGCGCGGTTGCGGTTGTCGGTCAGGCACTCCACCAGGACGGCGACGCCGCCCGGCGCGTACCCCTCGTACATGATCGTCTGGTAGTCCGCGCCGCCTGCTTCGGCGCCCGAACCCCGCTTGACCGCGCGATCGATGTTGTCGGCCGGAACCGACGACTTCTTGGCCTTCTGGATCGCGTCGAAGAGGGTCGGGTTGCCCGCCGGGTCACCGCCGCCCGTGCGTGCGGCCACCTCGATGTTCTTGATCAGGCGCGCGAACAACTTGCCGCGCTTGGCGTCGATGACCGCCTTCTTGTGCTTCGTGGTGGCCCACTTGGAGTGACCGGACATGACGCTCCTCGTCTTCTCGCCGCGCGCGTCGGTTCCGCCCGCGAGCGGTGGTCAGGGTGTGTGGCGCTCGCGCACCGCGCGAACGAAGGCGGCGTGCACTCGCAGGTCCGAGTCGAGCTCGGGGTGGAAGGACGTCGCGAGGACGGCGCCCTGCCGGACGGCGACGATCCTACCGGCGGCCACCGGGGTGGTCGCCCGCGCGAGGACCTCCACGTCCGGGCCGGCCTCCTCCACCCATGGCGCCCGGATGAACACGGCGTGGATCGGCGCCTCGCCGCGTCCGGCGCCAAGGCCAGGCGCCTCTAGGTCCTCCTCGAAGGAGTCCACCTGGCGGCCGAAGGCATTCCGGCGCACCGTCACGTCGAGCACCGCCAGCGATTCCTGGTCCGCCGTGCCGTCCAGCACCCGGCGCGCGAGGAGGATCATCCCGGCGCAGGAGCCGTACGCCGGCATGCCACCCGCGATCCGTTCGCGCAGGGGCTCGAAGAGCTCGAAGATCTTGAGCAACTTCTCGATCGTGGTGGACTCCCCACCCGGCAGCACGATGCCGTCCACGGCGTCGAGCTCCGAGCGACGCCGCACGGGCACGGCCCGCGCCCCGGAGGCCTCCAAGGCCCGCAGGTGCTCGCGGACGTCGCCCTGGAGCGCGAGCACGCCGATCGTCGGGGTGGAGGTCACGGCAGGCGAGTCTAGTTGCCCGGTCACCCGTCCCCCGCTCGGCCCCCGGCCTTCCGTGGCGCCGGCCGTCCCGAGCCCGCCCCCGGACTACGGCAACGGCGCCTCGTCCACGGGGTAGCGCGCCACCGAGGAGGCGAGCCCCAGGTGTCGCGTGCGCCCGTCCCACCCGGCGAGAAGGCCGCGGGCCAGCGTTGCGAGCCCGTGCGGGAAGACCTCCTCGGGCACCTGAGCGAGGTCGTCGAGGTCCCACCAGCGCACGTCGTCGACGAACCGGCGTTCGACCTCGGTCCACCCCGAGGTGGTGACGCTCACCTCCCCGCCCACCCGCGCCAGGAAGAAGACCTCGTCCTGCCGGCACGTGCGGGCGAAGAAGTCGAAGATGGCGCTCCGGGTGAACACCGGGCCCACCAGGTCCTCCACCCGGAGGTTCAGGCCGGTCTCCTCACGAACCTCGCGGACCGCGGCCGCGACGTCGCTCTCGCCCTCGTCGATGCCGCCCCCCACGGTGAACCACCACGTCCGCTCGGGCTGGTCCGCGTCGTGACCCCGCAGCAGGAGGATGCGGTCGGCGTCGTCGACCACGATGACGCGCGCCCCGCGCCGGAACAGGAGCCCGTCCGGCCCGGGGCGCCACTCCGGTCCGAGCGCGTGGACCGGTCCGTGGGCGCCGGAGGTCACCAGCCCCGCTCGGCGAGCCGGTGGGGCTGGGCGATCTCGTCCACGTTGATGCCGACCATCGCCTCCCCGAGTCCCCGGGAGACGGCGGCCACCACGTCGGGGTCGTCGTAGAACGTGGTCGCCTTGACGATGGCGGCGGCTCGCGCCGCGGGGTTTCCGGACTTGAAGATGCCGGAGCCCACGAACACGCCCTCGGCGCCGAGCTGCATCATCATCGCGGCGTCCGCCGGGGTCGCGATCCCGCCGGCGGTGAACAGCACCACGGGCAGCTTCCCGGCCGCCGCCACCTCGCGGACCACCTCGTACGGGGCTTGCAGCTCCTTGGCGGCCACGTACAGCTCGTCCTCGGGCAGCGACGTCAGGCGCCGGATCTCGTCCCGGATGGTGCGCATGTGGGTCACGGCGTTCGAGACGTCGCCCGTGCCCGCCTCGCCCTTCGACCGGATCATCGCGGCGCCCTCGGTGATCCGGCGCAGCGCCTCGCCCAGGTTCGTGGCGCCGCAGACGAACGGCACCGTGAAGTTCCACTTGTCGATGTGGTGGGCGTAGTCGGCCGGGGTGAGGACCTCGGACTCGTCGATGTAGTCGACTCCGAGGCTCTGCAGCACCTGCGCCTCGACGAAGTGGCCGATCCGCGCCTTCGCCATGACCGGGATCGAGACGGCGCTGATGATCCCCTCGATCATGTCGGGGTCGCTCATCCGGGCGACGCCGCCCTGGGCGCGGATGTCGGCCGGCACGCGCTCGAGGGCCATGACGGCGACGGCGCCCGCGTCCTCGGCGATCTTGGCCTGATCCGGCGTGACGACGTCCATGATCACGCCGCCCTTCAGCATCTCGGCCATGCCGCGCTTGACCCGGGCGGTTCCGGTGACGGCGACGGGAGGGGTGGTCTGCTGGGACACGATTGACCTCGGTGGAGTCGGCGGGGGTCGACGGCGCAGCCATGGCGGCAGCGCGCCGGTCAGTCTAGTCGCGCGCCGCGAGGCCCCCGAGTGCGCGGGGCCGTGGCCGGACGCGGGGCCGTGGCCGGGCGCGGGGCCTCAGCGTCCGGCACGTGCCGAGGCGAAGCGCGCGCGGTCGTGCTGGAGCGCCGCCAGGAGGGCGGCCTCGTCGCCCGGCGAGCGCAGGTCGGCCCGGCCGATGGTCTGCTGTTGCCGGTAGTAGGCCAGGTCGCTCGCGTGGTTCTGGAACGAGCGCATGGCACGCGCCGCCGCCCTGCCGTAGCGGCGCGCCCAGGACCGCGCGTAGCGGCGGCCACGGCCGGTGGAGAGCATCTCCACCTCGTGCGGGGAGAACCACCCCGTCGCGGCGTACTCTCCGAGGCGAGCCCGCACCACCGCCGCCTCCTGCCGGCCGAGCCACAGGGCCAGGCCGATCACGGCGAGGAAGATCGGGATCTGGACGAGCACGTAGAGCAGGAGGAACGTCGAGCCCATGGATGCGCTCGCGTTCCAGAGGGCGTGCAGGCCGATCGCCGCGGCAAGTCCGATGGGGAACGCGACCACCGGCGCCACGTCGCTGCGCCGTCGGGAGGCGATCCCGAGCGCGATCCCCACGCACGCCGTGAAGATCACGTGCGCAAAGGGCGAGACGACGGCGCGCAGCACGAACACGAGCGCCAGGCCCTCCCCCGCGCGCCCGAAGTAGAGGATGTTCTCGGTGAAGGCGAAGCCGGCGGCGACGGTCGCGGCGTAGACGATCCCGTCGACGACGCCGTCGAAGTAGCGCCGGCGGAACAGGAAGATCAGGAGGACGCCGAGGCCCTTGACGGTCTCCTCGACCACAGGTGCCACGTAGCCGGCCGTGACCAGGAGCGAGACCTGCTCGTCTCCGACGCGCTGCTGGACGTACCCGGCGCCCAGTTCGTTGCCGACCAGCGCCACCAGCACGCTCACGCCCGCACCCCAGAGCAGGGCGAACCAGAGCGCACCCCGCGGCTCCGGCTCCCAGCGGTCCAGCCAGCGGATGGTCAGGAGCACCACCGTGAGGGGAATCAGTGCCAGCACCCCGCCGATGGCGGCGGCGGTGGGACCGACGACGACGGCGACGATCAGGAGCGCGAGCGCCGTCGCCAGCGCGGCCAGCACGATGGCGACCACGCCCCCTGCCCCCCGGCTCCCGGGACGCCGCGCCTCCGGCGCAAGGCTCCCGGTCGACGGCGTCCGGGCGAGGGCATGCGGATACCCGCCCCCGAGGCGGGGATCGGTGGCCCCGAAAGGCGGCCCGGAGGTCATCGCGGCTCGCCTCACCCGACGCCCGTGGCGTCGTCCATCTCGAACGTCTGCGGCATCGGGGCCTGGCCCGCCAGCCGGAACAGCCGCACGTACCCCTTCGCCCGGATGCGGCGCACCTGCACCACGGCGTCGTTGTGGAACCGCCGGGCAAGCTGCACGCGGTACCACGCCCGGTCGAGGTTCTCGATCAGGTCCCGGGCGCCGTCCCGCTCCGCGAGCCGGGCCCGGCGATCCGCGTCACCCAGCGCCGCCCGGAGCACGCGGGACAACTCGCTCTCCACCATCGCCTGGTCCGGCTCGTCCGGATCTCCGGCCGCGTTCTCGCCCGCGGGAAGCGAGTCCGCCCCCGAGCGGGCCAGCGCCGCCCGAGCCGCCGCGACCACGAGCGCCGCGCTGGGCAGGTCCAGCACGTCGGCCGTGGCAAGGTCCCAGGCAGCGGTCGCCCGGCGGACCAGTTGCGCATCGAGCGTGGCGCGGGACTCCCGCACCCGGCGGTGGAGGCGATCCAGGCGCGAGGCCGCGGCCCAGACCACCCACAGCGTGATGATCGCGGCGACGAGCACCACGAGCGCCCACGCCGTCCATTCGAGGTTGGTCACGGCCGCCCTCCTCGCGAGCGCGGGTCGACCGCCACCGGCTGATGGCTGCCGGTGCCCACCACCATGGCGTAGACGTCGAGGATCCGGGCCGCCACCACCGGCCAGTCGTAGCGCTCCACGTGCCGGTCGGCCACCGCGATCGTCCGGGCGCGCAAGGCCTCGTCCGCCAGGGCGCGGCACAGCACGTCGGCCAGCGCCGCGGCGTCACCCACCGGGAACAGGAGCCCAGCCTCGCCGTCGGCCAAGACCTGCCGGAAGGCGTTGAGGCCGCTCGCCACCACGCAGGCGCCCGCGCTCATGGCCTCCACGAGCACGATGCCGAAGCTCTCGCCGCCGGTGTGCGGCGCCACGTACACGTCCACCGACGCGAGCAGCGAGGCCTTGTCCTCCTCGCTCACGCCGCCGAGGTAGACCACCGAGTCGCCGACGTCGCCCAGCGCCTCCTTGGCCCAGTCGACGTCACCCCGCCCGGCCACCAGGAAGCGTGCTCCCGGCATGCGCCTCAGCACCTCGGGGATCGCCTCCACGAGCACCGGCAGGCCCTTGCGGGGCTCGTCCAGCCGCCCGAGGAACGCGACGGTGGGGCGCTCGGGCGTGCCCTGCCACTCCGCCGTCGGGGTCGCCGCTCGGTAGCGCTGCACGTACACGCCGTTCGGGATGACGACGGCGTCGCCCCCGATGTGCTCGACGGTGGTGCGCCGCGCCTCCTCGGAGACCGCGATGCGGGCCGCGATCTTCTCCAGGACCGGGCGCACCATCGGGAAGGCGATCCGCATCGCGCGGGACCGGTCGTTCGCCGTGTGGAACGTGGCGACGATCGGGCCCTCCGCGATGATCACCGCCAGCCCGCCCAGGCTCGGGGTGACGGGTTCGTGGACGTGGAGCACGTCGAACTGCCCGGCGGTCAGCCACCGACGCACCCGCCTGGCGCTGATCGGACCGAAGCTCAGCCGCGCCACCGAGCCGTTGTAACGGACGGGCACCGTCCGGCCGGCGGAGACCAGGTAGGGCGGGACCGGAGTCCCCTCCTCGGCCGGGGCGAGAACCGAGACCTCGTGTCCCAGGCTGATCAACTGCTCCGCGAGATCCTGGACGTGGATCTGCACCCCGCCCGGGACGTCGAAGGAGTAGGGGCAGACGATGCCGATCTTCATGACCCGGCCGCCTCCTTCGAGCCCGCGCGCGCGAGCCGCTCGGGGTCGAGGTCGGCCACGAAGACCTTCTGCAACATGTGCCAGTCCTGCGGATGTTCGCTGATCTTCTCCCCGAGGAGGTCCACCCAGGCCTGGGTGAGGCGCTCGACCTCCGCGGGACGCGGCGCGCTCCGGTCCGCCATGAGTGGGGCTGCGAACTCGATCACCACGCCCCAGGGGCTGCCGGCCCGACGGCGCTGCTCGCCGCGCAGACGTTCGTGCCAGATCCGAGTGGTGAAGATCGGGATGCCCGCGGTCACGGCGAGGGCTGCCGGGCCCGCGGCCACCCGGACGGGGTGCCCGAGGAGGTTGGCCTCCAGGCCGCCCGCGGTGAGGTCGCGATCGGCCAGGAGCACGGCCACCTTGGAGCCGGACCGCATCTCGGTGACGAGTCGGCGGAACACCGAGCCGCCCTTCTCGAAGGGCACCACGGTCATGCCGAGGCCCTCGCGGAACGCGAGGAACTCCCGGAACAACTCCTCGGGCTCCAGGTGCTCGACCACCGCGACGATCCCGCCGAGGTGGCGCGTGGCCCACGCCCCGGCCAGGTCCCAGTTCCCGCAGTGGCCGAGGGCGAAGATCACGGACCGTCCCGCGAGGAGTTCGGCCTGGACGGCCCCCGCGTTCACCGGTCGCACGCGCGCGTCCACCTGCTCGCGCGTGAAGCCGGGCAGCTGGAACGACTCGCAGTAGTAGCGCATGTAGCCGCGCATGTTGGCGAGAGAGAGCCTGCGCAGGTCTCGGCGCGACGCGCCGGGGCGCACGCGGGCGAGGTTCGCCTCGAGGCGACGCACGCCCTCGCCCCGCCGCGCCCACGCAAGGAAGGCGGCGACGTCGAACAGCCCGCGAGCCACGGGATCCGGCAGCCGGCGCACGTTCCGCCAGGCGAAACCGAACAGCGTGCCGGCGTTCACCCCTGCCCTCCGGTGGCCGGGTCCTGCGCGGCGATGACGGCCGACTGCCGGTACACCGTCGCCATGCGCTGCACCACGGTCACGGCGCTCGCGACGGCGAGCAGGCCCAGCGCCACGGTGAGGACCGCCACGGGCGCCCCGAACCCGACGGCGGCCGTCGCCACAAGGGCGACCACGAGCCGGTCGGTGCGCTCGGCAATGCCGACGGCGGCCGTCATGCCCAGCCCCTCGGCGCGAGCGCGGGCGTACGGCACGATCGAGCCGAGGACCAGGCACGCGAGCCCGGCCGCGGCGGCCCAGCCGGGGTCGTTCGCCCCGGCGGCGTCGCCCGCCCGCAGCGCGCCCCAGATCACGAGGCCGGCGAAGATGGCGCCGTCGGCGAAACGGTCCATCGTCGAGTCGAGGAAGGCCCCCCACGGGCCCGTGTGCCCGATCCGCCGCGCCATCTGGCCGTCGATCGTGTCCGCAAGCGTGAACAGGCCGAGGAGGAAGGCGCCACCGGCCAGGCGCCCCGTGGGGAAGAGCCAGAGCGCCACGGTCATCGTCAGGAGCGTGCCGGTGATCGTCACGGCATCCGGAGACACCCCCAGGCGCACCAGCAGCGCCGCGACCGGCCCGAACACGCGCGTCGCGAACCCGCGCCCCTTGCTGCTCAGCGTCACTCGCCCGTTCCTTCCCGCTGCTCGACGGCGGCCGCGCGCCGTCGTTCCCGCTCCCAGCCGACGGCGATCTTCTCCCTGGTCCGCCCGAGCAACTCGGGCAGGGCCTTGGTGCCGGCCACGATCGGGAGGAAGTTGGAGTCGCCGGACCAGCGGGGCACCACGTGTTGGTGCAGGTGCCCGGCGATCCCTGCACCGGCGATCGCCCCCTGGTTGATCCCGAGGTTGAAGCCGTCCGGCGCCGAGACGGCGCGGATCACGCGCATCGCGGTGGCCGTCATCTCGCCGATCTCCTCCCGCTGCGCCTGGGAGAGGTCCGTGTAGTCCGCCACGTGCTCGTACGGGCACACCAGGAGGTGGCCCGGGTTGTACGGGTACAGGTTGAGCACGGCGTAGGCAAGCGTGCCGCGGTGGACCACGAGGCTCTCGACGTCGTCGCGCGCCGGGGCCCGGCAGAACGGGCACTCGGGCCCGGGCCGGTCGTGCGCGGGCTTGTCCTCGCCCGCGATGTAGACCATGCGGTGCGGGGTCCAGAGGCGCTCGAAGGGGTCCGCCGCCCGGGCGAAGGCGTCGGCGGCCTCGTGCCCGGTCTCCGGCTCCCCGGTCGCTCCGCTCGCCACCGCGGGCCCGCCGTCGTCGGCCATCACACCTGGACGCGGTCGCGCACGGCGGCGACCACGCGCTCGACCGCTTCGTCCACCGGCACCCCGTTGTCCTGGCGACCGTCCCGGAAACGGAAGGACACGGAGCCTGCCTCGGCGTCCTGCCCGCCCGCGATCAGCACGAACGGCACCTTGGTCTGCGTGGCGGTGCGGATCTTCTTGTTGAAGCGCTCGTCGCCGGCGTCCAGCTCGGCGCGGATGCCTCGTGCACGAAGGCGAGCGACGACGTCGGCCAGGTAGTCGTTGAAGGGCTCGGCCACGGGGATGGCGAGCACCTGCACCGGCGAGAGCCACGGGGGGAAGGCGCCGGCGTAGTGCTCGGTGAGCACGCCGAAGAAGCGCTCGATCGAGCCGAACAGCGCACGGTGGATCATCACCGGCCGCTGGCGCGAGCCGTCCGGCGCGGTGTACTCCAGGCCGAACCGCTCCGGCAGGTTGAAGTCGAGCTGGATCGTGGAGATCTGCCAGGTGCGCCCGATGGCGTCCTTGGTCTGCACCGAGATCTTCGGGCCGTAGAACGCCGCGCCGCCCGGGTCGGGGCGCAGTTCGAGGCCGGACTCGGCCGCCACCTGCGCGAGGGTCTCGGTGGCCTCCGCCCAGACCTCCTCGGTGCCCACCGACTTCTCCGGGTTCCGGGTCGAGAGCTCGAGGTAGAAGTCGTCCAGGCCGTAGTCCTTGAGCAGGTCCAGCACGAACGTCAGGAGGGACGTGAGTTCGCCCCGCATCTGGTCGCGCGTGCAGTAGATGTGCGCGTCGTCCTGGGTGAAGCCGCGCGCCCGGGTCAGGCCGTGGACGACGCCGGACTTCTCGTACCGGTAGACGGTGCCGAACTCGAACAGCCGCATCGGCAGCTCACGGTAGGACCGGCCCCGCGAGCGGTAGATGAGGTTGTGCATGGGGCAGTTCATCGGCTTGAGGTAGTAGTCCTGCCCCTGTCGCTTGAGCTCCCCGTCGGGCCCGTACTCGGCGTCGAGGTGCATCGCCGGGTACATGCCCTCGGCGTACCAGTCGAGGTGGCCCGAGGTCTCGAAGAGGGCGGCCTTGGTGATGTGCGGCGAGGTGACGAACTGGTATCCGGCCTCCACGTGGCGGCGCCGGGAGTACTCCTCCATCTCCATCCGGATGATGCCGCCCTTGGGGTGGAACACCGGCAGGCCGGAGCCCACCTCCTCGGGGAAGGAGAACAGGTCCAGCTCGGCGCCCAGGCGCCGGTGGTCGCGGCGCTCCGCCTCGGCCAGGCGCTCGAGGTACGCGCGCAACTCGTCCTTGGTGGGCCACGCGGTGCCGTAGACCCGCTGGAGCTGCGGGTTCTTCTCGCTCCCCCGCCAGTAGGCGGCCGCGCTCCGCCGCAGCCCGAAGCCGTTGCCCAGCACCCGCGTGCTCGGCACGTGCGGGCCGCGGCACAGGTCCTTCCACGCGACCGAGCCGTCGCGGCGGACGTTGTCGTAGATGGTCAGGTCGCCGGCGCCCACCTCGGCGCCCGCGCCCTCGGCCGCCGCCGCGGCGTCGGCCCCGGCGCCCTTGAGCCCGATCAGCTCCAACTTGTACGGCTCGGCGGCGAGCTCCGACCTCGCCTCCTCGTCCGTCACCACCCGACGGCGGAAGGTCTGGCCCTCGCGCACGATGCGCGCCATGACCTTCTCGAGCGCCGCGAGGTCCTCCGGGGTGAACGGGGTGGCGACGTCGAAGTCGTAGTAGAAGCCGTCGGTGATCGGGGGGCCGATGCCCAGGCGGGCCTGCGGGTTGACCTCCTGCACGGCCTGGGCGAGCACGTGGGCGCACGAGTGGCGCAGGATCGCCAGGCCGTCGGGCGAGTCGATGGTGACCGCCTCCACCTGCCCACCGGGGACCAGGGGCGTCGCGAGGTCGCGCAGGTTCCCGTCCATTCGCATCGCGACCACGGTGCGTTGCCCGGCGAAGAGGTCCAGGCCCGTGGCACCCGCCTCGAGGACGCGTTCGGTTCCGTCGACGATCACGGCGAGGTCGGGCACGGGTGCTCCAGGGTCGGTGCGAGAGGGGCGTAACGATGCTACCGATGCGCGCGGGGGACCCCGGTTGCCCCGCACCGCGCGGTGCCACCTCACGCCTGACCCGTCGCGCCGCGCCGTTGAGGCGCGACGGGTCAGGGGGGTCCGTCAGTCGTTCAGCTTCTTGGCCTGCTCGGCGACGGTGTCGACCTGTGCGTCGACATCCTCAGAGGTTACGCCCTTGACCGCCCCGGCCACCTGGTCGATCCGCTCATCGGTCAGGGCCTCCTTCGACTTGGCGACGATGTCCTCGATCCCCATGCGCTTCTCCGTTCCTCGTGGTCAGCCCGGCCGGCTTCGGCCGTCACCTCCCGAGGCTAACCCCGCCCTCCGGAGCCTGCCACGCGGATCGGAGCACACCAGAGGCCAGAAACGGGCGAAGGGCCCGCGAGATGCACTCGCGAGCCCTTCGATCGGGTGGGCGATACTGGGTTCGAACCAGTGTCCTCCTCGGTGTGAACGAGGCGCTCTACCACTGAGCCAATCGCCCGATCTGCCGGTCCGTGGACCGGCCGCATGATGGTAGCGGACGGTTCGCCCGATTGCCGAACCGACGCCGCGCCGTCGTCGCCTGAGCCCCGAGCCCTCCGGACCGGCGACGTCGCGCCGGCAGGCACGGTCGCGGAGACCGGCAGGATCAGGGGTCGAC
>JARKOU010000111.1 GCA_029975645.1 Actinomycetales bacterium
GACGAGTGGGCCTCCCGCGGCCGCCAGAACGTGTTCGGCACGGTGCCGACGGTCATCGAGATGCAGTCCGAGGGCGGCGCGGCCGGCGCCCTCCACGGCGCCCTCCAGGGCGGCGCGATGAGCACGACGTTCACGGCGTCCCAAGGCCTGCTGCTCATGATCCCGAACATGTACAAGATCGCGGGCGAGCTCACCTCGACCACGTTCCATGTGGCCGCCCGGTCGCTCGCCACCCAGGGCCTGAGCATCTTCGGTGACCACCAGGACGTCATGGCCGTCCGGCAAACGGGGTTCGCCCTGCTCAGCTCGGCGTCGGTGCAGGAGGCGCACGACATGGCGGCCGTCGCCCAACTGGCGACGTTGCGCAGCCGGGTGCCGTTCCTGCATTTCTTCGACGGTTTCCGCACGAGCCACGAGCTGAACACGCTCACGACGCTCAGCGACGACGACCTGCGCACCTACGTGCCACACGAGCTGATCCGCGCCCACCGCGACCGCTCGCTCTCCCCCGAGCACCCCTATATCCGAGGCACCGCGCAGAACCCGGACACCTACTTCCAGTCCCGCGAGACCTCGAACAGCTACTACGTCGAGGTGCCCGGCATCGTCACGCAGGCGATGGACGAGTTCGCCGAACTCACCGGGCGCCGCTACGGCCTCGTCGAGTACCACGGCGCCCCGGACGCCACGCACGTCCTCGTCATCATGGGCTCCGGCGCGCAGACGTGCCACCAGGCCGTCGACCACCTGAACGCCGAGGGCCGCAAGGTCGGCGTCCTGCAGGTTCGGCTCTACCGGCCGTTCCCCGTGGAGGAGCTGATCGCCGCGATCCCCCAGACCGCCACCCGCTTCGCCGCCCTCGACCGCACCCCGGAGCCGGGGGCCGGCGGCGAACCGCTGTGCCTCGCCGTCACCCGGGCGCTGGCCGAGGCCGTGGCGGCCGGACGCCGCGGCTCGCTCCCGCTGGTGATCGGGGGCCGCTACGGCCTGTCGAGCAAGGAGTTCACCCCCGCGATGGTGGTGGGCGTCGTCGACGAGCTGGCCCGTGAGCACCCGAAGCCGCGGTTCACCGTGGGCATCA
>JARKOU010000112.1 GCA_029975645.1 Actinomycetales bacterium
TGATGCCCACGGTGAACCGCGGCTTCGGGTGCTCACGGGCCAGCTCGTCGACGACGCCCACCACCATCGCGGGGGTGAACTCCTTGCTCGACAGGCCGTAGCGGCCCCCGATCACCAGCGGGAGCGAGCCGCGGCGTCCGGACGCCACGGCCTCGGCCAGCGCGCTGGTGACGTCGAGGAACAGCGGTTCGCCGCCGGCCCCCGGCTCCTTGGTGCGGTCGAGGACGGCGATGCGGGTGGCGGTCTGGGGGATCGCGGCGATCAGCTCCTCCACGGGGAACGGCCGGTAGAGCCGCACCTGCAGGACGCCGACTTTGCGGCCCTCGGCGTTGAGGTGGTCGACGGCCTGGTGGCACGTCTGCGCGCCGGAGCCCATGACGATGAGGACGTGGGTGGCCTCCGGGTCGCCGCGGTACTCGACGAGGCCGTAGTGGCGGCCGGTGAGCTCGGCGAACTCGGCCATCGCCTGCGTGACGATGCCCGGCACCTCGAGGTAGTAGCTGTTGGAGGTCTCGCGGGACTGGAAGTAGGTGTCTGGGTTCTGCGCGGTGCCGCGGATGTAGGGGTGCTCGGGGGAGAGTGAGCGGTCGCGGTGCGCGCGGATCAGCGCGTGCGGCACGTAGGCGCGCAGGTCGTCGTCGCTGAGCATCGAGAGGGTGTTCAGCTCGTGGCTCGTGCGGAACCCGTCGAAGAAGTGGAGGAACGGCACCCGGCTGCGCAAGGTGGCGAGCTGCGCGACGGCCGCCATGTCGTGGGCTTCCTGCACCGACGCCGAGCTGAGCAGGGCGAACCCCGTCTGGCGGACGGCCATGACGTCCTGGTGGTCGCCGAAGATGCTCAGGCCTTGCGTGGCGAGCGACCGGGCGGCCACGTGGAACGTGGTCGAGGTGAGCTCGCCCGCGATCTTGTACATGTTCGGGATCATGAGCAGCAGGCCCTGGGACGCGGTGAACGTCGTGCTCATCGCGCCGCCCTGGAGCGCTCCGTGGAGCGCGCCGGCCGCGCCGCCCTCGGACTGCATCTCGATGACCGTCGGCACCGTGCCGACCACGTTCTGGCGGCCGCGGGAGGCCCACTCGTCAGCCAGCTCGGCCATCGTGGAACTGGGCGTGATCGGGTAGATGGAACACAGCTCGTTGAGCCGGTACGCCACCGAGACGGCCGCTTCGTTGCCGTCGATGATCGCCTG
>JARKOU010000117.1 GCA_029975645.1 Actinomycetales bacterium
CGCTCCACCCCGTCCAGCTCCACCCGGTGGAAGGTGGCCATGAACTTGTACTCGGAGTCGAACGGCACCTCCGCCAGGCGGGGGTAGGCGCGCCTCGTCTCCTCGGCATCCACCTTCAGCTTGGCGGCCAGGACCACGAGCGCCGCCTCGGTCGGGTCGCCGACCACGTCGCCCGCATCGCTCACCGTGGCGTCGCTGCACAGCGCGAGGCCGAGCGCGAGACGGGTGAAGTCCGGCACGGGCGAGCCGGCCACCGAGAGGATCTCGCCCGACTTCTTGTAGCCCTCGCCCTCGACCGTGTACCAGTGGCTGTCCGCGTAGATGGTGGCGACCATCATCTCGTTGAGCGTGAGGGTGCCGGTCTTGTCCGTGTTGATCGCGCTGGTGGCACCCAGGGTCTCGACGTCGGTGAGGTTCTTGACCACCGCCTTGGCATCGGCGAGCTGCTTCGCGCCGAAGGAGAGCATCGCGGAGACAAAGGTGGGCAGGCCGGTGGGGATCGCCGAGATCGCCATCGCGATGCCGAGCAGGAGGACTTCGTCGATGGGCATGTCGCGCGAGAGGCCGACGACGACGATCACCGCCACGGCGCTCCAGGCGATCGCGCCGAGCACCTTGGTCAGGGAGTCGAGTTCCTTCTGCAGGGGCGAGCGGGTGCGCTCCACCTGGCTGAGCATCGTGGCGATCTGGCCCATCTGGGTCTCCATGCCGGTCGCCGTGACCACCATGGTGCCGGTGCCCCGGGTCACCGAGGTGTTCTGGAACAGCATGTTCGTCCGGTCACCCAGGCCCACCTCGGGCGAGGGCAGCGTGGCCGCGTCCTTGGGGATCGGCGCGCTCTCCCCGGTGAGCGCGGCCTCCTGGGTCTCCAGCGTGGCCGAGCGGACGATGCGACCATCGGCAGGGACCACGTCGCCGGACTCCACCTGCACGATGTCGCCGGGCACCACGTCGACCGCCGGCACCAGGACCACCGACCCTCCGCGCAGCACACGCGTCTGCGGGACCTGCATCTTGGACAGCGCGTCGACGCTCGCCCGGGCCTTCATCTCCTGGCTCGTGCCGAGGACCACGTTGAGCACCACGAGGAAGGCGACCACCAGTCCGGTGGAGACCTGGTTGATGGCGATGCTCACGATGGCGACCGCGACCAGCATGAGGTTCATCGGGTCGCGCAGCTGCCCGAGCGCCACCTTCCACGTCGAGGGCGGCTTCTCCCCCTGGATCTGGTTCGGTCCGTAGGTCGCGAGCCGGTTCGCGGCCTCCGGCCCGCTCAGCCCCAGGCTCGCATCCGACCCGAGAGCCGCCAGCACCTGCGCGGCGTCCATGGCGTAGGGGGCGTCGGGGGCCCCGGTGCCGGGGTGCGTGGTCATGCTCATCGGGCTCTCCGTTCCGGCTCCGGGCGTCGGCGCGCCCGGCTCATTCCGCGCATGCGCGGCATGTCACCGAGCGTAGCGCCGAGATCCGACACGAAGCAGGGCCAGGATCACGCGGCCCCGCGGGTCACAGCGGCACCACCAGCACCGCAGGGCACAGGCACTCGGGGCACGAGCCCCAGGTGGACGTCGTCAGTGACGCACCATCTGGCGGGCCCGCTCGATCGCGTGCTGGACCGCCGTGGCCTCGGAGTACGCGGGCTCGTCGTCCGCCGGTGCGGCAATGGCGAAGAGATCAGCCACACCGCCGGCGGCATCGTCATCGGCACCCCCGATCGCCTCGTCCGCGGGCGGGAGGTCTCGCTCCCGGACCGCGTGGACCGCCTGCTGCAGCGCCTGCCGCCAGCCGCCGTCGGGCGCGTTGCGCCGGGCCAGCACCGCGACCACCGCCGCCGCCGTGCCCAGACTCACCATCATCGCCGCGATTACCCCACCCATGCGGCCCAGTATCACCCCGGCCCCCGCCCGATCCCTGCGCGCAACACGCCGTCGGCCGCGTGTCAGGTGGGGCGATACGGATGGTGACCTTCCTCACACCGGGCGGCCGACCACCCCGGCTCGGGCGGGACCTCGGCTCGAGGCCCGGCTCGAGGCCCGGCTCAGGCCGGATCGTCGACGTCCTCCCGGAGGCGCTGGCTGATCACCGTGGTGACCCCGTCCCCGCGCATCGTCACGCCGTAGAGGGCATCGGCGATCTCCATGGTCCGCTTCTGGTGCGTCACCACCACCAGCTGGCTGTCGGCGCGCAGCTCGGTGAAGATCTCGAGCAGCCGGCCCAGGTTCACGTCGTCGAGCGCGGCCTCCACCTCGTCCATCACGTAGAACGGGCTGGGTCGCGCCTTGAAGATCGCGACGAGCATCGCGATCGCCGTCAGCGAGCGCTCCCCGCCCGAGAGCAAGGACAGCCGCTTGACCTTCTTCCCGGGGGGCCGCGCCTCGACGTCGACCCCCGCGGTGAGCATGTCCTCGGGATCGGTGAGCAGGAGCCGGCCCTCCCCGCCGGGGAAGAGCCTCGCGAAGACGCCCTCGAACTCGCGCGCGGTGTCCGCGAAGGCCTCGGCGAACACGCGCTCCACCCGGTCGTCGATCTCCCGGACGATCTCCAGGAGGTCCGCGCGGCTCTTGCGCAGGTCGGTCATCTGGGTCACGAGGAACCGGTGGCGTTCGGCGAGCGCGGCGTGCTCCTCCAGCGCCAGGGGGTTCACCCTGCCCAGGAGGGCGAGAGCCCGCTCGGCCGCGCGCAGCCGCTTTTCCTGCTGGTCACGGACGTACGCCACGGCCGGCCCGGGTTCCCCGTCCGGCCCGAGGGGTCCAGGGATCGGGCGGTCCGGGCCGTAGTCCGCGACCAGCGCCTCAGGTTCGAGCCCGAGGTCGTCCACGGCGCGCGCCTCGAGCGCCTCCAGGCGCAGCCGCTGCTCGGCGCGCGCCATCTCCTCGCGGTGGGCGACGTCGGTGAGTTCCTTCAGGCGCGCCGTCGCCTCCGTCAGGTGGGTGCGGACCTCCGCGGCCTCGGTCTCGCGCTCGAGGCGCGCCTGCTCGGCCCGCTCCCGCTGCTCGGTGGCGGCCCGGACCGAGACGTCGATCGCCGCACAGGCCCGCTCCGCCACCGCGAGCACAGCCGCGGCGACCTCGGCCTGCGCGGCCCGCGCCCGGGCCCGGGCAGTGGCACGCTCCCGCGCGGCGCGCTCCGTACGCGCGGCCTGCTCCAGCGACGCCGCACGCCCCGAGAGGGAGCGGGCGCGCTCCTCGAGCGTGCGCAACGTGAGGCGTGCATCGGTCTCGACGGCGCGCGCATCGCGGGCGGCGGCAGCGGCGGCGTCACGGCGCGCGGTGGCCGCCTCGACGTCGGACTCGGAGTCCCCCGGCTCGGTCCGCGCGGCCGCGAGCCGGTCGGAGAGCGCGACCAGCGCCGCGGCGTGCTCCGCGCCGCTCGCCTCGGCCCGTTCG
>JARKOU010000131.1 GCA_029975645.1 Actinomycetales bacterium
ACGCCGAGATCAAGATCCGTTCGAACGTCGACGTCGAGCTGATGCTCGAGGAGGGCGCCCGGCTGCTGGATCGCGCCGCCGAGCGCGAGGGCCTCGACGCGGGCACGGTCCAGGCGCTGCAGGACGCGGTCTGGGGCCTGCGCAACGACTCGCAGACGCCGGCCCAGCGGTTCGCCGCCGGGCGGTCGGCCGCGGTCCAGGCCGCCCTCGCCGCGAACCCGCTCCGCGAGCTCGTCTCGCCGTCGGCCGACGACCCGCTCGTCGTCCACCGCGAGCGCGCGCTCGTCGGCGCGTGGTACGAGATCTTCCCGCGGTCCGAGGGCGCGTGGCAGGACCCCGGCACGGGCCGGTGGAACTCGGGCACGCTGCGCACGGCCACCGAGCGCCTCCCCCAGATCGCCGCCATGGGCTTCGACGTCATCTACCTGACGCCCATCCACCCGATCGGCACCACGTTCCGCAAGGGGAAGAACAACACGCTGACGACGGTCGAGGGAGACCCGGGCTCGCCGTACGCGATCGGCGCCCCCGAGGGCGGGCACGACGCGATCCACCCCGAGCTCGGCACGTTCGAGGACTTCGACTACTTCGTCGCCCAGGCTCGCGAGGCCGGCATGGAGGTCGCGCTCGACATCGCCCTGCAGTGCTCGCCCGACCACCCGTGGGTCCAGGAGCACCCGGAGTGGTTCACCACCCGCGCGGACGGCACGATCGCGTACGCCGAGAACCCGCCGAAGAAGTACCAGGACATCTACCCGCTCAACTTCGACAACGACCCCGAAGGCATCTACGAGGCCATCCGCGACATGCTCGAGGTCTGGGTCGAGCACGGCGTCACCGCGTTCCGCGTCGACAACCCGCACACGAAGCCGCTGGACTTCTGGGAGCGGATCCTCACGGAGATGCACGAGAAGCACCCCGAGGTGGTCTTCCTCTCCGAGGCGTTCACGCGCCCGGCGATGATGCACACGCTCGGCATGGTGGGCTTCCACCAGTCGTACACGTACTTCACGTGGCGCATCAACAAGCACGAGCTGGGCGCCTACTTCCAGGAGCTCGCGGGCGACTGGGCCGCCGTCATGCGGCCGAGCCTGTGGCCGACGACGCACGACATCCTCACCCCGTACATGCAGCAGGGCGGCACCGCGGCGTTCGCGATCCGCGCCGTCCTGGCCGCGCTCGGCGCGCCGACGTGGGGCATCTACGCCGGCTACGAGCTGGTCGAGAACGTGCCGAGGCCGGGCGCCGAGGAGCAGGTGGACAACGAGAAGTACGAGTTCAAGCGGCGGGAGTGGGACCGGGCCGAGCACATCGGCATCGCCCGCCTCCTGACGATGCTCAACGAGATGCGCCGCGCCCACCCGGCGTTGCAGCGGCTGCGCAACGTCACGATCCACCCCACGAGCGACGACTCCACGCTGTGCTTCTCGCGCCACCTCGACGCCCAGGACTCGCCGACGGGCGAGGCGGACACGGTGATCGTCGTCGTCAACCTCGACCCGTTCACCACCCGCGAGGGCGTCGTCTACCTCGACCGCGCCGCGCTCGGGCTGCCGGCCCCGGAGCCGGGGACCTACCTGCAGTTCGACGTCCGGGACGAGATGACGGGCGAGACGTACACCTGGGGCGAGCACCCCTTCGTCCGCCTGAACCCGCACGTCCAGTGCGCCCACGTCATGTCGGTCCAGGCCCGATGACCCCCGCCCCGTCGCTGCCCACCCGCACCACGCCGCAGGCCCAGGTCCCCGACGCCGGGAGACCGGGCCTGCGGCCCGATCCGGAGTGGTACAGGACGGCGGTGTTCTACGAGGTCCTGCCCAGGGCCTTCGCGGACTCCGACGGGGACGGCTTCGGCGACCTGCGCGGCCTCATCGACCGCCTGGACTACCTGCAGTGGCTCGGCGTCGACTGCCTGTGGCTCCCGCCGATCTTCCCCTCCCCCATGCGCGACGGCGGCTACGACGTCTCCGACTACACGGGGATCGCCTCGGACTACGGCACGGTCGACGACTTCGCGGAGCTGATCGCGGACGCGCACGCCCGCGGGATCCGGATCATCATCGACCTGGTCATGAACCACACGAGCGACGCGCACCCGTGGTTCCAGTCCTCCCGCTCGAACCCGAACGGGCCCTACGGCGACTTCTACGTGTGGAGCGACACCACCAGCCGGTACAGCGACGCGCGGATCATCTTCATCGACACCGAGACGTCGAACTGGACGTTCGACCCGGTCCGCCGCCAGTACTTCTGGCACCGGTTCTTCTCGCACCAGCCCGACCTCAACTTCGAGAACCCGCTGGTGCGCGAGGCGATGTTCGACGTCGTCCGCTTCTGGATGCGGCTCGGCGTGGACGGCTTCCGCCTCGACGCCGTCCCCTACCTCTACGAGGCCGAGGGCACCAACTGCGAGAACCTCCCCAAGACACACCGGTTCCTGCGGGACCTGCGGGCGATGGTGGACCGGGAGTTCCCGGGACCCGTGCTCCTGGCGGAGGCGAACCAGTGGCCGGCGGACGTCGTCGAGTACTACGGCACCGAGGACGAGCCCGAGTGCCACATGTGCTTCCACTTCCCCGTGATGCCACGGCTCTACTACGCGCTGCGCGAGCAGCGGGCGACGGCGATCGTGGACATCCTCGCGGACACGCCGGAGATCCCGTCCGGCGCCCAGTGGGGGACGTTCCTGCGCAACCACGACGAGCTCACGCTCGAGATGGTCTCCACCGAGGAGCGCGCCGCGATGTACGGCTGGTACGCCGAGGACCCGCGGATGCGGGCGAACATCGGCATCCGGCGCCGGCTCGCGACGCTCCTGGGCAACTCGCGGGCGGAGAT
>JARKOU010000145.1 GCA_029975645.1 Actinomycetales bacterium
GTGGTAGTGGGTTTGGGGCGTGGTTGTGGATCTGGCCCGACTCCCTCGCGCCAAACCGACTAACTCGGCGGGTGGCGGGGACGAAGCAACTACCTCGGCGGGTGGCGGGGACGAACCGACTACCTGGGCGGGCCGGATGGCAGGCCTCGGCGGGTGGGCAGGCGAGAACCGACGACCTGGCCACCCCACCCGAGCCCGCCATCCCTCAGCAGATCCGGGGCAGCTGCTCCCCGACCAGCATGTCGACGATCCGCTCGCTCCCCACGATGGTCCGGATGGTCACCATGCCGGGGTGATCGGCCACGACGGTGCCGATCCGTACTGCGCCTTCGCCCTCGGGCACGGACCGCATGGCGGCGACGACGGCGTCCGCGGACTCGCCCGGCACGATCGCCACGCACTTGCCCTCGTTGGCCACGTGGAACGGGTCGAGCCCGAGCATCTCGCACGCCGCGCGCACCGGTTCGGGGATCGGGATGGCGTGCTCCTCGAGCACCATACCCACGCCCGAGGCGCCCGCGATCTCGTTCAGCGCCGAGGACAGTCCGCCACGGGTGGGGTCCCGCAGCACGCGCACGTCCGGCTCGACGGCGAGCGCAGCGGCGACGACGGCGTTCAGCGGCTGAGTGTCGGAGGCGATCTCCACCTCGAACTCCAGCCCCTCCCGCACGCTCATGATCGCGACGCCGTGCAGGCCGATCGGGCCGGACAGGACGACGGCGTCGCCCGGCCGAGCGCGGTCCGCGGCAGGACCGACGCCGTCGGGCACCACGCCGATACCCGCCGTGTTGACGAAGAGCCGGTCGGCGGCGCCCCGGCCCACCACCTTGGTGTCGCCGGTGACGATCTGCGCGCCCGCCGCCGCGGCCGCCCGCGCCGCCGACGCCGAGACGATCGCCAGTTCCTCCAGCGGCAGGCCCTCCTCGATCACGAAGGCGAGCGAGATCGCCAGCGGCTGCGCACCCATCATGGCGAGGTCGTTGATGGTGCCGTTGACGGCCAGTTCGCCGATGTCGCCGCCCGGGAAGCGGATGGGGCTCACCACGAACGAGTCCGTGGTGAAGGCCAGGCGCGCGCCGCCCACCTGGACCACCGCGGCGTCGTTGAGCGGCCCGCCCGGCGACGCCGCCGCGATCGACGGGCCGATGACGTCCCGCATCAGCGCGTTCGAGAGCTGCCCCCCGGAGCCGTGGCCCAGGATCACCCGGGCGCCCTCGGGGATGGGGATCGGGCAGGCCAGCGCCTCGGCGTCGATGGTCACGCGCTCGCTCATCCGACGCTCACCGTCCTCGCCCCCACGCCCCTTGCCCCGACGCCCCCTGCCCCCACGCCCAGCCCCCGGGCGGCGGCGTAGAACGCCGCGCACGTGCCCTCGGCGCTGACCATCGGCGCCCCGAGCGGCTTCTGCGGGGTGCACAACGTCCCGTAGGCAGTGCAGTCGAGCGGGATCTTCTCGCCGGTCAGGATCGCTCCGGCGATGCAGGCCGGGTGCTCGTTGGTGCGGATCTCGCCGACGTCGAACCGGGCCTCGGCGTCGAACCGCGCGTAGGCGGGGCGCAGGTGGTACCCGGACATCGGGATCTCCCCGACGCCCCGCCACTTGCGGTCGCCCACCTCGAACACCTCGAAGATCTGCTTCTGCGCCGGCGGTACGCCCTCGCGCTTGACGGCCCGCGCGTACTGATTCTCCACCTCTGCGCGGCCCTCCTCGAGTTGGCGGATCGCCATGAGGATGCCCTCGAGCAGGTCCAGCGGCTCGAAACCCGTCACCACGATCGGGGTGCGGTACTTCGCCGCGATCGGCTCGTACTCGGTCCAGCCCATGACCGCGCACACGTGCCCGGCGGCCAGGAAGCCCTGCACCTGGTTCGTGGGCGAGTCCAGCAGCGCCGTCATCGCCGGCGGCACCAGCACGTGGCTCACCAGCACGCTGTAGTTTTCGATCCCCCGCTGCGCCGCCTGCGCGATCGCCATCGCGTTCGCGGGCGCCGTCGTCTCGAAGCCGACCGCGAAGAACACCACCTGCTTGTCCGGGTTCGCCATCGCGACCTTGAGCGCGTCGAGCGGGGAGTACACGATCCGCACGTCCGCACCCCGCGCCTTGAGCGCCAGGAGGTCGGTCGAGGACCCCGGCACCCGGAGCATGTCCCCGTAGGACGTGAAGATCACGTCCGGCCGGGCCGCGATCGCGAGCGCCTTGTCCACCTGCTCCAGCGGCGTCACGCACACCGGGCAACCGGGGCCGTGGATCATCCGGACGCCCTCGGGGAGCGCCTCGTCGATGCCCTGCTTGACGATGGTGTGCGTCTGCCCGCCGCACACCTCCATGAGGGTCCACGGCTTGGTGGTAATCCGGTGGATCTCGGCCAGGATCTTCTTGGCCAGCACCGGGTCGCGGTACTCGTCGAGGTACTTCACGGCGCCGCCACCCCGTGCCCGACCGCCGGTACGACGTCGGCCGTCACCCCGTGGTCGGCGCCGTCGTCGGACACCACGGCAGGCTCGGCCTGCCCCGGGCCCATCGTCGCCAGCTCGGCGGCGACCAGGTCCCCCATCTGCTCGAGGATGGCGAGGGTCTTGAGCGCCTCCTCCTCGTCCACCCGGCTGATCGCGAAGCCGACGTGCACGATCACGTAATCGCCCAGCCGCACCTCGGGCGTGTACGCCAGGCACGCCTCCTTGCGCACCCCGCCGAAGTCCACCTTGCCCATGAGCAGTGTGGCGTCGTCGCGGATCTCGATCACCTTGCCGGGGATGCCCAGGCACATGAGCGTTCCTCCTCAGCCGCGCGTCCCGGAGGCGGTGGGCCCGGCCGGCCCCGGCCCCGCGGCCGCCATCCGTGCGGCGGCGACGGCCGCCTGACCCTACCTGATCCCCCCGTCGTTGCACGGGACCAGGTGATTGACGTGCACCTCGACGCCGTCGGCGCCCAGACGGTCCACCAGCGACGTCGCGAGCCGCCTGTTCTGCATCACCCCGCGGTTGAGGCAGACGACGGCGCCCGCCGCCCGGGTGCGCGGGTCGCCGTCGTCGGCGGTCGCCGCGCGCACCCCGGCAACGATCTCGCGCGTGACCTCCACGATCGTCTCGTGGAAGGCAGCGGCGAGGGCCTGCGCGGGG
>JARKOU010000148.1 GCA_029975645.1 Actinomycetales bacterium
CGCTCACCGGGTGCCCGTCCCGCGTGAGGACACCATCGCCCCCGTAGCCCAACCGGCAGAGGCACCCGGCTTAAACCCGGCTCAGTGTGGGTTCGATCCCCACCGGGGGCACCCCGGGCGATCACCAGTGTGACCTGCGCGGACGGGTCCTCGGTCCCAGGTCGCGCGGCGCGTTCCGGCGACGGCGTCGCGATCGCCCAACCTCCCGCGTGGATGGCCGGTGGTGGAGGGTGCCTCCGTGAGAACGTAACGCCATGGCGACGACGGACACCAACCCCCTCTTCCCGGGCAAGTACTTCATCAGCACCGTGCTCGAGGCCCTCGAGACCAAGACGGCAATGACCGGGGGGCTCGCGCGTCGCTACCTCCAACGCGCCGCGATGGCGGGAATCATCATCGGCCTGCTCTACGGGACGAACTACACGGTCATCGCCGCGTTCGACGCCGTGAAGGTGGGCGACGGCTCGCTCGCCCCGATCGGGAAGTTCGTCGGCGCCCTGTGCTTCGGCTGGGCCCTGGTGTTCATCTACTACTCGAAGTCGGAGCTCCTGACCTCGAACATGATGATCGTCTCGATCGGCGCCTATCACCACAAGACGAGTTGGGGGAAGTCGCTGCGGGTCCTCGCCTACTGCTACTTCGGCAACTTCCTCGGGGGTCTGTTCGTCGCGGGCCTGGTCTACTTCAGCACCCTCGCCGATGGTCCGGTCGGGGACTGGATGCAGGCGTCGGTGGACCACAAGCTGGCGTTCATCACCGAGGGGGTGAGCGGGTGGACGGACCTCTTCGTCCGCGCGATCCTCTGTAACTTCATGATCAACCTGGCAATGCTGCTGGTCTACAACGGCCTCATCAAGGAGGACCTCACCAAGAGCCTCGTCATGATCATGTCGGTGTTCATTTTCGCCTTCCTCGGATTCGAGCACAGCGTGGCGAACACGGTGCTCTTCACCATCGCCGGACTGAAGTGGGGCATCGACGTCGGTCTGGCCGTGGCAAACGTGGCGATCGCCCTCGCGGGCAACTTCGTCGGCGGCGGTCTACTCATCGGCCTGTACTACGCCTACGTCAACGACGACACCAAGTACCTCCGCAAGTACTCCGCGTCGGCCGGATCCCAGCCGCCGGCGGCCTGAGCGGCCCGCGCCGGTCGGGCGTTGCGCCGGCGGCGAGGCCGTCCCGAATATCCGGAATCGGCGTGCGGGAACTTCTGGGCGACCGGACGCGTTGCAGCCGGTGAGCGCCGTCGTCGTCCCCGTCACTCGGGCGTGAGCGCACCGAGCCGGCGACGCGCGTTCAGGGGTGGTCGCGACGCCACCCCTACGATGGAGGCCAGGCCAGCGACACCGGACCGGTCCCGGACGTGGATCGGTCGCCGCGACCAGGAGGAAGCATGAGCAACCCTGTATTCGAGAACTCCCCCTACTTCTCCGACCCCAAGAAGAACCGGCAGGGCGCGGGCGCCGGCACCTACCAGCCCGCCGTGAGCGCCCAGCAGGTCGCGCAGCTCGAGGAGACCTTCGCGGCTCCGTCGGCGAGCGCCGTCCAGGCCGGCCGCCTCACCTACGACGACGTGATCATCAAGACCGCGGGCATGCTCGCCCTGGTGATCACGAGCGCCGCGGTGGCGTGGTTCGTGTTCCCGGGCAACGTGCTCGTGATGACGGTCGGCGTGATCGGCGGCCTGGTCCTGGGGTTGGTCAACGCGTTCAAGCGTGAGCCGAGCCCGGGCCTCATCGCCGGGTACGCCCTCTTCGAGGGTCTCTTCCTCGGCGGGATCTCCTGGGTCTTCGAGGCCAACTACGGCGGCATCGTGCTCCAGGCCGTGCTCGCGACCTTCGCGACGTTCGCCGTCACGCTTGCCCTCTTCACGAGCGGCAAGGTGCGCGTCACCCCGAAGTCCACCCGGATCCTGCTCATCGCCCTCATCGGGTACGCGGTGTTCTCCCTCGTCAACGTGCTCCTCATGGTCTTCGGCGCCGTCGACGACCCGTGGGGCCTACGCGGCGCGACCATCATGGGCATCCCGCTGGGCCTCCTGATCGGCGCCGTGGCCGTCTTCCTGGCCGCCTGGTGCCTCGTGATGGACTTCGACGCCGTCAAGCGCGGCGTCGAGGCCGGTGTGCCGCGCCGGTACGCCTGGTCCGCCGCCTTCGGGATCACGGTCACGCTGGTCTGGCTCTACCTCGAGTTCCTGCGCCTGCTCGCGATCTTCCGCCAGTAGTCCCGCTCGGCAGCGCACCACGACGGCGCCCCTTCCCGGTACGGAAGGGGCGCCGTCGTCGCGTTGGATTCCTCGTGCACCCGCGGCGTCGGGCATACCATGGCGGCGTCCGGCATGGGCCGACACCTGAGGGAGAGTGCAATGGCGCACGTGGAAAACGACCTCGCGAAGATCAAGGGCATCGGGCCGAAGTACGCGGAGATGCTCAAGAGCATCGGCGTGGACTCGATCAAGGAACTTCGGCACCGGAACGCCGAGCACCTGAAGGAGATGATCGAGACCCGCCACGGCCCGGTGATCGGGCTCTCCGTTGCCGAGTGCGAGGACTGGATCGCCCAGGCGAAGGCCTTCGACGTCTGACCCTGCGCGGGGCCTCGTCGAGGCGTGACCCGCGGGGTGTCGGAGGCGGGGCGCGCCGTCGTCGACGTCGTCCGCGGTCCCGTGCGGTGCGGTGCGGCACGCGCGCGGCCTACGCCTAAGGTGGTGCCCCATGAGCGCACCCCTGCCCACCGCGAGTGGTTCCTTCGGCGAGAAGCCGGTCCTCACCTTCCCCGCGACTCCGGCGCCCGAGGAGCTGGAGGTCGCCGTGCTCGAGCCGGGCGACGGCCCGCTCGTCGAGGCCGGCGACTCGATCGTGGTCCACTACCTCGGCCAGACGTGGGGCGGCCACGTCTTCGACAACTCCTACGACCGGCGGTCCACGATCTCCTTCCCCATCGGCGTGGGCGCGGTCATCTCCGGCTGGGACTCCGGGCTCGTGGGCCAGGCGATCGGCTCTCGCGTGCTGCTGTCGATTCCGCCCCACGAGGGCTACGGCCCGCGCGGCGTCCCGCAGGCCGGCATCCGCGGCTCGGACACGTTGGTCTTCGTGGTGGACGTGGTCGGGGTCGAGTAGGTCCCGACTATGGCCAGGTAGTCGGTTCGACGCGAGATCGTCGTTCTGAACCAACGACCTCGCGTCGAACCGACTACCTCGCAAGTGTGGCGGTGGCGTGAGCGGAGCGGCGGTGGCGTCAGCAGGGTCGTGGCGGTGGCGTCAGGCACCCAGGCCAACGGGGCAGGCCACGCCCGTCCCGCCCAGCCCGCAGTAGCCGCGCGGGTTCTTGTCCAGGTACTGCTGGTGGTAGCCCTCGGCGTAGTAGAACGCCCCGGCGTCGCTCGCAGGGCGCACCTCGGTGGTGATCCGCCCGTAGCCGGCGGCGCGGAGCGCCTCCTGGTACGCCTCGCGCGTCGCCTCGACGGCGGCGGCTTGCTCGGGGGTGGACGGGTAGACCGCCGAGCGGTACTGCGTGCCCCGGTCGTTGCCCTGACGGAAGCCCTGGGTGGGGTCGTGGGCGGTCCAGAACGCGCGGAGCAGGTCCTCGTGCGTGAGCACCCGGGGGTCGTAGGCCACGAGGACGGCCTCGGTGTGCCCCGTCAGCCCGGTGCACACCTCGTCGTAGGTCGGGTGCGGGGTGTATCCGCCCTGGTAGCCGACGGCGGTGGTCACCACGCCGGGAAGGCGCCACATGGCGCGCTCGGCGCCCCAGAAGCAGCCCATGCCGAGGGTGAGGACGGCGGTCCCCTCCGGCCACGGCGCGCGCAGCGGCGTGCGGAGCACGGTGTGCCGGTCCGGGATGTCGAACAGGTAGTGGTCGCGGCCTCGCAGCGCCCGTTCGGGGCTGACCATCCGCGTTCCGAGCAGTGAACCCAGCATCGTCGTCCTCACCATCCAGCGCGCCGTCGTCGGCGGCGTCGTCCCGTGCCCTGTCCAACGCGTCGGCGGCGCGGTCGTGTTCCCCGGCCCGCGTGGCCCGCGGGCGTCGTATCCGTGGACAGGCGCCGCCGGACCCGCCAGGCTGGCCGCGGGCACGTCGAGAGGGGACACCCGTGACGGACGCGGTCACGCCGGAAGCCATCGTCGAGGCCCGGCGCGTGCTGGCGGGGATCGCCTTCGACACCCCGGTGGAGTACAGCCGGGCGCTCTCCCAACTGGTCGGCGGGCCGGTGCACCTCAAGTGCGAGAACCTCCAGCGCACCGGGTCGTTCAAGATCCGAGGCGCCTACCTGCGGATGTCCCGGCTGAGCGACGCCGAACGACGCCGCGGCGTCGTCGCGGCGAGCGCGGGGAACCACGCCCAGGGGGTGGCGCTCGCGGCACGGATGCTCGGCGTGTCCGCCGTCGTCTACATGCCGGCCGACGCCGCGCTGCCCAAGGTGGAGGCCACGCGGAACTACGGCGCCGAGGTCCGGCTCTGGGGCGCCACCGTGGACGAGGCGCTCCGTGAGGCGCGTGCCGTGTCCGAGCGCACCGGCCGCGTGCTCATCCATCCGTTCGACCACCCCGACGTGGTGGCGGGGCAGGGCACGATCGGCCTTGAGGTCCTCGACCGGGTCCCGGACGTCCGCACGATCATCGTTCCGCTCGGCGGTGGCGGGCTGCTGGCCGGGATCGCGTGCGCGGTGCGTGGCCGGGACGACGGCGTCCGGGTGATCGGCGTGCAGGCCGAGGGCGCCGCGGCGTACCCGGCGTCGCTCGCGGCGGGTCACCCGGTGCCGCTCTCGCGGATGAGCACGGTGGCCGACGGGATCGCGGTCGGGCGCCCCGGCGAGGTGCCGTTTGCGCTGATCCGCGACCACGTCGCCGAGGTGCGCACCGTGAGCGAGGAACTCATCTCCCGCGGCCTGCTCGCCATGGCGGAGCGCTCGAAACTCGTGGTCGAACCCGCGGGGGCGGTGGGCGTCGCGGCGATCCTGGACTCCCCGCGGGCGTTCGAGCCGCCCGTGATGGTGGTGCTCTCCGGCGGCAACGTTGACCCGATCCTGCTGCTCGCCGTGCTGCGCCACGGCCTGTCCGGTGCCGGGCGCTACCTCTTCCTGCGCGTGCGGATCCCCGACCGGCCCGGATCGCTCGCCACGCTGCTGAGCCACCTGGCCGCGGCGGGCTCGAACGTGGTCTCGATCGCCCACGTGCGCACGGGCGTGCACCTCCTCGTGGGCGAGGTGGAGATCGAGGCGGAGATCGAGACCAAGGGTGCCGATCACTGCGCCGCCGTGCTCGAGCGGCTGCACCAGGCGGGCTACGACGTCAGGGAGCCATAGCCCACGTGGCGCGAGCGGCGGGGAGCGGAGGGACCGGGGTGCCGGGCGGGCAGGCCCTCAGGCGCTGAACGGCTTCGCGTGGAGGATCTTCACGTCGATGGTGCGGCCGTTCGGAGCCTGGTAGGCCGCGCTGTCACCCGCCGACTTCCCGAGGATCGCGGCGCCGAGCGGAGACTTCTCGGAGAAGACGTCGAGGTCCGTACCCCCGGCCACCTCGCGCGAGCCGAGCAGGAACGTCATCTCCTCCCCGCCCACGAGCGCGGTGATCACCATGCCGGACTCGACGACGCCGTCGTCCGCGGGTGCCTCGCCCACCTGCGCCGTCCGCAGGATCGCGGCGAGCTGGCGGATGCGCGCCTCCTGCTTGGCCTGCTCCTCGCGCGCGGCGTGGTACCCGGCGTTCTCCTTGAGGTCACCTTCGGAGCGGGCCTCGTCGATCTTCGCCGCCAACTCGGATCGCCCGGGCCCGGTGAGGTACTCGTGCTCGGACTTCAGGCGGTCGTAGGCCTCTTGGGTGAGCCAGGTGGTCTCGGACACGGTGCCTCCTCGTCTGTGCGCGCTGGTCGGTCGGGGACGGACCGTCGCGGGTCTGCGGTTCGCTCGCGCTCGGCAGGGGCGAGCGAGCGGGTGTTCTCGCGGCCGAGCGATCGGCCGACTCCCCGGGCGGCCGCAGCGCGACGTGGCGCATCCGGCGCGGCCCGAACGCACGACGATAGCAAACCGGCTACCGCCACCCCCGCCGCGCCCGGAGAGCGTGAGGCCGGCGCGAGGGGGCAGCGCCCGGTCAGGGCTCGACCACTTCGCACCACTGCACCAGACCGGTGGTGGCGAGTTCCGACGTCGCGACGCGCGTGGTCACCTGCACCGCCGCGTCCTCGGCCGGCCCGACCAGCAGGTCCTTCACGCCGACCTCGGCGAACGAGGGGTTGAGCGCGTGCACCCGGCACGTGACGGTGGCGCCGGCGTCCTTGACCACCACGAAGGTGACGTCGATCGCGGTGTCGTCGACGATGTCGAAACCCCGGTCCATCGTGCGGACCGGCACCGAGAACGCGCCGATGGCGAGCCAGATCACGGTGGCCAGTCCCAGGACGGCGACGACGACGGCGATCGCCACCGTTCGGCGGCGTCGCTGCCCGGCGTCGGGGCCTCGGCCGTACCTCTCCTCGAGGGTCTCCTCGTCGTCGACTCGCTGCCGGGGTGCGGGCTCCACCGGGCCATTCTCTCCCGTCACGGCGCCCGACGAGCCGGCGTTACCCTGGTCGGGCGTCCGGCCGGGCAGTCGGCCGGCCCCGGGAGGAGCAGCGCCACGTGACGTCACTGATCGGCCCATTCGCAGCCCTTGCCCCGTTCGGTTCCACCGTCCCGTTCGGTTCCATCGTCCCGTTCGCCGAGACTCCCACCCCGGACCTGGACCCGAGCGTGGTCACGCCCGGCATCGAGGGCTTCCTCGTCTTCTTCCTCCTCGCGCTCGCCGCGTGGCTCCTGTACCGCTCGCTCCTCAAGCAGATCCGCCGGGTGGACGTGCGCGCCGCACAGCGGCGCGAGGAAGAGGCACGAGCCGCGGCACCCGTCCCGTCCGCCGGGGAGGCCCCGGCGCTGCACACCGGGGCTGCCGACGACGACGCCGCGGACCCGAGGTGACGGGCGTCGCCGTCGTCCAGGTGGACGCCGGGGGAGACCGGGAGACGGCGCGCGAGAGTGCCGTCGCCGCGATCGGGCGAGCCGCCGACGCCGGTGCGCGCCTGGTGGTGCTGCCGGAGTACGCGAGCGGGTGGGCGCCGGTGCCCGGGCCCGACCTGGTCGAGCCCCTGGACGGACCGTTCGTCACCGCGGTGCGGGAGGCGGCGCGCCGCGCGGGGGTGAGCGTGGTGGTCGGCGTCGTCGCGCCGCATGGCGGGACCGACCCGCGGGCGGTGAACCTCGCGCTCGCCGTCGGCCCCGACGGCGCCCTGCTCGGCTCCTACGCGAAGGTCCACCTCTTCGACGCCTTCGGCTGGCGGGAGTCCGACGCGCTCGCGCCCGGGGCGCCCGACGCCGAACCTCTCGTGATCGACGTCGACGGGCTGCGCGCCGGGGTCCTCACGTGCTACGACCTGCGCTTCCCCGAGTCGGCGCGGCGCCTGGCTGACGCCGGGGCGCAGGTGCTCGTGGCCATCGCCGCCTGGGCGAACGGTCCGGGCAAGGCCGGGCAACTCGGCGTCCTGGCCCGGGCGCGGGCGATCGAGAACACGGCCTACCTGCTGCTGGCTAGCCAGAGCGGGCCGGGGCGCACGGGGCACAGCGCCGTCGTCGACCCCCTCGGCGAAGTCCTCGCGGAGGCGCCGGAGGAGGGGGAGGAGATCCTCCTGGCGAACCTCGATCCGGCCGCCGTGGCCGCGGCCCGCGAGCGGGTGCCGGTGCTGCGCCACCGGCGGTACGCCGTCGTCCCGCTCGCCTGAGGGCTCCGCCCGAACGGTTCACCCGCGTCCGGTCCGCGCGTCCTGTCCGGCGCGTCCGACGGCGCCCGCGAGGCCGGGCGCGCCGCGTCAGGGCCTCTTCTTGCCGTTGCCGTCCTTGCCCTTGCCCTTGCCGTTCGCCTTCTGGGACGGGACGGCCGGCGGCCCACCCTCGGCGGGCACGTCGATGCCGGCGAGCTCGGCGTGCTCGAGGTCCTCGTCCTCTGCCTGCACGCTGCGCCGGCTCGGCGTCACCATCGTGGCCGCCAACTTGGCGCGTTCGGCGTCCACGTTGAAGTCAGCGGGCGGCCACTCGAGCGACATCCGGCGCAGCGCCTCGGTGAGGAGTTCGGCGACGGCGAGCCGCGCGTACCACTTGTGGTTCGCGGGGATCACGTACCAGGGGGCCTCCGGCGTGGACGTCCGATCGAAGACGGCCTGGTAGGCCTCCTGGTAGTCGTCCCACCGCAGGCGCGTGGGCAGGTCGTTCGGGTTGTACTTCCAGTGCTTCTCGGGTCGGTCCAGGCGCTCGAGGAGACGGGCGCCCTGCTCCTCGTGGGAGACCATGAGGGCGCACTTGATGATGGTGGTCCCGCCCGCGACCACGTCCTCCTCGAACCCGTTGATCTCGGCGTACCGCGCCTGCCACGTCGCCTCGGGGACGAGACCTTCGACGCGCACCACGAGGACGTCCTCGTAGTGCGAGCGGTCGAAGACGCCGATGCGCCCGGCGCCCGGGAGGGCGCGGTGGATGCGCCACAGGAAGTGGTGCTCGCGCTCCTCCAAGGACGGCGGGCCGAAGTTGCGGATGACCACGCCCTGGGGGTCCACCATGCCGATGACGTGGCGCGCGATGCCGCCCTTGCCGGCGGTGTCCAGGCCCTGGAGCACCAGCAGGACCGAGCGTTGATCTCCCTTGCGGCCCCGGGCGAAGAGGCGCTCCTGGAGCTCGGACATCTCGGAGCCGAGGTGGGCGAGGAGCTCCTCGGCGTCCTTCTTGGAGCCGTGCCAGCCGGGGGTGGACGCTCGGTCGACGTCGGCGAGCCGGAACCCGGGGCCGGCGCGCAGGGACTCCCACGGCGGCGTCTTCCAGGCCCGTTCCTCGAGTGTGGTCATCGGTCCTCCCCGCGTCGCGACCGCCGTCGTCCGGTCACGACTCTACGGGCCGAGCGCGCTCGCCCCCGGAGGAAGCGGCAAGGAGCCCGCGGTCAGGCTGCCGACGCCGAGGCGAGGCTCACCGCGATGTAGTGGCTGACGTACCCCACCACCGTCAGCACGTGGAAGACCTCGTGGAAGCCGAACCAGCGGGGGCTCGGGTTGGGGCGCTTGAGCGCGTACACCACGGCGCCGAGCGTGTACGCGAGGCCACCGATGGCGACCCACCAGACGATCGCGTGGGCGCCCGTCGCCCAGAACGCGGGGAGGTTGAAGACGGCCACCCACCCCAGGGCGACGTACACGGGGACGTAGAACCACCGGGGGGCACCGAGCCAGAAGATGCGGGCGAGGATGCCGGCCAGGGCGCCGATCCAGACGACGATGAGCAGCACCTTCGCCTGCGACGGCTCCAGCAGGAGCACGGCCAGCGGCGTGTAGCTCCCCGCGATCACCAGGAAGATGTTGGAGTGGTCCAGCCGCCGCAGGGCCGCCGTGGTGCGGGGTGACCACTTGCCGCGGTGGTAGAACGCACTCGCCGTGAACAGGAGCGTGGTGGCGAGGGCGAACACGAGGGTGCTCCACCGTGCCGCGGGGGTCGGGGCGAGCGCGACGAGGACCACACCGGCGATCGCGGCGATCGGCGCCATCCCGGCGTGGATCCAGCCGCGCAGGTGCGGCTTCACCCCCGTCGCTGCAGCCTTGGGGGAGCGTGCGCCGTCGGGATCGTGCGATCGTCCCACCGCGGACGGGCTGTCGCCGTGCCTCGTTCGAGCCATGCGCCCATCCTCCCGCGTCCTGCCCGGATTTGTACCTACGCAAGCGTAACCTACGCTGGCGTAACCATCGAGACCGACGGTCCGGGAGTAGCGTGAGTCACACCCTCCGACCCCGGGAGAACCCCGCCGCCATGCGCCCCCCCGCCGTGCTCTACGGGCTGTACGAGCGTCGCCTCGCGTCCTCGCTCAAGGCCTCTGACGTGCCCCGGCACATCGGCGTCATCCTCGACGGCAACCGGCGCTGGGCGCGCTCCGTGGGCAGAGACCCGTCCACCGGTCACCGACGCGGCGCCGACAAGATCGCGGAGCTCCTCGGCTGGTGCGAGGAGGTCGGCGTCCAGATCGTCACGCTGTGGATGCTCTCCACCGACAACCTCAACCGGGATCCCGGGGAGGTGACGGAGCTGCTGGGGATCATCGCCGACGCCGTCGACTCCCTCGCCTGCGCGGGGCGGTGGCGCGTGCGCGTGGTGGGCGCCCTCGACCTGCTGCCGCAGGACGTGGCCGGGAGGCTGCGCGCCGCGGAGGACCGCACGGCCGGCGTCGACGGGCTTCACGTCAACGTCGCCGTGGGGTACGGCGGCCGGCAGGAGATCGCCGACGCCGTCCGGAGCCTGCTCAAGGAGCACGCCGAGGCGGGCACGGGCCTGGAGGAACTGGCCCAGATCCTCACCGTGGAGCACATCGCCGAGCACCTCTACACCAAGGGCCAGCCGGACCCCGACCTCGTGATCCGCACCTCGGGCGAGCAGCGGCTCGGCGGCTTCCTCCTGTGGCAGAGCGTGCACAGCGAGTTCTACTTCTGCGAGGCCTACTGGCCGGACTTCCGGCGGGTGGACTTCCTTCGCGCACTGCGCTCGTACGCCGCGCGCGAGCGGCGCATGGGGAGATGACGTCGCCGGGCTCTACGGGCCCCGCGCGGCGAGATCGGCGCCCAACGTTCACCTGACCGTTACGCCGCGGCGGCGTGTCCGCGGCCGGCGCGGGGCGCCGTCGTCGTAGCGTCGGGTCCGAGGGACGGCGCACCAGCCGTCCTCCGGGAGGCCAGCCGATGGAGCGCACTCGCTCCGGGGAGGGGGCCTCGACCGGCCTCGCGCCGGCCGACCGCCACCCCGTGTCGCACCCGCCGGGCGACCGGCGGGGGACGCGACGGCCAGCGGCGCGATAGCGCCGGAGGGAGCCCGCACGCGTGAGCATCGCCGCCCAGCAGTCAGCACAGGCCGCAGGAGACCACGACGCCGCGAGGCGGGCTGACGGGGGCGGTGGGGGGCGGCTCACGTACGTGCTCGACACCTCGGTGCTGCTCTCCGACCCGCGCGCCATCTTCCGCTTCGCCGAGCACGACGTCGTCCTCCCCGTGGTGGTCCTCACGGAGCTCGAGGGCAAACGCCACCACGCCGAACTCGGCTACTTCGCGCGCAGCGCCCTGCGCCTGCTGGACGACCTGCGCATCGCGAACGGGCGCCTGGACACCCCGGTGGAGATCGGGGACGACGGCGGCACGCTGCGGGTGGAGCTGAACCACTCCGACCCGAACGTCCTGCCCTCCGGCCTGCGGTTGGGCGACAACGACACCCGCATCCTCTCCGTGGCGGCCAACCTGGCCGCCGAGGGCCGGACGGTGACCGTGGTGTCCAAGGACCTGCCGATGCGGCTCAAGGCCTCCGCGGTGGGCCTGCACGCCGAGGAGTACCGGGCGCTGCTCGCCGTCGACTCCGGCTGGACCGGCGTCGCCGAGCGCACGCTCACGGCCGCGGAGATGGCGGACCTGTGGCAGCACGAGCGGCTCCCGCTCGCCGACCTGGACCTGGCCTCCGACCTGCGCGGCCTGCCGTGCCACACCGGGCTGATCCTGCACTCGGCGCGCGGCTCGGCGCTCGGGCGCATCACGGCCGACAAGCAGGTGGCGCTGGTGCGAGGCGACCGCGACGTCTTCGGGGTGCACGGGCGCAGCGCCGAGCAGCGCATCGCCATCGACCTGCTGCTGGACCGCGAGATCGGGATCGTCTCGCTGGGCGGCCGCGCCGGCACGGGCAAGTCCGCGCTCGCGCTGTGCGCGGGCCTCGACGCCGTGCTGGAGCGGGGGGAGCACCGCAAGGTCGTGGTGTTCCGGCCGATCTACGCGGTGGGCGGGCAGGACCTCGGCTACCTGCCGGGCAACGAGGCCGAGAAGATGAACCCCTGGGGGCAGGCGGTATTCGACACCCTCGGGGCGCTCGTCGCGCGAGAGGTGGTGGAGGAGGTGCTCGCGCGCGGCATGCTCGAGGTGCTGCCGCTCACCCACATCCGCGGCCGCTCGCTCCACGACTCGTTCGTGATCGTGGACGAGGCGCAATCCCTGGAGCGCAACGTCCTGCTCACCGTGCTCTCCCGGATCGGGCAGAACTCCCGGGTGGTGCTCACGCACGACGTCGCCCAGCGGGACAACCTCCGGGTGGGCCGGCACGACGGCGTCGCCGCCGTGATCGAGGCGCTCAAGGGCCACCCGCTGTTCGCGCACGTCACGCTCACGCGCTCGGAGCGCTCGCCGGTGGCGGCGCTCGTCACCGAACTGCTCGAGGGCGTCGAGGCCTGACCTGACTCCTGACTTGACTCCCGACCCCCACTCCGAGCCGCCGCCTCGCCCCCGGCCTCATCCACCTCGCCGAACGCGTGGTTGGTCGTCCCATGAGCCTGCATGGCACGACTCACCACGTGTTCGGCGAGAAGGTGGGGCGGAGACGGTGGGCGGAGAAGGTGGGCGGAGGAGGTCAGTGGGGTTCGATCTCGCCCAGCGCCTCGACCACGTGCACCTGCCCGTCCTCGAGCGCGTACTCCAGGCCGACGACGGCGCAGCGCCCCTCCTCGATCGCCGCCGCGAGGGAGGCGGAGTAGCTGCGGATCATCTGGACCGTGCTCCGGACGTGCTCGCGCAGGAGGACGGCCTTCTCGGCGATGTGGACGTCGCCGTCGGCCCCTTCCTCCGGGCGTGTGACGATGCTCGGGATCACGCGGTCGACGATCGCCCGCACGAAGCCCTGCGGCATCACCCCGGTCACCAGCGCCTCGTTTGCCGCGGCCACGGCGCCGCACCGGTCGTGCCCGAGGACCACCACCAGGCTGGCCCCGAGCACGTCCACGCCGTACTCGATCGAGCCGACCACGGTGGTGTCCACGACGTGCCCCGCGGTCCGGACCACGAAGATGTCCCCGAGGCCCTGGTCAAAGATGATCTCCGCGGCCACACGGGAGTCCGAGCAGCCGAAGATCACCGCGAACGGGTACTGCGCCGCCGCGACCTCGCTGCGCCGGTACGCGTCCTGCGACGGGTGCTCCATCGCGCCGCGGACGAAGCGGTCGTTGCCGGCTCGGAGTGCAGCCCAGGCCTCCGCAGGTGTGGTGGGTCGCGCCATTCAGGCCTCCAGTTCCTCGGACCACGGCGGGTTGGCCCCCGCCCGCGACACAGTAATGGCCGCGATGCGCACGCACCGCTCCAGCACCTCGCGCACGGTCTCGATGGGCACCTCGGCGAGCGCCTGCCGCTGCTGCGCTCCCAGCAACCCGGCCGACCACAGGCCGTCGATCAGCCCGCCCATGAACGAGTCGCCCGCGCCCACGGTGTCCGCGACCGTCACCCGAGGTGCCGCGACCCGCACCGTCTCACCGCTCCGGGTGACCGCGAACGCCCCCTCGCCTCCGTGGGTCACCACCACGAGCGACGGGCCCAGGCCCAGCCACTCGTGCGCGATCTGGGCCGGGTCCGCGCCGGGGAACATCCAGGCGAGGTCCTCGTCGCTCACCTTCACCACGTCCGACGTCGCGATGAGCGCCTCCACCTGCGGTTTCACCTGCTCCGGTGAGCCCATGAGCGCCGGGCGGAGGTTGGGGTCGTAGGTGATGGTCGACGTCGCGTGCTTGGCGCGCAGGAGGGCGAGCACGTCCGCGCCGCCCGGCGGGAGGACGGCGGCGATCGATCCGGTGTGCACCACCACCGGGTCGCCGACCTCCACCTCCCAGCCCGGGGAGACCTCCCAGGTGAGGTCGAACTCGTAGGACGCGACGCCGTCGTCGTCCACCGTGGCGATCGCGACGGACGTGGCCGGCGCGACATCGCTGCCGGGCAGGACGGTGACGCGGGAGGCGCCCAGGTGGTTGAGGATGACGTCGCCGCGCGGGTCCTTGCCGAACCACGTGAGGAGGTCCACGCGCCGCCCGAGCCGGCCGAGCGTGATCGCGACGTTCATCGGGCTGCCGCCCGGGTGTTCGCCACCGCTGCCGTCGCTGCGGCGGACGACGTCGATGAGAGCTTCGCCCACGACGAGGGCGGTCGGGATGTTCATCGGATGTCCTTACTCGTTCGGGCCGGACGGGGCGTCCGCGGCGCGGACCCGGGCCAGGCGTTCCCGGGCGCCGTCGAGCCATTCCTGGCAGCGGGCGGCGAGGGCCTCCCCGCGCTCCCACAGGGCGAGCGACTCCTCGAGACCGCTGCCCCCGGCCTCGAGCCGGGCGACGACGGCGACGAGTTCGTCGCGGGCCTGTTCATAGGTGAGCGTGGCGACGTCGGCGTTCGCGTCGGTGCGAGCGGGCGGCGTCGTGGGGGGCACGGGAGTAGTCAATCGCACGGCGGTGCAGGTCGTCAGCGGCTCACGCCTCGGTCGTGTGCGGGGCCGACGTCGCGGCGTCCGGACCGGCCGACGGCGTCGGTTCGGGTGGGGGCCCGTCCGGCGCTGTGACGCGCGCGCCGATCTCGCCGTGCGCCAGCCGGACGCGCAGCGAATCGCCGGCGGAGACGTCCGCGGGGCTGCGGACGACGGCGCCGTCGGACCGCTGCACCACGGCGTAGCCACGGTCCAGGGTTGCTGCCGGGGACAGCGCCCGGACCTGAGCCGTCAGCTGCCCGACCTCGGCCGACGCGCGGTCGAGGCGGGTCTGCAGGGCCCTGCGGGCGGCGTCGCCGGCGGCGCGGACGTCGCGCTCGCGCGATTCCACGAGGGTGAGCGGTGCGGCGAGCACGGGACGCGACCGCGCGGCGTCCAGCCCCGCCTGCTCGCGGGCCAGGAGGTGGGTGATCGACGCGCGAGCCCGCCCGAGCGCGTGCAGCACGCGCGCCCGTTCCTCCGCGACGTCCGGGACGATCCGCTTGGCCGCGTCCGTGGGCGTGGAGGCGCGGTAGTCGGCCACGAGGTCCAGGAGGGGGGTGTCCGTCTCGTGGCCGATCGCGGAGACCAGCGGCGTCCGGCAGGCGGCGGCCACGCGCACGAGCGCCTCGTTGCTGAAGGGCAGCAGGTCCTCGACCGAACCACCGCCCCTGGCCACGACGATCACGTCCACGCGCGGGTCGGCGTCGAGGTCCGCGATCGCGGCGCCCACCTGGGCGACGGCCGCCACTCCCTGGACGGCGACCTCGCGGACCTCGAAGGAGACGGCCGGCCAGCGCGCGCGGGCGTTGACCACGACGTCGTGCTCGGCCTTGGAGTCCCGGCCGCACACGAGCCCCACGACGCCGGGCAGGAACGGAAGCGGGACCTTGCGGGCGGCGTCGAACAGGCCCTCCGCGGCCAGCACCCGTTTCAGGTGCTCGATCCGGGCGAGGAGTTCGCCGAGGCCCACCGGGCGGAGGTCATCGGCGGCGAGCTGGAACGTGCCGCGCTTGGGCCAGAACGTCGGTCTGGCGTGGACCACCACGTGCGCGCCGTCGGTGAGCGGGCTCTCGACGGCGGCCAGCACGCGGGCCGGGACGCTCACCGGGAGCGAGAAGTCGGCGTCGGTGTCACGGAGGGTGAGGAAGCACAGGCCTGCCCGGCGGTTGAGCTCCACCACCTGGCCCTCGACCCAGACGGGGGCCATGCGGTCGATGTACTGGGTGATCTTCGTGGACAGCACCCGGACGGGCCACGGCCGCTCGGCCGTGGTCTCGAGCGCCCGCGCGGGCAGCTCACGGGGCGCGGTGGTGCTCATCGGGGCCATCCTCCCGCACGCCGCCGGTCCGCTCATCCGGGGGTGCGGCGCCAGGGATCGGGCGATCGGGAGGCCGTCGAGGCTCGCCCCGTACGATGGAGGCGTGAGCGACACCCCCAAGAAGATCCTGCTCGCGGCCCCTCGCGGCTACTGCGCGGGCGTGGACCGCGCCGTCGAGGCGGTGGAGCAGGCCCTCGAGCACTTCGGCGCCCCCGTGTACGTGCGCAAGGAGATCGTGCACAACAAGTTCGTGGTCCAGACCCTGGCGGCGCGCGGCGCGATCTTCGTCGAGGAGGCCGACGAGGTGCCTGAGGGCGCCCGGGTGATCTTCTCGGCGCACGGGGTGTCACCCGCCGTCCACGCGGAGGCCGCGGCTCGGCGCCTCGAGACCATCGACGCCACGTGTCCCCTGGTGACCAAGGTGCACAAGGAGGCGGTCCGGTTCGCCTCGGAGGACTACGACATCCTGCTCATCGGTCACGAGGGCCACGAGGAGGTGGAGGGAACGGCGGGCGAGGCGCCCGAGCACATCCAGTTGGTCGATGGCCCGGGCGCCGTGGATCACGTGGTGGTTCGTGACCCGGACAAGGTGATCTGGCTGTCCCAGACCACGCTCTCCGTGGACGAGACCATGGAGACCGTCCGTCGGCTGCGGGAGCGGTTCCCGAGCCTGCAGGACCCGCCGAGCGACGACATCTGCTATGCCACGCAGAACCGGCAGGTGGCGGTCAAGAAGATCGCCCCGCGCAGCGACGTCGTCATCGTGGTGGGCTCGGCGAACTCCTCGAACTCCGTGCGGCTGGTCGAGGTGGCGCGCGAGTCCGGCGCGGGCGCGGCCTACCGCGTGGACAAGGCGGACGAGCTTCGCCGCGAGTGGTTCGACGGCGCCTTCACGGTCGGGCTCTCCTCCGGGGCGTCGGTGCCCGAGATCCTCGTGCGCGACGTGATCGACGCGTTGCAGGGCCTCGGCTTCACCGACGTCGAGGAGGTGCGCACAGCGACGGAGGACCTCATGTTCTCGCTGCCGCGCGAGCTCCGGGCAAGCCTCAAGGCGGCCGGGCTCGGATCGCAGCGCCCGCGGCGCGGCGCGCGGACCGAGCTGGCCGTCGAGCCGGCCTGACCGGATGGCCGTCGAGCCGGCCTGACCGGATGGCCGGCGGGCCGGCCACCTGAGGCCAGCCATCCTCCAGATGCCCGCCATCCTGCAGATGGCCGGCTATCCGGCAGAACGGCTCGCGGTCAGGGCGCCGCGTGCCGCAGCCTTCGCCGCGGCCGCCGAGCGTCCGAGTTCGGTCCTCACCAGGTCGCTGACCACGGGGTCGGCGTCCACGGTCTCCGCCGATCCGGCGTCCCCCGCGACCGGGTCGGTCGCCGGCTCCGCATAGAGGTCCTCCTTGTGGGCGGCCACGGCGAGCACCTCGAGCGGGGGCGCTGCCTCGAGGGCCGGCTCGAGCCCCTGCAACGCGGAGAAGCGGCGCACCTGGGTGACCACGTTGCGGTCCAACGAGGAGTTGAGGGTGTTGTACGCCTCGACGGCGGAGTTGAGGCGCCGACCCAGCGTCTGCAGGTGCCCGCCGAGCACGCTGAGGCGCTTGTGTAGTTCCCGGCCGACGGTGAGGACCTGCATCGCCTCGGCCGCAAGCATCTCCTGCCGCCAGGTGTAGCCGACCGTCCTCAACAGGGCGACGAGCGTGGCCGGCGTCGCGACCACGACGTTCCGGGAGAAGGCGTGCTCCAGGATCGTCGGGTCCTGCTCGAGCGCGGCGTTCAGGAACACCTCCGCCGGCACGAACATGACCACGAACTCCGGGGTGCCCGTGACGTGCTCCCAGTACGCCTTGGAGCCGAGGGAGTCGATGTGGGTGCGCAGGTGGCGGGCGTGGGCCTCGAGCCGCTTGGCGCGGGTCGCCTCGTCGCGCGCCTCCATCGCCTCGAGGTAGGCCGAGAAGGCAACCTTGGAGTCGACGACTACCTGCTTGTCGCCAGGTAGCCGGACCACCAGGTCGGGGCGCAGGACGCCGTCGTCCGTGGTCAGGTGCGCCTGCTCCTCGAAGTCGACGTGCTCCACCATCCCGGCCGCCTCGACGACCCGGCGGAGCTGGAGCTCGCCCCACCGACCTCGGATCTGGGGGGCGCGCAGGGCCGTGACCAGGAGGTTCGTCTCGTCCCGGAGGCGCTCGGAGGACTCCTGCATCGCGCGCACCTGCTCGGCCAGTGCGCCGTGGGCACTGAGCCGCGCCTTCTCCGCCGCGCCCACCTCGGCCTTCACCTCGCCCAGCACACGGGAGAGCGGCTCCACGAGTTGTGCCACCGCCTGCTCCCGCTTGGCGAGTTCCGCCGCACCCTCCGACTGCGTGCGCTTGAGCCGCTCCTCGGCCTGCTCGAGAAACGCCGCGGAGTTCGCCGCGAGTGCCTGGCGGGACAGGCTGTCGAACTGCTCCGCGAGCCGCTGGGAGTCATTGCGGAGTTCTTCGAGGCGCGCCGCCGCAGCCGAACGTTCCTCCGCCAGCTGCTTTTCCAACTGGCTGCGGGCTGCCGCCTCCCGGCGGTCGCTGGCGGCCCGTTCGTCCGCGAGTCGCTGCTCGAACTGGGTCCTGACCTCGCTCACGCGCCGCTCGGCGGACGCCCGCTCGTCGGCCAGCCGTTGCGACCAGGACGTCTCGAGGGAGCCGATGCGCTCCGCGGCGGCGCGATCCGCCTCCGCCAGGCGCTGCGCCAGCCCGGCCTCGAGCGTGGCCGCCCGCTCGTGCGCCGCGCGTGTCTCGGCGGACGCCCGCGCGACCTCGGTCGACGTGCGGGTGCGGGCAGCGAACCAGCCGAGACCCACGCCCACGGCGAGGCCCAGCAGAACGGCGAGAAGGACGGTCGGCTCCATGGGCATCAGTCCACCACGGCCCACCGACATCGACCCGTAGCCGCGGCCGCAGCGGGGGTCGACGGGACGGCGCGACCTCGGCGAGGCCCCGACCGAGCCTCAGCCGTCGGCGGGCGCCGGGCCGGCGTCCGCGTGCGCGATGTGGCGTTGCTCCCGCCAGATGAGCAGCAGGAACACCGCCGAACCGGCGAACGCGAACCAGAAGGGGGCGGTCACCCCCCAGCGCCCGGCGAGCGCACCGCCGATCAGCGAGCCGAGAACCAGCCCGCCGAACACCCCGACCAGGTTGACGCTCCCTACCCGGCCCTGCAGCGGCGTCGGCACCGCGCGTTGGCGCACGGTGACAGAGGTGGTGTTCCAGACGAAGGCGTGCGCGCCGAACACGAAGAAGATCGCCATCGCCACCGCCGCGCTCGTGGTCAGCGCCAGCGCGAGGTGCGTGAGCGTCTCCAGTACGAGCCCCGCCCGCATGATCGTGGCCAACGCCATCCGCCGGGTCAGCCACCCGTAGCACGCCGTACCCAGGAGTCCGCCCAGGGCGCTGACCGCCGTGATAAGGCCGAATCCCACGTCGCCGAGGCCCAACCGCTCGCTCGAGTACAGGACCAGCACGGACCACGCCGCGCCGAACGTGATGTTGAACGTGAAGATCGTCAGGACGAGCGTGCGCACGGCGGCGTGCCGGCGGACCCACCGCACGCCCTCGGCGACGTCGTGCCACGGGTTCCGGCGCGCCGTCGTCCGCGTGGGCACCGGCAGCCGGACCTTCGCCACCACACCCGCCGCCAGCAGGACCAACGCCGACTGGGCGCCGAAGGGGACGGCGGCCCCGAGCGCGAACAGCGCCGCGCCGAGCGGCGGCCCGGCCATCTGGTTCAGCACGACGAATCCGGTCTGGAGCCTCGCGTTGCCGAGGGCGAGGTCCTCCCGCGCGACGAGCATCGGCAGGAAGGTCTGGGCGGCGTTGTCCGCGAACACCTCCGCCGTGCCGAGGACGAACAGGGCGGCGAGAACGAGGGGGATCGGGGCCTCGCCCACCGCCACTGCCCACGTGAGCGCCCCGAGCACCACCGCCCGGGCCAGGTTCACTGCCACGACGACCCGCCGGCGGTCGACCCGGTCGGTCACCACCCCGGCGGCCAGGCCGAACGCCAGCGGCGGGATCCACTGCACCGTGGCGGCGAGGGCCACCAGTCGCGCGTCGGTGGTGAGGGAGGCCACGAGCAACGGCCCTGCCGCGAGCGCGAGCCCGTCGCCGAGGTTGCTCACCCACGAGGAGGCGAGCAGCCGCCGGAAGCCCGGCCCCAGGCGCTCCGGCAGGAGCGCGCGCACGAGTCGGCCGGACACCCGGGGATGCTAACCGCCTCTAGAGTGGATGCCCGTGTCCCTCACCATCGGCATCGTCGGGCTGCCCAACGTCGGCAAGTCCACCCTCTTCAACGCCCTGACCAGGGCATCCGTGCTCGCGGCTAACTACCCGTTCGCGACGATCGAGCCGAACGTCGGTGTGGTCCCCCTGCGCGACCCCCGCCTCGAGCGGCTCGCCACGATCTTCCGCAGCGAGCGGATCGTGCCCGCCACCGTCTCCTTCGTCGACATCGCGGGCATCGTGCGCGGGGCCAGCGTGGGCGAGGGCCTGGGCAACAAGTTCCTCGCCCACATCCGCGAGGCGGACGCGATCTGCCTGGTCACGCGCGACTTCGCCGACAGCGACGTGGTCCACGTGGACGGCCAGGTGGACGCGCGCAGCGACATCGAGACCATCACCACCGAACTCGCTCTCGCCGACCTCCAGACGCTCGAGAAGGCCATCCCGCGCCTGGAGAAGGAGGTCCGGGGCAAGAAGACGGACCCTGCCCTGCTCGACGGCGCCCGGCGCGCTCAGGCGATCCTGGAGACCGGGGTCCCGCTCTCCCAGGGCGCGGCGAAGGCCGGGCTCGACCTCGAGGCGGTCGAGGCACTTCAGTTGATGACCGCGAAGCCCTTCATCTACGTCTTCAACACCGACGACGCCGGCCTCGCGGACACGGCGCGGCAGGCGGAGCTGCGCGCCCTCGTCGCCCCCGCCGAGGCGATCTTCCTGGACGCCAAGTTCGAGGCCGAGCTCGTGGAGCTCGAACCCGAGGAGGCCGCCGAGATGCTGGCCGAGTCCGGCCAGGACGAGGCGGGCCTGGACAAGTTGGCGCGCGTGGGTTTCGACACCCTCGGCCTGCAGACGTACCTCACCGCCGGGCCGAAGGAGGCGCGCGCGTGGACCATCCACAAGGGCTGGACCGCGCCCCAGGCCGCCGGCGTGATCCACACCGACTTCCAGCGCGGCTTCATCAAGGCCGAGGTGGTGGCCTTCGACGACCTCGTGGAGGCCGGTTCCATGGCCGAGGCCAAGGCGCGCGGGAAGGTGCGGATCGAGGGCAAGGACTACGTCATGGTCGACGGCGACGTGGTGGAGTTCCGCTTCAACGTCTGATCCACCCCGGTCGAGCGCGGACCCCCCCTCGGAACTGATCTCCCTCGGCCCCTCGACCTCGTGGCTCCCGCCCACGGATGTCGATCACCGTTGTCCCGGTCTCCGGGCCCAGGCGGGGGGCCGGTCCTGGGGGCTAACCTGATGGGATGATCAGGAGACTTGGACGGGTTGTGGCCACGGCCATGCTCGGCCTTGGCCTGGTCCTCGTCGGCGCCTCGGCCCCGGCCCTGGCTGCGGACGATGTGGTGCCGGTCGGCAACGACGTCTCCTTCCCGCAGTGCGACGAGACGTTGCCCACGGGCCAGGCGTTCGCCGTCGTCGGCGTCAACAACGGGAAGGCGAACACCACCAACCCGTGCTTCCGGGAACAACTCGCCTGGGCGCGCGGATCGGTCGGGGGCACGGCGCAACCGCGCGTCGCCCTGTACGTCAACACGGCCAACCCGGGCTTCGCGGGTTCCTGGTGGCCCAGGTCCAACTTCTACCCGGAGGCCTCGCCCGTACCCGTCGCCAACCCGTACGGTCTCTGCCTGGGCGGCAACGACGTCGCCTGCGCGTTCATGTACGGCTACGCCAAGGCGTACGACAACGCCACGATGCGCGGCGTGCCCAGCCCGGCCTCATACTTCTGGTGGCTCGACGTCGAGACCATGAACAGCTGGGAGCCGGACACGGTCGCGAACCGGGCCGTTCTCGAGGGCATGACCCACTACCTCCGGGACGTGCTCCGAGCCAAGGGCGTGGGCGTCTACTCGACGGCCTACCAGTGGACCCTCATCACCGGCGGCGTGGGCCCCGTGACGAGCCCCACGCTCATCCCCTCCCCGAGCAACCTCAACGGACTGCCGAGTTGGATCGCCGGCGCCACGACCCTGCGCGGCGCCCTCGCGCTCTGCGCCTCGACGCCGCTGACCGGCGGGGACGTGACGATGGCGCAGTTCGTCTCGGGGGACCTCGACTACGACGTCGCCTGCCCGTAGGCCTCGCGTCCGTCCGTGGGCTCAGGGCCGCCGTCGCGCCCGACCGCCAGCGCCCACCACGCGACCGCCAGGACGGCGAGGTTGACCGCGCTCGAGGACGGGATCCCGAGCATCCCGGCTCCCCACCACGTGCCGAAGCCGGTCGGGGAGATGCTGAGCAACGCGACCGGCACGGCGAACGCGAACGGCAGGACGGGGGGCGTGCGCTGTCGTCGTCCCTCACCCCACCGGCGTAGGGACCGGTCCGCGCGCGCGGCCAGGCCCGCCACGAACCAAGCGCCCGTCACCACCAGCGCGAACGCCACCACGTGGACGCCCCACCAGGCCGGGCTCAGGGGCGGCGCGGCGAAGCCGGCCCACCAGGCGAGTCCGGCGGCCGCGGCCACGAGCGGGATGTGCCAGAGGTAGATGCCGACGGCGCGCGAGCCGAACACCGCCACCACCAGGTAGACGTGGTCGTGTGCGAGCAGGCGCGCGAGCAGGGGCCACAGCGCGGCGAGGAGGAGCACCAGCCCCAGGCCGTAGAGCGCCACCACGAGGGTGGGCGGAGACAGGTTGGAAGGCTCCGGGTCGCCGGCGTAGGACACCATCGACGAGGAGTACGGGCCGAGGACGGCGAGCGCGACGGCCGCCCCGACGGCGGCGAACGCGCCGGCGATCAGGGGCAGGGGGCGCGCGGCCCGAAGCGCCGCGAGGTGGTAACCCACCTGGTGGACGAAGCCCCACACCAGGAGCAGGTTCAACCAGCCGAGCGTGGGGGAGAGGTTCCAGCGCACGGCGTCGACCACGGCGATCGCCGCGAGCCACAGCGCGAGCGTGGGCACCGGGCGACGTGCCCATCGGGCGGTCCACGGCACCGCCGCGACCACGGCGCCGTAGACCCCGAGAAACCAGACGAGTTGGGAGAGGAACTTGCCCGCGACCTCGGCGAGGGGGACCACGAGCACGAGCGGCAGGAGCAGCGCCGTCCAGAACGCCGTGTAGGTCAAGCCCGGGGTACCCAGGCGCAGAAGGCGACGGCGCAGGAAGGGGCCGGCGTGCGGCTCGCGGTTCCAGGACGCCAGGTTCGTGACCGCCCCGGCCGCGAAGAAGAGGGGCAGTATCTGCAGCGTCCACGTGGCCCAGGCGATGTCGGGCCGCAGGTCGAGCACGCTGGCGGGCTCGCCAGTGCCGACGTCCCAGGCGATCGAATGCGCGAGGACCACCACGAGGAGGGCGAACGCCTTGGTCGCGTCGAGCACGCGGTCGCGGCCGGCGGCCAGGCGCGACATCCGAGCCTGCAGGTCCGGCGGGGACCCGGCCATGGCGGACCTCCCTCGCGCGGCCCAGCCCGCCCGGCGGTCGGCGCTCGGGGCCGTCATTGCCGATCGTCCCACCACGGGGGGATCGACGCAGGCTGGAGGGGGCGCGATGATCGGGCGATGGCACGCCTGGATGACCTCGAGAGGGTGGAGCCCGGTGACCGAGCCGAGTGGCGGGCGTGGCTCGCGGAGCACCACGCGACGTCGCCGGGGGTCTGGTTCGTCTCGCCGAAGCGCTCCACCCGTCGGGTGACGGTGACCTACGAGGAGATGGTTTGCGAGGCGTTGTGCTTCGGCTGGGTGGACGGAGTGCTGCGCCGCCTCGACGACGAGCGGACCATGCTCCACGTCTCACCGCGCCGACGCGGGAGCACCTGGGCGCGGACCAACAAGGAGCGCATCGCGCGACTCGAGGCCGCGGGCCTCATGGCGCCGGCCGGACGTGCCGTGATCGAGGCGGCGAAGGCCGACGGCACGTGGACGTCGATCGACGCCGTCGAGGCGCTGGAGGTCCCCCCGGACCTGGGGGAGGCACTCGCCCGGGACCCGATCGCCCGTGCCGGCTACGACGCGATGTCCGCGAGCGCCCGCAAGCAGGTGCTGTGGTCCGTGGTCAGTGCCAAGCGAGCCGAGACCCGGGCGCTGCGGGTGGCGCGGGCCGTCGAGGCGGTCAGGGAGCGCCGGGTGCCGTAGGGGCCGGCGGACCTCAGGGACGATCGGACGGCCCGGACGGCTCGACACGCCGGGTGACGGGGCCGTTTGGCGATGTGTCGGGAGATCGATCGTCCGTGAGGTCCGCCGCGCCGGGAGCCGCCGCTCGGTGAAGTGCCTCCACGAGGCGATCGAGGAACGGCACCTGCCCGCCGACCAGCCTGGTTCGTGCCTCCCGGAGATCGAACCAGGCCGCCCGGTCCGCCTCCGGGAAGGACCGCACGATCCCGGAGCCGCGAGGCCATTCCAGGGTGAACTCGTTGCTCCGGATCGCGCTCGCGTCCAGGTCACCCTCGACCGCGAACGCGGTGATCCGCTTGCCGCTCGGCTGCCGCAGCGTGCCGAGGGGAATCGCCTCCCCCGGAGGCGGCGGCATCCCGAGTTCCTCCTCGAACTCCCGCGCGGCGGCGGCCCGCGCGTCCTCCTCGGGGCCGTGCTCCCCCTTGGGGATGGACCAGGCTCCGGCGTCCTTGCGCGCCCAGAACGGCCCGCCCATGTGCACGAGGAGCACCTCGACCTCGTCGGAGGCGGTGCGCCGGTGCACCAGCAGCCCGGCGGACAGGACCACGACCGGTCCCTACGCCCGGATGCTCCCGGCGTTGATCACCGGGGAGACCTCCGCCTCCCCGCAGAGCACCACCATGAGGTTGCTGACCATGGCCGCCCGCCGCTCGGCGTCGAACTCCACGAGGTTCTTCTCGCCCAACTCAGCCAAGGCCATCTCCACCATGGTCACCGCGCCGTGGACGATCTTCCGCCGCGCCGCGATCACCGCCTCCGCCTGCTGGCGTCGCAGCATGACCTGGGCGATCTCGGGGGCATACGCGAGGTGCGTGAGGCGGGCGTCCTCCACGGATACACCGGCGACCGCCAGGCGGTGCCCGAGTTCCTCCCGCAGCGCCGCCGAGACTTCGGCGACGTTGCTGCGCAGGGTGATCTCGGCGGCGTCGTCGTCCTCGCCGTGGTCGTAGGGGTACGCCGTGGCGACGTGCCGTAGCGCGGTCTCGGCCTGGATCGATACGAAGGACTCGTAGGCGTCGACGTCGAACGCCGACTTCGCCGTGTCCTCCACGCGCCAGACCACGACGGCGGCGATCTCCACGGGGTTGCCGCGGCGATCGTTGACCTTGAGGCGGTCGGTGAGGAAGGTGCGGGCGCGCAGCGAGATCTTCATCCGGCCTGGCCCCGCCTTGGGTGCCTTGCGTTCCGGTACCCCCGGCGGCGTGGGCGACGACGCGGGGCCGGGGTGCGCCTGGATCGTGCCGCTCGAGTAGAACGGGTTGCCCCAGTGGAAGCCGGGCTCCCGCACGGTCCCCTTGTAGGACCCGAACAGGACCAGCACCCGCGCCTCGTTCGGCTGGAGCGAGAACAGCCCGGTGAACAGCAGGATCGCCCCGGTGATCACGAGGATCGACGCGAGGAGCATCCAGACGACCGGCTCGTCGTTCTCACCCTGGGCGATCGAGGTGACGAACAATGCGATCCCGCCCGCCAGGACGACGATCGTGACCGGCAGCATCACCCACCCGCTGATCGTGCGGGTGGGTCGTTCGGTGGTCATGGTTCCTTCTTCTTCCGGTCGCGACGTGAGCGACGTGGTGGATGGGGGATCTCCCGGCTCAGGACACGGTCACGGTCTTGGAGTCGGACATCGGGGTGCCGCCCGCACCGTCCGAGGGGTCGTCCTCGGTGATGACGATCGTGTACGTGCCCGGCTCGAGGTCCACCGTGAACGAGAACGGTGCGAAGGTCTGCCCCTCGGAGGTGAGGGTGTTCCCTGCCTGCACCTCCGCACCGTCGGCGTCGAGCACCTTCCAGGGCACGTTCGCCTCGAACGCGGCGGCGTCCCCGCTCACCGCGACGGGGGAGGTGACGTCCGCACCCTCACCAGGGGAGTCGATCTGCACGAGCATCCGGACGTTCATCGGGTCCTCGCGGGCGACCGGTTGGTCCCACACGACGGCGCCCCACAGCTCGCCGGCGGGCTCGCCCTCGATGAGGAGCTGCACGGGGGCGGATTCTTCTTCGGCGGCGTCGGTGGCCGTGTAGACGAGTTGCTGGATCATGAGCGCGGCGCCGGGCGAGCCGACGTTGGCGGTGCGCGCGTCCTCGGAGAGGTTGACGACGATCGTCTCGCCCTGCCGGCTGATGCCGAGCACCTGCGTGGCGGGGTTCCAGGTGGTCGAGTAGTCCGGGTCCGCGGGCCCGGCGATCATCCGCTCGACGGCGGTGGCGACAGGGTCGTCCGTCTCCACCTCGGTGGTCTCCCGGGCCAGGCGAAGTCCGGCTCGCGTGTCGATCATGTAGTAGGCGGGGACGGCCACGGTCTGCGAGGGGGCGGTCTCGCTTGCGCTGGACGTGGGCGACGGCGTCGCGCCACCGCCGTCGGGGGGCGTGCAGGCCCCGAGGGCAGCGACGGCGCCCGCGGCGAGTGCGGCGAGCCACATGCGGGTCGCGCCTCGACGACGGTGCGCCTCGACGCGGTGGCGCTCGACGGGCGGCGTGGTGTGGACGGCCATGGCCCCTCCTCAGCGGTCCGAGCCGCGCGGTCGCGGCCGGCGATCTGGTCCCGAGTCTGTCACCGCGCGGCCGGGCCGCGCGTGGGACCCGCCCGGAGGCACGTCACCGGCGAGAACCCTCGACGTCGGCGATGGGTGGGGGTGGCGGCGCTCCGCCGCAGGCGCGCCAGACCAGGCGCGCGACGCGATCGGCCCAATCGGGCGGCACGGGGCGCCCGCCGAGAGCGAAGGCGTAGAAGGACCCCGTGAACAGGCTGCCGGCGACGTCGATGTCGGCATCGGCCGCGAGCAGTCCCGCCGCGATCGCCCGATCGAGACAGTCCCGCAGGCGCGCCCGGCGCGGCCGGACCAGGCGCTCGCGGTAGGCGGCGGCCAGGAGCGGGTCGACGCCCTGCAGGATCACTCCGGCGAGCGGTAGGGCGTTCGCCTCGCTGATGCAGTGGCGGAAGTGATCGAGTTCGGCCACGAGGTCGGTGAACGGGTCGCCGGTGATCGGCGGCGGGTCCACCTCGGCCATGGCCGCGACCGCGGCGACTGCCAGGTCGAGTCGGGTCGGCCAGCGCCGGTACACGGCGGGGCGGGTGGTCCCCGCCTCCTGTGCCACGGCCGCCACGGACAGCCCCGCCAGCCCACCGGCCGCGAGGTGTCGCTGTGCCGCGGCGAGGACGGCTGCGTCGATCGAGGCATCACGGGGTCGTCCCGGGCGGGGGTCGGCGTGGTCCGTCGCAGAGCGGAGCGGGACCGGGCCGGCGTTCACCCCGAGGAGGCTACGCCGAGCGGGTCGCGCGCGAACCCCAGGGACGATCAGCGCGCCGCCACGCCCGGAATCGGGGTCGCACGACGGCGTGTCGCGTGGTCCGCGGATGCTGATCGTCCCTGAGGTCCGCTCCTTGTGTGACACGACCGCTCGCCCTAGCCTGGGGCGTTACATAGCAGCAACGTAATGGAGGCTGGACGTGGTGCAGATCGCCGTCATCGGACACGGTCGGGTGGGTTCCGCCCTCGCACACGGCCTGCAGGCCGCCGGGCACGTGGTCACGCTCGCCGTCCATGACCCCGACTCGTCCAGCCTGCGCCGCGCCCTGGCGCGGAACCCCGCGCTACGCACCGCCACACCGCGGGAGGCCGTGCGCAGCGCCGACGTCGTCCTGCTCGCGACCCCGTTCGCCGCCGCCCGTGACGTGCTCCCACCGCTGGCGGAGGACCTGGAGGGACGCGTGCTCGTCGACTGCACGAACCCGGTCGGTCGGGGCCTCACGCACGGCCTGCGCAGCGAACGATCGGGCAGCGAAGCGATTCAGGATCTCGCGCCAGGGGCTCGCGTGGTCAAGGCCTTCAGCGTCTACGGCTACGAGAACCTCGAGGATCCCGCCTTCCCCGGCATCGTCCGCGACGGCCGCCCGGTGCTCCCCATGATGCCGATCGCGGGAGACGACGGCGCGGCGAAGGCCTCGGTCGCGGGTCTGGCGGCCGATCTCGGTTGGGACCCGCTCGACGTCGGCGGCCTGGTCCAGGCGCTCCACCTGGAGCACCTGACGCTGCTCTGGGTCCGCATGGTCCGGGCGGGTGGCCGATCCCCGCACCTGGTCTGGGCCGCGCTCTCGCGCTGAGGGCCGGCCGGACGACCACGCGCACGACAAACGCACGCACGACGCCCAAGGGGAGCCCGTGTCCGTCACCACCCCGTTCCGGCGCCCGGTCACTCTGCGCGACCCCACGGAGCACGAGCGGGTCGCCACCCCGCTCGAGCTGCTCTTCGACCTGTGCTTCGTGGTGGCGGTCGCCGTGCTCGCGGCCGAGTTGCACCACGCCATCGCGGACGGGCACGCCCTCGACGGTGCCGCGCGCTACGCGACCCTGTTCATCCCCCTGTGGTGGGCCTGGATGTCGCACACGTGGTTCGCCACCGCCTACGACAACGGCGACGCGGTCCACCGCCTCCTCACCCTCGCGCAGATGGCTGGGGTACTGGCGCTCGCGGCGACCGTGCCGGCCGCGTTCGCGGGTGACGTCGCGCCCTTCACGATCGCCTATACCGTCATGCGGCTGCCCCTCGTGATCCTGTGGCTGCGTGCCGGACGCGACGACGTCGCCCACCGCCGCTTCGCCTACCGGTACGCCGCCGGGACGGTGGTGGCCCAGGGCGTGTGGCTTGCGGCGCTGCTCGTTCCCGAGCCCGGCCGGTGGGTCGTGTGGGCCCTCGCGCTCGCCGTCGAACTCGCCACCCCGCCGTGGGCGGTCGCGGCCGCGCCGGATCGCATCTTCCACGCGGGCCACATCGCGGAGCGGTACGGGCTGTTCACGATCATCGTGATCGGCGAGACGATCCTGGCGGTCGCCGTCGGGATGCGCGACGGCGTGGCGGACGGTTCGTTCGACGCCGCGGGTGTGGTGATCGCGGCATCAGCGCTGGCGATCGCCTTCGCGCTCTGGTGGCTCTACTTCGACTCCCTCGGCCGGGAGGGGCTCGAGAGGAACCGTCGTGCGGCATTCGCCTGGGGCTACGGGCACTACGTGATCTTCGTGTCGGTCGCGGCGGTGGGCGCTGGCGTCCAGGCGCAACTCGACCTCGTGACCCACGGCGAGGACGGCACGACGGCGCTCGCGGCCGTCGGGATCCCGGTCGCGGCCACGCTCCTGGCCTTCGCCTGGCTCCAGCACGCGGCGAACCGCCGCCGTTCGGAGGCGACGCGCCTGGTGGTTCCTGCGGCGCTGGCCATCGCGATCGTCGCTGCGGCGGCCATGGTCCCGTCCGCTCCCTCAGCGCTCGGAGACGTCCTTCTCGCTCTGGTCCTGGCCGGCGCGGTCACGGCCGGAGTGGCCCGCCGCGGAACGGGGGACGCCGCATAGCCCGCCTGCCCCACGCCCTCGACGTCGGCGGCGACAACACTCGACGTCAGCGGTGACGGCGAGGTCGAGGGTTGTCGTTCGTGAGGTCGAGGGGGTGCGCCCTCGCTCAGCCGGCGAGGTCGCGGCGGTTGTAGGCGGCGACGGCGAAGGCGAGCGCCGCGGTGGCCGCGAGCATCAGCCAGCCGAGCCCGGGCCAGTCGAACCCGGACCGCAGCGGGCTCTCGCCGAGCGCCCATTCGTACGGGGACAGCCACGTGACCTCGGTGAGCCCCTCGACCAGGGGTGTCAGCCCGTTCCAGAGGTACGCGAGGATCCCGAGGCCCCATCCGGTTGCGCTCGCGACGGCGCGCTTGCCGCTCGCCGCGCCCGCCGCGAGGGCCAAGGACCCGAAGAGGATCGCCAGCGCCGTCGTGGAGGCCATCACCGCGGCGAGGTTCTCGATCGGCACCGTGAGGTCGAAGACCGGGCCCGCGAGCAGCAGCGCCACCATGACGACGGCACCCAGCCCCACCGTGAGCACGGCCAGCGCCGCCGCCTTCTCCAGGACGAACCGCGTGCGTGTCACCGGGCGGGAGAGCGTGAGGCCGATCGTGCCCCGCTCCTCCTCGCCGGCCACGAACCGCGCCCCGACCGCGACGCCGAACCCCAGCATCGTCAGCGGGACGATGAAGGAGAAGATCTCGGTCTCGAGGTACCCGATCGCCGTCGTGAAGTCGAGGCCGGCGTGCATGCCGAAGAGCGAGAGGAGCGCCTCCGGGTAGTCCGCCAGCAACTGGTCGAGGCCCTCCATCCCGATGATCGAGGGGAAGAACGAGGCCATGAGCACCACCATGAGGAAGGTGCCCGCCCCCCAGCCGACCATCCCGCGCCGGTAGTCGTACAGCGCCATGGCGAACACCGAGCGGGGCCTCATCGCGCGCCTCCGCCCGCCGCTCCCGGGCCGTTCGCTGCGCCGGGGCCGTTCCCCGCGTAAAGGCCGAGGAACACCTCGTCGAGGGCGGGTTCCCGGCTGTCGAACACCTCGACGTCGTGGCGCGCGGCGGCCTTGACCACGGCGTCCGCCGTCCCGGTGAGCGTGAACCGGAGGAATCGGCCCTCGGCCTGGACCTCGCGCACCCCGGGCAGGGCGGCGAACTCGCGGGGGTCCACCGGCGCGGCGAAGGTGATCTCCACGTGACGCGGAGACCGCTCGATGAGCGCCGCGACGTCATCCACTGCCACCACCGCGCCCTCGCGGATCACCCCGACCCGATCGGCCAGGCGCTGGACCTCGGAGAGGATGTGCGAGGAGAGGAAGACGGTCTGACCGGCCGCCGTGGTCTCGCGGACCAGGGCGGCGAACTCCTGCTGGACCAGGGGGTCCAGGCCGGCCGTCGGCTCGTCGAGGAGGAGAACGGGCGGGCGGTGCATGAACGCCTGGACGATGCCCAGCTTCTGCCGGTTGCCCTTGGAGAGCTCGCCGATGCGACGGTCCATCGCCACGTCCAGGCGCTCGACCAGCGAGGCCAGGTAGGCGCGGTCCACCCCACCGGAGAGCGCGCCGAGGAAGTCGATCACCCGGGCGCCGGTCAGCGTCGGGTCGAAGGTGAGGTCACCGGGCAGGTACCCGAGCAGGCGCCGCACGTCGCGCGAGCGTCGCCGGGTGTCCAGACCCATGACCTCGGCGGCGCCCCGGGTGGGGCGCAGGAGGTCCAGGAGCAGGCGGATGGTGGTGGTCTTGCCTGCGCCGTTCGGACCGAGGAAGCCGAACACCTCCCCCACGCGGACCTCGAGATCGAGGCCGTCGACGCCCCGGTCGCGACGCCGTCGCCCGTAGTACTTCGTCAGGTCCCGCGTGCGGATCGCGGGCGCCTCGCCTGCCATCGCGCCTCCTCGCCGGTGCCGCCACCCTCCAGGACACGACGTCCTCGCCCGCCGGACCAGGCCCTTTCGTCCCGCGTCCGCGCCCTCCTGGGCGCCGAGGACCGGCATGTGCCCTCGGAGCGGGCTCCGGAGCCGGTTCTGGGCGCTCCGACGGCGAGTTGCCGGTCCGCAGCGCCCACGTGGCGTCGGCGCGGGCCGCGCTACGCCGACCGGGCCGCGTGGAGGCCCACGTACAGGCTCGCCGCGAGCTCGCGCCGCGACCGCACCCCGGTCTTGTCGAAGATCGACTTGAGGTGGTCCTGGACCGTGTACGGCGAGAGGTGCAGGCGGCGGCTGATCTCCGCCGTGCTCGCCCCCGTCAGCACGAGGCGGACCACGTCGTTCTCGCGCCGCGTGAGCCCGTAGGCGGCGGTGAGCAGCGGAACCACCTCACGGGGTTGCGCCGGCTCGATGGTGACGACCACGTCGGGCGCCGGCGCGCTCATGGGCTCGTCGGAGCCCGGGAGTGCCAGCGGTGCCGCGTGAACCACGAGCCAGCGCCCGCTCCGGGTGCGCACCCGAGCCCGGGGCGCGGAGGTCGCCCGACCGGCGCCGAACGACCGCGCGGCGGCGACGATCGAGACGATCGACATCGGGAGGTGCCCGCCGCCGGTGCCCGCCATCTCCTCGAGGCGCTCCGCGGCCGCCGGCGTGAGCTGGCGCACGGCGTCGTCGGGTCCGATCACGATCACCGCGGGGCCGGGCGAGGAGTCGCTGCCGTCGGTGCTGGAGCTCACCACGAGTCCGGCGCGCAGGCCGGCCTCGAGCGCGCCGAGCACACCCGCCAGGAAGTCGGCCTCGGCCGGGCTGAATCCGCTGGTCCCCGCGGCGCGATAGAGGCTGAGCATGCCCCAGACCTGACCGTCCGAACGGATCGAGGCCCGCAACTCGTGTCCCAGGTCGAAGTTCGGCATGAGGAACTCCCGCCACCGCGTGCTGGCCTCGGGCCGTCCTCCGGTGTCCTGCGCGAGGACCCCGACCGGGACGGGCCGCCGGCTGATCTCGGCGAAGGAGTTGATGTCCGGAACCCCGTACTCGAACTGGGCGAACTCGGCGTCGCGGGGGTCGGGCAGGTTGCGCTTGTACGAGCCGGTCAGGAGGGAGGTCTCGGGGTCTGCGGTGCCGAAGCACGCCGATTCGAACGGGACCGCCCGGGCCAGGAGGTCGACCGCGGCGAGGGCGAAGGCACCGGCATCGAGGCCGGCGGAGGCGAGGGCGGTCAGGCGGCCGCGCACGGAGTCGGCCCGGGTGGTCGTCACCTTCCCATCGTGCTCCGCGATCTGCGCCTCGCGGAACCCCACGAATCTGGGGACTGGTCACGAGGAGACCCCACGTCGGTGGGATGGCGGGACCTCCGTTCCGGGGCCAGGCTGGTCCCATCGGTTCGGCACCTGCCCGCCGGCCGTCCTTCGTCGATGGGGAGAAGACCATGACCACCACCGCACCCGGCGTCGACGACGGCGCCCTCGACCTCCTGCGTGCCGCCGTCCGCGGGCGCGTCCTCACCCCGGCCGACGCCGACTGGGGCGCCGCCCACCTCCCGTGGAACGTGGCGGTGCCGCAGCGGCCCGTCGCCGTGGTCGAGGTCGCGGACGCGGCCGACGTCGCCGCGGCCGTGCGCTGGGCGCGGGAGCACGGGCACGCCGTGACCGCCCAGCCCCGGGGGCACGGAGCGACGACGGCGCTCGACGGAGCGGTCCTCCTGCGGACGGCGGCGCTCGACGAGGTGTGGGTCGACGTCGAGGCCCGGGTGGCGCGGGTGGGGGCGGGGGTGCGATGGGGCGAGTTCCTCCCGGCCCTGGACGGCACCGGCCTCGTCGCGATGGTCGGGTCCAACCCGGACGTCAGCATGGTCGGGTACCTGCTGGGCGGGGGTTTCTCCTGGTTCGGTCGCGCGCACGGGTACGCGGCGCACGGCCTCCGGGCGGCCGAGGTGGTCGACGCCGAGGGCACCCTGCGCTGGGTGACGGACGAGAGCGACCCCGACCTCATGTGGGCGCTCCGCGGGGGTGGCGGTGACCTCGCGATCGTGACGCGGGTGGAGATCGACCTGCACCCGGCCGCGGGGCTCGTGGGCGGCAGCATGACGTTCCCGATCCAGGACGCCCGGGCCGTCTGGGGCGCGTTCCTCGAGGCGAGCCGGTCAGCGCCGCGAGAGCTCACCCTCTGGTCTTCGCTCATGCACTTCCCGGACGTGCCGTTCCTCCCCGAGCCGATCCGGGGTCGTTCCTTCGTAACGGTGGCCTCGACCTTCCTCGGTTCTGTGGAGGAGGCCGAGCGCTTGCTCGCGCCGATCCGCGCGGCCGGCACGGTGCTGGACGGGAGGGTGGCGGAGGTCCCGATCGGACGGGTGGGTGAGGTCGCGGCAGAGCCGACCGAGCCGACGCCGAGCATCGACTGGGCCATGCTGCTGTCGGACCTGGACGCCGGGACGCTCGACCGGCTGATCGAGGTGGCCGGCGACCGGGACCGGACGGCGCTCGTCGCGGTGCAGTTGCGTCACCTGGGCGGCGCCTTCGCGGAAGGGCCGGACGGCGATCGTGCGGCCGGCGCCGTCGCCGACCGCATCAGCGAGCCGTTCCTCGTCTGGGCCCTGGGGATCCCGATGGTGCCGGAACTCGTCGGGCCGATCCAGGGCTCGCTGGCGGCGCTCGAGGCCGCCGTGGCGCCCGAGGCGACGGGCCGCACCCCGCTCACGCTCCTGCCCGGGGGAGAGGACCTGGGCCGGGTGTTCGACGACGCGTCGCTCGCCCGGCTGCGGGCGCTCAAGGCCTCGCGCGATCCGTCCGCCGTGATCCGGGGGAACCACCCGCTGCTGGAGGCCTGACCTCACCAGGACGCTTAGCTCCACCCAGAGCCGAGGTCGAGGGCTCTCGCTCGCGAGGTCGCGGAACCTCGCCCTCGCGAGCGAGAACCCTCGAGCTCGGCGCGGACGGGGTAGCACAGGGGACCCACCGTCGCGGTCGCCTGTGTTTGACTGGCGGCATGACGACCACCGAGGCCGGCGCGACCATCGAGGTCCGGGACAATACGGACAAGAGCCGCTACGAGGTGTGGGTCGACGGCGTCCGGGCCGGCCATGAGCAGTACGAACTCGGCGAGGGCACCATCGCCTTCGTCAGCACGATCGTGAAGCCCGAGTTCGGTGGGCGGGGAATCGCGTCCACCCTGGTCGAGCGCGCGGTGGCGGACGTGCGAGCCAAGGGCGATCGGAGGATCGTCGCCGTCTGCCACTTCGTCCAGGCATGGTTCCGGCGCCACCCCGATCAGCGGGACATGCTCGCTCCGGAGCCGGTCTCGACCGAGCAGTCAGCCGGGTAGGCGGCGTCCGCCCCGGCCGGCGGTCGACCCGATGCCGGAGCGAGGGGCGCGGAGCCGGTCCGCGGTCCTTCGAACCCCACCGCGGCGGTGGTCGGCCAGGGGCGCGAGCGGGCGCGCCGAAGCGGCCTGCTGCCGCGCCGTCGGGTCTACGATCGCAAGCGCTGGTGTTCCTGCACGTCAGGGGGGACGGGGGATGAGCGCCGCGCGGACAGCCCTACTGGGGCTCGTCTCTGCGCTCAGTGAGGCAGCCGAGCCCGCGCCCGTCGCCCTCGAGGACGGCCCTGCTCCGGCGACGCCGCCGCGATCGGGAGTCAGCCTGTGGCCCGTCGCGCTCTCCCGCCTCGGCCGCTCCACGCGTGACGGCGTGCTCGTGGACCTCGAGCTGCTCGCCCGCGTCGCCGTGTCCGGGCCCGACGCGCTCGAGACCACCGAGCGCCTGCTCCTGGGGCTCGAGCGGGACTCCCGCTACGTGGTCGAACCCTTGCCTCCGGGGTCGGCCGCGCCCGCACCGCTGGGCTTCGACGTCCGAGTGCGGGTCCCCGTGCGTCTCGAGCAGCCCACCGGTCCGCCCGTGCGGGAACCGCTGCGCGTCGACCTGCGGCCGGCGCGCTCGATCGACGGCGCAGTACACGACGCCGACGGCAGGGGCGTGCCGGACGCCGTCGTCCGTGCCGGCGTCGGGGGCAGGCCCGTGGTGACCGACGCCGAGGGCCGGTTCCGCATCCTCGTGGCGGACGCCCCGAGCCAGGAGTTCGTGGTCGAGGTGCGGGGGATGACGCGCACCCTCGAGGCAGCCACGCAGCACACACCGGTCGTCATCAGGTGGGAGTGAGAGAACGATGGTGAGCTACGCAGCACCCGGCGTGTACGTCCAGGAGATCCCGAGCGGGACTCACTCGATCGGGCGCGTCGGCACGAGCACGCTCGGGATCGTGGGCGTGGCCCCTGACCCCCTGGCGCGCAAGGACGAGGCGGTCCCGATCGACAACTGGACCCAGTTCGTCGACACCTACGTCGGCTCCGCCGCCCAGGGCACCCCGCTCTCGACCGCCGTCTACGGCTTCTTCGCCAACGGGGGTGGGCGGTGCTGGGTGGTGAACGTCGGGCCCGGGGGCACGCTCACCGGGACCGCGAAGAAGCCCACGGGACTGGCTCTCCTCGAGGCGATCGACGAGGTGGCGATCGTGGCGGCTCCCGGCTTCACCGACCCGCAGGCGTACGAGGACCTCATCGGTCACTGCGAGCACCCGTTGCGGCAGGACCGCGTCGCGATCCTGGACCCGCCGGAACGCGTGAGCGACGTCAGCGCGCTCACCCGGGTGGCCACCTCCGGGGCCGACGACGCCGCAGCAGCGGCGCCGGGTGCCCCCGCCTCGGGGGGTGCTCCCGCCGCAGGCGAGGAGGCCTACCGGCCGCGCCAGTCGGACTTCGCGGCGTTCTACTACCCGTGGATCGTCACGCGGGACCCTGTCTCGGGGGTGCGCGTCGCCGCGCCGCCGTCGGGCCACATCGCGGGGGTCTGGGCGCGGACGGACGCGACGCGCGGTGTGCACAAGGCGCCGGCCAACGAGCCGGTGGTGGGCGCAGTCGACCTCGTCCGCCGCGTCAGCAAGGGCGAGCAGGAGGTCCTCAACCCGGCTGGCGTCAACTGCATCCGGTACTTCGCGGGTGAGGGCATCCGCGTCTGGGGAGCGCGCACGCTTGCCGCGGAGGCGCACCCCTACCGCTACATCAACGTGCGGCGGCTCGTGAACATGATCAAAGAGTCCATCGCGGACGGCACGCGCTGGATCGTCTTCGAGCCGAACGACTACACGCTGTGGGCCTCGATCCGTCGCGACCTCAACGCCTTCCTCACCAACGTGTGGCGAGACGGCGCCCTGCTGGGCCGCACCCCCCAGGAGGCGTTCTTCGTCAAGTGCGACGAGGAGACCAACCCGCCCGAGGTGCGTGATGCGGGTCAGGTGGTGACGATCATCGGCCTCGCCCCCGTCAAGCCCGCCGAGTTCGTCATCTTCAAGTTGATGCAGTCGGCCGACGCCACCGAGATCGAAGGAACGGGAGCCTGAGATGCCCGCCCAGCCGCCGCCCGCCGTGCAGCCCGGGGTCGTGGTGGACCCCTACCGCGCGTACAACTTCAAGCTCGTGATCGACGGCGTGGTGCAGGGGCACTTCACCCGCGTCGACGACCTCGGCGTCAAGATCGATCGCATCCTCTTCCGAGCCGGCGGCGAGAACAGCACGGTCCGGACGATCCCGGGCCAGGTGGAGTACCCGCCGGTGACACTCCACTTCGGACTGACCGATTCCACGGAACTCGTGCGCTGGCTCTTCGCCGCGGCGGAGGGCCGGGTGGAGCGCCGGCACGTCTCGCTCGCCATGCTGGACGACGCCGGCGCCACGGAGGTCCGTCGCTGGAACCTCATCGACGCATGGCCGTGCGAGTGGTTCGGCGCCCCGCTGGACACTCTGGGCCACGAACTCGCGATCGAGACCCTCAGGCTCGCATACGACCGGCTCGAGCTCGATGACGCCCGTGCCCCGGTGGCGTAGCGCGATCGGACGCCGGCTCCGCGCCGCCGCGGACGTGCTCGACCCCGGCGGCCGGACGGCCCGAGCGGCGCCGACCCGGCGCGGGCCCGATGTCGGGACGCCGTCGGCCGCGGGACCGGGTGTCGCGACGTCGGCCTGGATGGGTGCGGGAGGGACCCGCAGCCCCCGCCTCGCGGACGCACCCGCGCACTGGCTGGCGCGGGTGCGCGACGCCGGCCTGGTGGGTCAGGGGCTGCCCGGGGCGGATCCGCTCGCGGTCGAGGCCGCGGATCGGGGAGGTTCCGTCGCGGACGCCGGGACGGAACCTCCCGGCACGGCGCCGGAGCGTCCGGAGCACCCCACGACGCCCGCGAGTTCGACGACGGCGACGCGCGCCCGCCCGGCCGAGACGTCGTCGCGCAGCCCGCGGCTGCGGCTGCCGGCCCCGCGAGTCTCCTCGGCAGCGTTGACCCCGATCGCGCCCCGGTCCCCGGACGTCTCCCTACCGCGCCTCGCCGAACGCGGGGTTGGTCGGGTCATGGGGCGGGTTGAGCCGAGTGACCCCGCGTTCGGGGAGGGTGGGGTGGGCGCGGGGCGGGCGCCAGGGGCGCCGGTCGAGGGCTCGGGGGTCTCGCCCGCGCGGTCCACCCGAGTGACACTGCCCACCGGCGGGACCTTTCCCCCACCGCCTCTCGCCGAACGCGGGGTTGGTCGGCTTATGGGGCGGGTTGAGCCGAGTAACCCCGCGTTCGGCGTGGGTGGGGTGGGGGCGGGCGGGGCGTCCGATCCGAGGTCTTCTGGATCCGGGTACTCGCCGGTTCGCTCCGCGGACGGGACGCCGCACGCGGCGGAGTCCGGCCGGCCGTCCCCCGACGTCGCGCCGGCGGGGTGGTCCACTCCGCCGCCGAGCACGACCCCGGGGCCGGCGACGACGATCCCGGGGGTCCGCCCCTCGTCGCCCGACCGCGCGACCATGGCGCCACCGCCTCTCCCCGAACGCGGGGTTGGTCGGGTCTTGGGGCGGGTTGAGCCGAGTAGCCCCGCGTTCGGCGAGGATGGCTCGGGGTCGCAGGTCCGCCTGGTCCCTGGTCACGCGGCCGTTCCTGGAGCCGCAGAGAACCGTGGTGCCGCAGCCGTTCCTGTTCGCGCTCCGTCTCCTGCTCGCGCGGCAGTCTCGGCTCGCGCGGCAGGGCCCGTTCGTGAGGCGGGACCTGCTCTCGCGGTGGTCTCCCGTCCCGCGACGGTTCCGGCGCCCGTGGCAGTGGCCCCCGTCGCAGGCGCGGACCCGTGGCCCGTGCTCCCCGCGCGTCCGGCCGCGCCGGCACCCGCCTCGACGGCGTCCGTCGAGGCCGCGCTCGCGCGGGCGGCCCGCCTGGTCCGCGAGCAGGCGGCGGTCTAGGTGGAACGCGTCGCCTTCCTCGATGAGGAGACCGGGCAGACCGTGGGCTGTCTGCTCAACCCCGAGACGGTGGTGATGACGCGCTCGGCCGGGGTCGAGCCGCGCCGCTCCGCCGGCGGCCGCCTCACGGGCGCCGGCCTCGCGGACGACCCCCTGCTGTTCACCGGCGGCGGGCGCACGGAACTTCACCTGGACCTCCTCTTCGACGTCGACCTGGCGCCCCAGGGCCAGGGCCCGGTGACCGACGTGCGCCAGATGACCCGGCCGGTGTGGCGCCTGGCGGAGAACTCGGTGGAGGTCAAGCGCCAGCGGCGCCCCCCGGCCGTGCGCTTCGTCTGGGGCCGCGCATGGAACGTCCCGGGCGTGGTGACGGAGGTGGCCGAGCGGTTCGACCGGTTCGCGCCGGACGGTTCGCCCCTGCGCTCCTGGATGCGGCTCGTCTTCGTGCGTGTCGGGCAGAGCGCGGACGAGGAGGGCGGCGAGGCCTACGACCTGGCCCAACGCCTCCCGGTGGTCGACCTCACCGCCCCTCCGGTCGGCGCCCTCGGCGTGCTCGGCGACGGGAGCGGGACGCAGGCGGGTGGTGCGCCACCTGCTGCCGAGGCAGCCGGGGCCGACGGCGGCGCCGCGCCGGCAGCCCCGGTCCCGTCTCCCGTCCCCCCGGCCGAGCTCGGCCTGCTCTCCGAGGCGGCGTTCGGGACGCCGCTGCTGTGGAAGGCCCTGCTGGAGTACAACGGGATCGACGACCCGGCGCACTTCAGCGGCCCGCTCGCCGTCCCGCCGCTCGGGGAGGGCGTGCGGTGAAGGTCCTGAGCGGGCTCCCCGAGCTCATCGTCACGCTGGCGGGCCGTCGGCTACCCGCCGCCGACGTCGCGCCGATCGCCGCCGTGCGGGTCCGGCTGGCGCTCGCCCAGCCCGCCCAGTGCCTCCTCACCTGGCACCTGGGCAACGCGGCGTCGGCCCGGCGCCTCGCCGTCGCGGCCGGGGACGCCCTGCGGATCGAGGTCGGCGGCCGGCGTGAGCCGCTCTTCACCGGAGAGGTGACGGTGGTGGAGCACGCGTACGGCGCGGATGCGTCGTTCGAGCTACGCGTGCGCGCCTACGACGCCCTCCACCGGCTTCGGATGCGCCAGCACACGCGGCTGCACGAGGACGTGGACCTGTCCCGGCTCGCCCGCGTCCTCGCCGAGGGCACCGGGCTGGAGGTCCTCGGCGGCGCCGTCGACCTCGGCCGGGTGTACCAGTGCGCGCGCACCGACCTCGAGACGCTCGTGGTGGTCGCGGCCCGGGCGGGCCTGTACCCGGTGGTCGACAGAGGTGCGCTACGCCTCGTGGACCTCGCCGGGGAGGGCGAGCCGATCGACCTCGCCCTGGGCGCCACCCTGCACTCGGCCGAGATCGAGGTGAGCCAGGAGCCGGCCTTCCGCAGTGCCGAGACGGTGCGGTGGGACCCCGCGAGCGCGACGGCGTCGACCGAGCGGGCCGAGCGGGGGATGGCCCGTGCCGAGGTGCGCGCCGACCCCGAGCCCCAGGTATCGGGTGGCGGGGGGACCCTGCGCCGCGCGGACGAGGTGATCGGGGCGGGCCCGGCTGCGCAGGCGCTGGCCCAGGCGGAGGTTGACGTGCGAGGGCTCGGCGAGGTCACGGCCCTGCTCGTGGCCGACGGCGACCCACGCCTGCGTGCGGGCCGGCGCGTGCGCGTCACCGGGGTCGCTCCGAGCCTGGAGGGCACCTACCCCGTGACGGAGGCCGTGCACACGATCGACGGTACGGGGTACGAGACGGTGGTCTCCACGCGCCCGCCGGCCGGTCCGCCCCCGCGGGGCGAGGACGTCGTCACGCTCGGCGTGGTGGAGAGCATGGACGACCCCGAGCGCCGCGGCCGCGCGCTCGTGCGCCTGGCGGCCCACCCGGACCTCGTGACCGACTGGGCGCCCGTGCTGATCCCCGGGGGTGGCGCAGGCAAGGGCGTGGTCGCGCTCCCGGACGACGGCGACACAGTCCTCGTGCTCATGCCTTCCGGGGACCCGGCCAACGCCGTCGTCCTCGGCGGGCTCCTCGGTACCGAACGCACCCACGACGCGGACGACGACGGGCCGCGAGGTGGCCGGTACTCCGTCCGGACCCCCGGCGGGCAGCGCGTGGCGCTGGATGGGCACCGGCGCAGCCTCACCGTGACGGACGGGCAGGGATCGCTGCTCGAACTCGGCCCCGACGCGGTGCGGCTCACCTCGGCCGTGGACCTGCTCATCGAGGCGCCCGGACGCGCGCTCCGCCTGCGCGCCAAGACCGTCGACTTCGAGGAGGCGCCGTGAAGGTCCTCGTCCGGGAGGCCGTGCTGCGGTGCGGCCACGACGGCACGGTGGCCAACGTGCCCTCGCAGACGTGGGTGCGGGTCGCGGGTTCGCCGGTGCTCGTCGAACCTGACCCTCAGGGGCGTTCGATCTCGATGTGCCCCAACGTGGGGATCAACATCAAGCCGTGCGGGACCACCCTCGCCGTCCGCACCGGCTACTCCACGTTCGTGCGGATCGACGGCCATGCCGTGTGCCTGGACTCCGTCTCGGGGTTCACGGACGGCACGCCCCCGGGCCTCGTGCGCTACACGGTTCGCGACCCGGGCCAGGACTTCGTGGCGGCGACCGCATGAGCGTGCCCCGGTACCGCGCCGTGTACTTTGCGCACCCGTACCTCGACGTCGATCGCGGACTCGCGGGGCTGCGCGTGGGGCCCGGCGGGCGCCTCGCCACCGTGACCGACGCGGCGTCCGTGCGACAGGCGCTGCTCCTGCTCCTGAGCACCCGCCCGGGAGAGCGGGTCAACCGCCCCCGCTACGGCTGCCACCTCTTCCGGCTCGCGTTCGCTCCGGCGGACGACACGACGGCGGGGCTCGCCATCCACTACGTGGCGCGCGCCGTCGAGCAGTGGGAGCCTCGGGTCGAGGTCCTGTCCCTCGACGCGGAGCGGCCGGCCGACGAACCGCACGTGCTGGAGGTGCGGATGAGGTACCGCGTCAGGGCCACGCAGCACGAGGACGAGGTGAGCGTGGCCGTGCCCGTCGACGCCGGAGGTGGCGCGTGAGCATCCCTGTCCCGAACCTGGACGACCGGTCGTTCGCCGATCTCGTGGAAGCGGCCCGGGCCCGGATCAGGCAGGTGGACCCCGAGTGGACCGACCTCTCGGTCCACGACCCCGGCATCGTGCTCGTCGAGGCGTTCGCGCACCTGACGGACATGCTGCTGTACCGCCTCAACCGCGTGCCGGAGAAGGTCTACGCGGTCTACCTCAACCTCCTCGGGACCACGCTCCGGCCGCCGTCGGCCGCGCAGGCGATCCTCGAGTTCTCGCGCGGCGGCGCCGGCTCCGGCGAGGTCCGCATCCCTCGCGGCACGCGGGTGGGCGCGCCGCCCGGGATTCCGGGCGCGCCGCAACCGGTCTTCGCGACGCTCGTCGACGCCGTGCTGCCGCAGGGTGAGACCTCGGTGCGCGTGCCCGCGGCGGACGTGGTGCTCCACGACGCCGTGGTCATCGGGGTGGGCAGCGGTCAGCCGGGCCAGGTCTTCACCCTGCCGGAGGCGCCCCTCGTGGACGGCGCCGGACTGGCTGTGGGTGTCGAGGTACCGGCGGGGACGGACCTGCCCAGCGGCGCCGCGCTGAGCGTCGACGGTCGCGTGTTCCGGATCTGTCACGAGGTGGAGGTGTTCGCGGACGCCCCGCCGGGCGAACCTGCGGTTCGCGTGGACCGCACGGCCGGGCGGGTGGTCTTCCCCTGGTGGGCGCCCGGCGCCGAGCCGGGGGTGGTCCCCGCCCCCGGCGCTCAGGTCCGGGCCTGGTATCGCACCGGCGGCGGCGAGCGAGGGAACGTCGCCGCGCACCGGCTCACCGTCCTGCGCGACGCCGTGGCCGGGTTGCGGGTCACCAACCCCGAGCCGGCCGGCGGGGGGCGCGAGGTGGAGCCTTTGGCCGAGGCGCTGCGTCGCGCGCCCCAGGACTTCCAGGCCCGCGACCGGGCCGTCACCGCGCGTGACTACGAGGTGATCGCGGCCCGCCACGGCGGGGTGGGGCGGGCCCGGGCGCTCACTCGCCGCGACGTGTGGGCCTTCGCCGCGCCGGGCGAGGTGGAGGTGGTTCTCGTCCCGCACGTCCCCGCGTCCTCCCGCACGGACGGGCGCGTCCGGCCCGAGGACCTCGCCGCGCAGGCGCGCGAGGAGGTTCGGGCCGAAGTGGAGGCCTACCTGCGGGAGCGGGCCACGATCGGCGCGACCCCGCTCGTGCGCTGGGCGCGCTACAAGCAGGTGTCGGTGGACGCCCGCGTGGTGGTGCGCACGGACGAGGACGCCGAGGCGGTGCGCTCGCGCATCGTGCGCCGCCTCGGCCTCGCGATCAGCCCGCTCCCCGAGGGAGAGGTCGGGTTCGGCTCCGGCTTCGGCCGGCCGCTGCGGATCTCCAACCTCTACCGGGCCCTCGAGGCCGCAGAGCCGGGGGTCCAGTACGTAGACCGGGTGCGGGTGGTGCTGGACCGGGTGCCCGACGCCGACGCCGTCGCCCTCGTGCGGGCCGAGGGCCAGCCGCGCACGTGGTTCGTGGGGCAGCGCGACACGCTCTTCCGGACCACGGACGCCGGCGACGGGTGGGAGGCGTGCGCCGTGTTCGAGGGCGAGGAGGTCCGGGCCGTCAGCCCCTTCCGGGCGGCCGGCCCGGGCGGGGTCGCCCTTCGCCGGCCCGGTCTGGTGGCGGTGGCCACCGAGGTGGGCACCGGCGCCCGCGTGTACGTCAGCGAGGACCTGGGTGAGAGCTGGCGCCGGGTCGCCGAGCTGGGCTTCGGTCTGGCGGACCTCGCCTGGGTGGATCGTGCGGGGGCGGCCGTCCTGCTCCTGGCCGGGGAGAAGGGGTTGTACGAACTCGCGTTGACCCCGGGTGCGGTTCCGGTGCAGAACCTCGTGGACCCCGCCCAACCCGACCGTGGGTTCCACACGGTCGACGCCGTGGTCGACGTGCGCGGGGGAACGGGCGTGGTGGTGGCGGCCGAGGCGTCGGCGGGGGTCTGGCTCTCGCCGTCGGCCGGGGCGCCGGAGTCGTTCCGGCTGATCAAGGACCCCGGCGAGGACGTGCGCTGCGTGAGCGTTCAGTACGACGGGCCCGCGGCGTTCCTGTGGGTCGGCCGCGCCGTCCCGGAGGGTGCCGGCGCGGGCTGTGCCCGCCTTCGCCTGGACGACCTCGCCCGGACCGACCTTGCCGTCCTGCGCACGGCCTGGGAGGAGGTACGCCAGGGCTGGAGCGGCGGCAGCTGCTGGGGCGTGGAGGTGGTGGGCGCCACCGTGTACGCGGCCACGCAGAGCGGTGGCGTGGTTCGCCTCCCGTTGGGCCGGGCCGGGGCCACCTGGCAGCAGCCGGACGTCAACTGCGGGCTACCGCTGCGGGACCGCGCCCGGTTCGAGCCCGTCCGGGCCGTCTCCGGTGCGGTCGACGCCGCGGGCACCCCCCTCGTCCTCGCGGCAGGGCCGCGGGGTGTGCTGCGCTCGTCGGACGCGGGCGCCTCCTGGCGCACGTGCTCGGCCCGGGTGGTGGAGGACGTGGTCACCGTGCCGCCGACGTGGCTCTTCTGCTCCGGTGAGCACGCCGTCGAGGTGGTGACCTCGGGTGGCTGAGCACGGGCTGATCGAGATCCTCCCCGAGGTGATGCAGGTCGCGGCGGCTCCCGGCAGCCCGCTCGCGGCGCTCGGCGCCGCTGCCGCCGATCTGCACGGCCCGGTGAGCGCCGTGCTCGACGAGATCGACGGCGTGATCGATCCGTATCGGACCCCCGACGCGTTGGTACCGTTCCTCGCCGGGTGGGTGGACCTGGGCTGGCTGACGGCGGTCGACGCCGAGGTGGGCTCGCGTCCCGTGCTCGGCATCGCTCCGCACCGGCTCCGTGACCTGGTCGCCGCCTCCGCGGACCTCTCGGCGCGGCGCGGGACCCCGGCGGGGCTGGCGCGGTTCCTCCACCTGGCGACCGGCGTCGACGGCTTCCTGGTCCAGGACGTCCCGGGCGCCTTCCACGTCCGGGTTCTCGTGCCGACGGCAGCCGGGGACCGGATCGACCTCGTCCGGCGCCTGGTGGACGCTCTTCGACCCGCGCATGTCACGAGCCAGGTGCTCATGCGTCCGTCCGTCGGGTGAGGATGTGTCGGCGAGCGGGGAGCGGGCCCGATCGGTGGGGCGCCTCGTCAGGCGCGCGGAGTAGGGGATGACATGGCTGAGATCACGGTGTCGCTGGCTGCGCCGCAGGTGGCGCTGGTGGGGGGCCGGGGTGGCGTGACCGCGTCCGTCACCTCGGCGACCGCCGAGCGTGTGGTGGTGGGTGTGGTGCGACCGCTCGGGGGCGACGTCCCGGCTGCGGACCCGGCGTGGGCAAGCGTGGAGCGCCCCCTGCGGGCGCTCGCAGCGGGCGCCACCGAGCAGTTCGTGATCGCGTTCGCCCCGCCTGCGGGGACCGCGCCCGGCACGTACGAGGCGAAGGTCGTCGCCTACCCGGCCGACGCGGCGCCCGAGGAGTACGCCGACCGCGGTCAGGTGGTGCGGCTGGCCGTCCCGCCGACGACGGCGCCGGCGCCCGCCCGTCGAGCGTTCCGTTGGTGGCCGTGGGTCCTCGCGGGTGTGGCGGTTCTCGCCGCGGTCGCGGTCGCCGTCCTCCTCCTCACCCGCGGGGACGCCCCGCCACCGCCGCCGGCCGAGCCCCTGGACCTGGTGGGTTCGTGGGACCTGGTCGAGGGCACGGGCCCCGACGGGGCGTTCGCGCCGGTCCCCGGCGCGCCCGTGACCCTCGTGGTCACCGCGCAGGGCGAGGTCAGCGGGTCCACCGGATGCAACAGCTACTTCGGCACGGTCGCGGTGGACGGGAACGCGGTGACGTTCAGCCCGCTCGGGAGCACGCTCCGGCTCTGCATCGGGCCGGTCGGGGAGACCGAGCGCGCGTTCCTCACGGCGATCGGGCAGGTGAGCGAAGGTGAACGGGCCGATACGGAGTTGACGCTGCGCGGTGGCGACTCGGAACTGACGCTCACGCTGGCAGACTGACGCCGGGTGCGCCGCGAGGAGTCGATACAGCGCCGCCGGAGGGGGTGGACGTGAGCGAGATCAGCGTGTCGCTTGCCTCGCCGCAGGCCGAGGTGGTCCAGGGCCGGGCGGTGGTGGCGGTGTCCGTGACTCTCGGGCCCGCGCGATCCGAGCGCGTGGTTCTCGGCGTGTTCCGTCCGCTCGCCGTCCCGGGAGCGCCCCATGCGGCCGACCCGTCGTGGGCGGTCGTGGAGCGCCCGTTGCGCGAGATGGTCGCCGGAGCCACGGAGCAGGTGGTGGTCACGTTCGCCCCGCCCGCCGGCACCCCCGCGGGAACCTACGACGCCAAGTTCATCGCGTACCCAGCCGATGCGGCGCCCGAGGAGTACGCCGAGCGCGGCCAGGTGCTGCGCCTGGTGGTCCCGGCGACGCCGCCGCCACCTCCGCCGCCGCGGCGGCGCCTGCCGTGGTGGGTCTGGGCGCTCGCCGGCGTGGTCCTCCTCGCCGTCGTCGGCGTCACGGTCTACCTCCTCACCCGCGCCGGACCGGCGCCCGAGCCCGAACCGACCGCAGCCCGACCACCGGTCTCCGTCGTGACGACCACCGTGCCGGTCGGGCCCTGGCCGGCGGGCGTCGCGATCGAACCGGGGACCGGGCTCGTGTACGTCACGAGCCGTGATGGCTCGATCGTCTCGGTGATCGATCCCGCGGTGCGTGCCGTGGTCCAGGAACTCGGCACCGGGCAGGGGCCGATCGGCGTCGCCGCCGACCCGAACAACGGCTTGGTGTATACGGCGGACCAGGGAGGCGGCACCGTCGCGGCCATCGACATCGCCTCAGGCGGCGCCTTTGCGCAGGCCGACGTCGGGGGCGCGCCCTTCGGTCTGGCGGTGGAACCCAGCACGCACCGCGTCTGGGCCACGCTCGAGGACGGCCGGCTCGCCGTCGTCGGGGTCTCCGCCGCGGGGCTCGAGGACTCGGTCGCCGTCGGCGCGGCGCCTCGGGGGATCGCGTGGAACGACGTCGACGGGCGCTTCTACGTGGCGAACCAGGGCGACGGCACGGTCTCGGTGGTGGATCCCTCGGCTCGCGCCGTGGTCGCCACGATCGACGTCGGTCCCAACCCTGCAGGCGTGGCCGTGGACCCGCGCTCCGGCCGGGTGCTCGTGGCCAATCAACTGGGCGACTCCGTCTCGATCATCGACCTCGATGGGGGGGTGGGGAGCGTGGCGGTCGGCATCAACCCCGTCGCCGTGGCCGTGGACCCCGAGGCGGACGCCGCATACGTCGTCAACTCCGACGCCACGATCTCGGTGATCGACCTGGCGCAGGACGTCGTGGTGGACACGATCCCGGTCGGCGGCACCCCGACCGCCATCGCGGTGGACCCCGGCACCGGCGTCGTGTACGTCACGAACGCGGCCGACTCCACGGTGTCCGTGCTCGAGGCGGGCTGAGGCGCGGGCGTGGGCGAGCAGACCGATCGCAAGCCGGTCGTGGTGCTCGCGGTGCTCGCCGCCGTCGTGCTCCTGCTCTTCGTGCTGGGCGTGACGGTCGGCGGCGGGACCGCGGGGGGCGACGGGTGGCGCGAGCGCCTCGCGGCCTTCGGCGGCGGCGCCGACCTGACGGTCGAGGACCTCGTGCTCGTCAGCGGGACCTGCGACGTCGCCGGCCAGGCGATCCGCCCCGCACCCGCCTGCGCTTTCGAGGTGGTCCCGGAGGGCGGACGGTTCTCGTCGGCGCCCGCCCGCCGGGCCACGCTCCTCGCGGTCGACTCCGCCGTCCGGCTGCGGTTCACCGTCGAGGGGCAGACGATCGACGTCGACCTCGAGAGCGGGGAGACGACCGACCTGACGTTCTCCCGATCCGGAGGGACGCTCGCCGTCGGCTGCCTCGGCGCCTTCGCGTGCGAGGTGCGGCTGCTACCGGCCGGGTAGCCGGTCAGTCCGTGACGGCGCGGCTCACCCGGACCGCGTTGACCACGGCCGGAATCGAGCCGATGAGCATCACGAGGGCCCAGACGATCGCGACCACCGCCGTCACCAGGGCCCAGAACTGGTCGCCGATGGCCACCACGGGCACGGGGAGGAACCCGTGGATGAGGCCCAGGACCACCTGGAGCAGCACCGAGACCGCGATCAGCGCCATCAGGCCCTTGACCTGGAGGAAGCGCTGCTGCGCGGCGACCAGCAGGAACACGAGCGCAATCTTGAGGACCAGGAGCAGGCCCAGCACCAGTGCCGCGTCACCCACGGGGAAGAACCCCCAGATCGCGAGGTAGGCGAGGGTCCCGAAGGGGACGGCGACGAAGAGGCCGATCATGAGCAGGAGCTGGGCGAACGCCAGCAGAGCGGTGAGCAGCCCGGCCAGGACCCAGAGAAGGGTCACCACGAGCGTCACGATCCCCTGGATGCGACCGTACGTCCGGTGCGAGATGACCATGCTCGAGCCGAGCAGGGCCAGCGTGAAGAGCAGGAGACCGTCGACGAGCGCGAGGTAGGCGATGCCGCTGCCCGGTGGCGAGGTCGCTCCGAGGCTGACCTCCGCCGCGACGGCGGGATCGACGCCCACGCCCGTCGCGACGTCCACCGGGACCAGGCCCACGGGGTTCCCACCCACCAGGCCCGCCAGGCCGAGTTCCCCGAGGACCACCACGGCTGCCACGGCCACGGCGGCAACGAAGAACGGTCGGCGCAGGTCGCCGCCCGGGGCAGGGCTCACCGGGGCATCTTCGCAGGAGTGGGGACCGGTGTCCGGCGCCGCGCCTCCTGTGGTCGCGATGTGGCCCAGTGGTCGCGATATGGCCCAGTGGTCGCGATGTGGCGCGGTCCCACGAGAGGGACGGGCCCGGCCGCTCGGGTGAGCGGCCGGGCCCGGATACCCGGCGACCCGGGCTGCGTCTCGTAGGCGACGTTCCGCCGGTGAGGCCCTCAGCTGTTGAGGATCTCAGCTGTTGAGGATCTTTGCCTTCTGGACCTCGAACTCGGCCTCCGTGAGGATGCCGGCGGCCTTGAGGTCGGCGATCTGCTTCAGCTGGGCGTACTTCTCGTCCATCGACATCCCGGCGGCCGGCTCCGGCGCGGGCGGCGGGGCGGCGTAGACCACCTGGGGTGCGGGCTCTGCGTACGCCTGCTGCTGAGCCGCCTGCTGGCCGGACCAGCGCTCCGCCTGCCGGCGGGAGACGCGGTTGGAGACGGCGGTGGCGGTGCCGGCGATGACGGCGGTGCGGGCGACGCCGCGAACCAGTCCTGGCATGGTGTCGTTCCCTTTCTGAGTGGGGTCGGTGGGTGCGGAAGTCCGACGGTGCTGCGTCAGTCCTGAGTGGTCTCGGCGGCCTCCACCGCATCGAGCGCGGCGAGGACGGCCTGGACGGGGATGCGGCCGCTGGCGACCAGCTGACCGCCGGAGCGGCGCACGGCCGTGGCGAACGGGGCGGCCCAGACGTTCTCGTACACGAGGAGGCCGGCGGAAGACCCGGGCTCGACGGCGTTCGCAGCCTCGGCCACGTCGTCGTCGCCCAGGAGCCCGGCGGAGGCGCCCTCGAAGACCGTGAGGTCGAAGTCGCCCTCCTGGCCCAGGTCGGAGATGCCGAGGACCTGCACGGCCCCGTCGAGGTCCTTCTTGATGAACAGGAGGTCGATGATGTGGATGAGGCCCTGGTCCACCAGGTCGACGAGGGCGGGGAAGGCCTCTCCGGTGAACTTGTTGCCCGGGAACTCGATGACGATGTAGTCGATCGGGCCCATCTCTTCGATGTCTGCGCTCACGGCATGTCCTTCGGCAAGGCGCGACACCTCGTCGCGCGACGGTCAGCGTCCTGAGGCTACCCCCGAAAGCCGGGCCGCGCGCGGGCGCTCTCGCAGCCGAACCCACTACGGTGACCGCAACCGAGTCGAGAGGTGTCCGAGGTGAGCGGACCTGCAGCGGCAATGCCCGACCCCGTGGCGATGCGCAAGTCGAAGGGCTACGTGGTCCTCCTGGTCCTCGCCGCCCTCCTGGGCGTTCCGGTGGCCGCCATCGCGTATGCCTTCGAGCACCTGATTCTGCTCCTCCAGGGCTGGCTCTTCTCGGACCTGCCCGCCGCGCTCGGTCTGAACCCGGCTCCCGTGTGGTGGCCGGTGCCGATCCTCGTGCTCTCGGGTCTCCTCGTGGCCCTTGCGATCGAGCGCCTGCCCGGGACGGGCGGTCACTCCCCGGCGGACGGGTTCCACGCGGCCGGGGCCTTGCCTCCGCGGGAGCTCGCCGGCGTGGTCGCCGCGGCGCTCGCGTCGCTCGGCTTCGGCGTCGTCCTCGGACCGGAGGCGCCCCTGATCGCGATCGGTTCCGGTCTCGGGGTCCTCGCGGTGCGGCTCGCGAAAAAGGACGCCCCGCCCCAGGTGGCGACGGTGATGGCAGCCGCGGGGTCCTTTGCCGCGATCAGCACGTTGCTCGGCTCGCCCCTGATCGGCGCCTTCCTTCTGATGGAGGCAGCGGGGCTCGCCGGACCGATGCTCGGACTGGTCCTGGTCCCCGGTCTCCTCGCCGCCGGCGTGGGGACGCTCATCTTCCTCGGGCTGAACTCGCTCACGGGCCTCGGCACGTTCTCGCTGGCGATCCCTGACCTCCCGCAGTTCACCGACATCACGGTCGGCATGTTCGTGTGGGCGATCATCTTCGGGCTCGTCGCCGCCGCGCTCGGCTGGCTCATCCGAAGCGCCGCCCTCGTGCTGCGCAGCCGCGTGGACCGGCGCCGCGTGGTGCTGATGCCGGTGGTGGGCGCGGCGATCGGCGCGGTCGCCGTCGCCTTCGACCTCATCACGGGGAGAGGGGTCGAGGAAGTCCTCTTCTCCGGCGAGGAGGCGCTCGCACCGTTCATCTCCGACGCCGCATCGTGGACCCTCGGTGCGATCGCCCTCCTCGTGGTCGCCAAGGGCGTCGCCTACGCGCTCTCGCTGAGCAGCTTCCGCGGTGGCCCGGTGTTCCCGGCGATGTTCATCGGGGCCGGCCTCGGCATCGCGGCGTCCCAGCTGCCCGGCATGTCCCTGGTCCCTGGAGTGGCGATGGGCCTGGGGGCGATGGCGGTCGCGATGCTCGGGCTGCCCCTCACCTCGGTGCTGCTCGCCAGCCTGTTCGTCGGGGTCGGTTCCATCGAGGTCCTTCCGCTCGTGATCGTCGCGGTGGTGGTCGCCTACGTGGGGAGCGCGCGCTTCCCCGATCTGGCCACGCGCTTCCCGGAGCCGCGCGAGGCGTCAGAGGATGCTGCCGTCCACTGACGGCACGGCCCGGTTCGGTCCGCCTAGGGTGCAGGTATGGCCTGGACGCGGCTGTACCGGCGCGGCGTCCTCGAGGCGGAGGGCTTCGCCGTCGAGGACGTCTCCGAGTACCTCGAGGACCCCGACGCCGTCGTCTGGGTGGACTACTGCGCCCCGACTCCGCAGGACCTCGCGCTCCTGAGCGACGAGTTGGGCCTGCATGACCTCGCCGTCGACGACGCCGTCAAGGCGATGCAACGGCCGAAGCTCGACCGGTACGAGTCCCACCTGTTTCTCGCCGCCTATGCCGCGCGCTTGGACCCGACGACGGCGGAGCTCACCACGACCGAGATCGCCGCGTTCATCACGCCTCGCGCCCTCGTGACCGTCCGGCGCTGCGACGACTTCGACATCACGGACGTCACGCGCCGGTGGGACGGCTCCCCGGACCTGGCCGCGAGCGGCGTCCCGTTCCTGCTCTGGGGGCTGCTCGACGAGATCGTCGACGGCTACTTCGCCGTGGTCCAGGACCTCGACACGGCGCTCGACGCGCTCGAGGACGCCTTGTTCGATGACAAGCCGCGGGACTCCGAGGTCCAGCGGCGCTCCTTCGAGCTGCGCAAGAGCCTGGTGATCCTCCGCCGCGTGGTGCTGCCGATGCGCGAGGTGGTCAACGCCCTCATGCGCCGCGACATCCATGTGCTCGACCCGGCGATGACCCCCTACTACCAGGACGTCTACGACCACGTCCTGCGTGCCTCGGAGTGGACCGAGTCGTTGCGCGACCTGGTCACCACCATCCTCGAGACCAACGTCGCCATCCAGGGCAACCGGATGAACCTCATCATGAAGAAGGTCACCAGCTGGGCGGCGATCATCGCGGTCCCGACGGCGATCACCGGGTTCTACGGCCAGAACGTCCCGTACCCGGGCTTCGCCCACCCCGCCGGCTTCTGGATGTCGACGGCCCTCATCGCGGGGATGTCAGGAGTGCTCTACTGGCAGTTCCGGCGCCGCGACTGGCTCTAAGTCCTAGCGTGGGGCCATGGACGAGGCCTTGATCGGCACCCATCCCATCCTCGTCTCGCCGGGTGAGCGCGACCCCCTCGGCGCCACGTGCGACGGGTTCGGTACGAACTTCTCGCTGTTCTCCGAGGTGGCCCACGCCGTGGACCTCTGCCTGTTCCCGACCGACGGCCCCGAGCGCCGGGTGCGGATGCCCGAGGCCGACGGCTTCGTATGGCACTGCTACCTCCCCGGCGTCGCGCAGGGCACGCGGTACGGCTACCGGGTGCACGGACCCTGGGACCCCGCCCGGGGCTTGTGGTGCAACCCGAACAAGTTGCTCGCGGACCCCTACGCCCTCGCCTTCTCCGGCGAGGTGGCCGACCACCCGGACCTCCTCGCGTTCGACCCCGCCGACCCGCGCATGCCGAGCCCGCACGACTCCGCGCCGTACACCAAGCGCAGCGTGGTGGTCTCCACCGGGTTCGAGTGGGGAGCGGACCGGCCACCCCGGACGCCCCTGAGCGAGACTGTGATCTACGAGGCGCACGTCAAGGGCTTCACCACGCTCAACCCGCACCTGGGCGTCCGCGCCCGCGGCACGTTCCTGGGCCTGGCGCACCCGGTGGTGATCGAGCACCTGCGCCGGATGGGCGTCACCGCCGTCGAACTCCTGCCGGTCCACCAGTCGGTGACCGAGTGGCCCGTGGCCCGTCGCGGGCTGACGAACTACTGGGGCTACAACACGTTCGGGTTCTTCGCGCCGCACCGCTCGTACGCCGCGTCGTTGACGCCGGACGGCGCCGTCGCCGAGTTCAAGGTCATGGTGCGCGAACTGCACCTGGCGGGCATCGAGGTGATCCTCGACGTCGTCTTCAACCACACCGCGGAGGCGGGGCAGAACGGCCCGACGTACTCCCTGCGTGGCCTGGACAACCCCGCCTACTACCGGCTGGACCCTCACGATCCGAGCCGATACGTGGACACCACCGGGGTGGGCAACTCCTTGAACATGCGCCACCCCATGTCGTTGCGCCTGGTCATGGACTCGCTGCGGTACTGGGTCACCCAGATGCACGTCGACGGGTTCCGCTTCGACCTTGCCTCGACCCTCGCCCGGGAACTGGCGGAGGTGGACCGGCTCTCGTCGTTCTTCGACCTCGTGGCCCAGGACCCGGTGATCCGGCGCGTCAAGTTGATCGCCGAACCCTGGGACATCGGCGAGGGCGGCTATCAGGTCGGCAACTTCCCGCCCCTGTGGACGGAGTGGAACGGCATCTACCGGGACACCGTGCGCGACTTCTGGCGGGGGCAGCCCGGCACGGTCCCGGGCTTCGCCTCGCGCTTCGCCGGGTCGAGCGACCTCTACGGCGACGACGGTCGCCGCCCCGTGGCCTCCATCAACTTCGTCACCGCCCACGACGGCTTCACGCTGCGCGACCTGGTCTCCTACGAGAACAAGCACAACGAGGCGAACGGCGAGGGCAACCGGGACGGCACGGACGACAACCGGTCGGCGAACTACGGCGTCGAGGGACCGACCGAGGACCCCGTGGTCCTCGAGACCCGGGCGCGGCAGCAGCGGAACCTCCTCGCGACGCTCTTCCTGTCCCAGGGGGTGCCGATGCTCCTGGCCGGGGACGAGCGCGACCGCACGCAGCGCGGCAACAACAACGCCTACTGCCAGGACAACGACCTGAGCTGGATGGACTGGACGCCCACCGAGCGCCTCCGCGACCTCGAGGAGTTCACGGAACGGGTGTCGCGGATGCGGCACGCCCATCCGGTGTTCCGGCGCAAGCGCTTCTTGCGCGGGACGACGGCGGTCGGCGAGGCGGACGGCCTGCCCGACGTGGCGTGGCTGCAGCCCGACGGGCAGGAGATGACCGACGCCGACTGGGCCACCCCGTTCGTGCGCAGCCTCGTGGTGTTCCTCAACGGGAACGCCATCGGCCAGATCGACCGGTGGGGCCGGCCCGTGCAGGACGACTCCTTCCTGGTCCTGGTCAACGCGTGGGAGGACGCGCTCGCCGTGACGCTCCCCGACGCGCGGTTCGGCGCGCGGTGGGCGGGAGTGCTCGATACGACGCACCGGCACGGGGCGTCGGTGGCCGCATACGAGGCCGGCGAGGACCTGGCCCTGGAGGGACGGTCGATGCTGGTGCTCATGCGGACGGCGTGACCTGTCAGGACCGCGACGACGGCGGAGCGCGGGTCAGAGGTCGGGTTGCCGTTCGTCCATCGGCGCGCGCCCGGTGATCGGCTCGTAGGAGCGCGGGTCCTCGGTGGGTTCGAGGTGGGCGATGATCTCGGCGTGCTCGAGGGTGGCGCGGATGGCCGCCTCGACGTCCTCGACGAGGTCGTGCCCCTGCTGGACGGACCACGCCCCCGGGACGAGCACGTGGAACGTCACGAACCGCACGTGCCCCGACTCCCGCGTGCGCAGGGCGTGGAAGTGCACCTCGGGTGTGGTGAACCGCTCCAGGACCGCGATGATCCGCGCGTGGTCCTCCTCGCCCAGGGCGTGGTCCATGAGCCCGTCGACCGACTGGGCGAGCAGGCGCCAGCCCGTGACGAGGATGTTGACGCCCACGGCGAACGCGATCACCGGGTCGAGGCGCAGCCAGCCGGTGAGGACCACGGCGGCGACGGCGACCACCACGCCGACCGATGTCCAGACATCCGTGAGGAGATGCTTGCCGTCGGCCACGAGGGTGAGCGAGCGGTAGCGACGACCCGCCCGCACCAGGGTGACGCCGACGGCGCCGTTGATGACCGTGGCGATGACGGAGATGGCGAGGCCGATCCCGACGTTCTCGAGTTCCTGGGGGTGGAGGAAGCGCTGGACCGCCGTCACCATGATGACCACGGCGGCGATGAAGATCATGATCGCTTCGACGGCGGCGGAGAAGTACTCGGCCTTGTTGTGCCCGAAGTGGTGGCTGGAGTCCGCCGGCTTGGCGGCCACCCGCAGCGCCACCAGTGCGACGAAGGCCGCGACCAGGTTGACCACCGACTCCGCGGCGTCGGAGAGGAGACCCACGGAGCCGGTCAGCAGCCAGGCGCCCGTCTTCAGGGCGATGGTGGTGACGGCCGCGGCCACGGACAACCAGGCGAAGGCCGTCAGGGAGCGCCGGGCGGTACCAGGCGCGGCCCCGCCCGGCTGGGGTGCGGCGTCCTCGGTCACGGGGCCATTGTGACCGCCGGACGCCCGGGTGTCCTGGGACGTCGACCCCCGCCCGTCGGCGCGCCGTCGACGTCGCGGCCGTTCTGAGGCCGTTCTGAGAATGCGCTGGCATGCTCGCCTCGTCGATCCCGCACGCCCCGCCCCCAGCCGAGGAGACACGATGCTCGACACGATCGCCGGACTGCCCATCCACCCGCTGATCGTGCACGCGACGGTGGTCATCGTGCCCGCCGCGGCGCTCGCCGTCGCCCTGGCCGCCCTGGTCCCGCGCTTCCGTCGGTGGGCGGGGATCGTTCCGCTCGGACTGAGCGCGCTCGCCGTGATCCTCACCCCGCTCTCGACCCAGTCGGGGGAGTCGCTCGAGGAGCGGGTCGGCGAGAGCGATCTGGTGGAGGCCCACGCGCAACTCGGTGACGGCCTCCTCAAGTGGGTGCTGCTGCTCTTCGTCGGCGCGGCGCTGCTGTACTGGGTCGACTGGACCGCCAAGCGCGCCGCGCGCGCGGGCACGACCATCGCACCCACGACCGGCCGACGCGTCCTTGCCGTGGCGGCCATCGTGGTTGCGCTCGTCGCCTCCCTCGGCACCACCGTGCAGGTCGTCCGGATCGGCCACTCCGGGGCCCAGGCCGCGTGGTCCGACGTCGTCGACAGCACGAACCCGCCCGCGGGTGAGGGTGACGCGGACAGCGACTGAGAGCGCTGCGCTCAGGGCGGTCTGACACGATGAGGAGGTGGGCCGCCCGTCGCTGCTGCTCGTCGAGGACGATCCGGTTCTCGTCGGGCTGCTGCGCCGGCTGCTCGCGGGGGAGGGGTACGACGTCACGGCCGCCTCGGACGGGGCGGACGCGCTCGACCGGATGGCCACCTCGGCGTACTCAGTGGTCGTGCTCGATCGGGGTCTGCCGGACGGCGACGGCCTGGCGGTCCTGAGGCGCCTGCGAACGCGGGGCAGCGATACACCGGTGCTCGTGCTCACCGCTCTGGGTGCGGTCGAGGACCGCGTGGCCGGGCTGGACGCCGGTGCCGAGGACTACCTCGTGAAGCCGTTCGCGGTGGACGAGCTCCTCGCCAGGCTGAGGGCCCTCCTGCGGCGTGCCGACGGCGCCCGGGGAGGCGACGCCGCCGCGCACCGGCTGGGGATGGGTCGTGGCTGGCTCGACCTCGCGACCGGCGAGGCGGTGCGGCCCGACGGGACCCGCATCGGGCTCTCGCGGACGGAGCGCGACCTCCTCGAGACGCTCGCGCGCAGGCCCGGCCGGGTCTTCGGTCGCGAGGAGCTCCGCGACCGGGTGTTCGCTGCGGCCGACACCCTCGGCGCGGTCGACACCTACGTCTACTACCTTCGCCGCAAGCTCGGCCACGCGGTGATCCGCACCGTGCGTGGCCTCGGCTACCGGGCCGGCGAGATCTCGTGAACCGGCGCGACCGCCGCGGCCCACGGCCCCTCAGGTCGTCGGGCGGCTCGGCGACCGATCACGCCATGATCACCGGAGCCAGATGGCGGCTGACCGGCCTGGTCGGGGCCGCCGTCCTCGTGGGCGTCCTCCTGAGCGGCGTCGTCACCTGGTTCAGCGTGGCGCGGGCCCAGGACGCTGCCGCCCGTTCCGTTCTGCGCGACGCCGTCGAGGATGCGGGTGGCAGCACCGAGCCGCCCGACGGCGTCCTGGTGTTCCTCCGGGAGCCGGACGGAACGATCGAGGGCGGTGCCGACGCGCCGGCCGGGCTTCCGGACCGCCGCGCGCTCGAGGCCGTCGCGGCCTCCGGCGAGCCGGTGGCAGGTGAGGTGACCACCGACGATGGTCGCTTCCTCGTCTACACGGCGGCACAGGGCGGCCGCGTGGTCCAGGCAGTCGAGGACGTCCGGGTCCATGAGGCGGAGCAGGCGCGGCTCTCCGAGGGCATCGCGCTCGCGAGTGCGCTCGGCCTGGTGCTTGCGCTCGTCGCGGGGTACCTGCTCGCGCGACGGGCGACGCAGCCGCTGGAGCAGGCGCTCGCGCGGCAGCGGCGGTTCGTCGCTGATGCGAGCCATGAGCTGCGCACACCGCTCGCGAGGCTGACGCTGCGATCGCAGATGATCGAGCGCTCGCTGCCTGATGACTGCTCCGCCGAGACCCGAGCGGACGTGCGCATGCTCGTCGCCGAGACGGCCGGCATGGCGGAGGCCCTGACCGATCTCCTCGACGCCGCGCGGATGCGGGCGGTGGCGGACGGCGCCGAGGAGGTGGACCTCGTGCGCCTCGTCCGCGACGTCGTCGCCTCGGATGCGATGCGTGCCGCGGCGTCGGGAACCGCCCTCACGGCCGAGGTCGAGGGGCCATGCGTGGTCCGCGGCCGGCGCGCCTCGCTGCGCCGGGCATTGTCCGCCTTGGTCGACAACGCTCTGGTGCACGCACGGGACGGCGGCGCCGTCGTCGTCCGCCTCCGGTGCGAACCGGGGTGGGCCGTGCTCGAGGTGGCCGACGACGGAGCCGGGTTCGACGCCCACGGCCTCCACCGCCTGGAGCGACCGTTCGTGCGGGGTGGAGGCGCCGGTGAGGGCTTCGGGCTGGGCCTGGCGCTCGTGCGCGAGGTGGTCGACGCGCACGCCGGCCGGCTGGAGGCGAGTGCTCGGCCCGGGGAGGGGGCGACCGTGTCGGTCCTGCTTCCCCGCGAGGACGGGTGACGTCCGGCCCCGCCGGTGTCAAGACCTTCGTCCCTCGTCCCGCATCGCGGAACGGTACCCCCGGTATCACTTAGATAACGATTCCGGCCGGATGGGGCTTTGCGCCCGGGTTCGGGTCCCGCGGCCTGCTTATCGTCGTCCGGTCCCATGGCAGAGGTGCCGTCGCAGGGCTCACGAGGCCCTCCCGGGAGGTCCCGGTCGCGACCGCACCACGGCCGACTCAAGAGGAGGAACTGTGAGAAGAAGGCGGGTCTACGCCGTCGTCGCCCTGGCCGGGGCCGGTGCACTGGCGCTCAGCTCGTGCTCCACGCCCCAGGTCGAGTCCAGCATCGAGGAAGGGACCTCGGTCACGATCGGCTGGAACCAGGCGTTCTACGAGTACAACAACCTCAGCGCCACCGGCAACGCCACGGCGAACGCCAACATCATTTACCTGATGAACGACTCGTTCAACTACTACGACAAGGACCTCAACCTGGTCCCGAACGAGTCCTTCGGCACGTACGAGAAGCTCTCGGACGACCCGCTGACCGTGAAGTACACGATCGCCGACGGCGTCGAGTGGTCCGACGGCGTCCCGGTCAGCGCGGCCGACATCCTCCTCGCGTGGGCCGCGCAGAGTGGAAAGTACAACAACGTCGAGCCCGTCTACGACGAGGAGACCGGCGAGATCACCAACCAGGCAGAACTCGACGCCGGCGTCTTCTTCAACTCCTCCAGCCCGGGTCTCGCCCTCGTCACCGAGGTGCCCGAGGTCAGCGAGGACGGCACGTCGATCACGCTGACCTACTCCAAGCCGTTCGCCGACTGGCAGGTCGCCATCTGGTCCGGATCGCAGACGGGCGTCCCGGCCCACGTGGTCGCGCAGCACGCCCTCGGCATCGAGGACCCGGCCGAGGCGACGGACGCCATGGTGACCGCGATCCAGGACGGCGACGTCACCAAGTTGAGCCCGATCGCGTCGTTCTGGAACACTGGGTTCCAGTTCGTCAACCTCCCCGACGACCCCTCGCTGTACGTCTCCAACGGTGCGTACGTGCTCACGGACCTCGTCGAGAACCAGTACCTCACGCTGCAGGCGAACCCGAACTACACCGGTGAGCACCCCGCCACCGTGGAGCGCGTGACGGTCCGGTACAACGAGGACCCGATGGCGCAGGTCCAGGCCCTCCAGAACGGCGAGCTCGACCTCATCTCCCCGCAGTCGACCGCGGACGTGCTGACCGCCCTCCAGGGCATCGACGGCGTCGAGGTCGTTACCGGCGTCGAGGGCACCTACGAGCACGTCGACATGGTGTTCGACAACGGCGGTCCGTTCGACCCCGCCACGTACGGCGGCGACGCCGCCAAGGCTCTCGCGGTCCGCCAGGCGTTCCTCAAGACGATCCCGCGTCAGGAGATCATCAACACGATCATCGCGCCGCTGAACCCCGACGCCGAGGTGCGCAACTCCTTCCTCATCGTCCCCGGCGCGCCCGGCTACGACGAGATGGTGGCCGGAAACGGATCCGACGCCTACCCGGCGGTCGACATCCCGGGCGCCCAGGCCCTGCTCGCACAGGCCGGCGTGACCACGCCGGTGGACGTGCGCATGCTCTTCGGCCAGACCAACCAGCGCCGCCAGAGCGAGTTCGCGCTCATGCAGGCCTCCGCCGCGCAGGCCGGCTTCAACCTCATCGACGCCAGCGCCGTCCAGTGGGGCCCGCTGCTCGATGACACGACCATCTACGACGCCTCCCTGTTCGGCTGGCAGTCGACGTCCACCGCGGTGACCGAGGCGGACGCGAACTACCGTTCGACCGGCCAGAACAACTTCGGTGGCTACAACAACCCCGAGGTCGACGCGCTCTTCGACCAGCTGCAGGTGGAGACCGACCCCGATGCCCAGTTCGACCTGCAGCTCCAGATCGAGCAGCAGCTCTGGTCCGACGCGTTCGGCACGGTCATCTTCCAGGTCCCGAGCGTGACGGCGTACAACCAGAACGTGACCGGGGTCGACCCGATCACCATCGCGCCGACCATCTTCTGGAACTTCTGGGATTGGCAGACCACGGGCGAGACGGCGGCGTCGCCGACGGCGACCGCCCCGGCCGAGACCGAGGGCGCCGAGGGCTGACGCCCGCGGCGGAGTGACCCCGCGGGGGCGCCGGAACTCGGTTTCCGGCGCCCCCGCTCCTCACCTCACCGAACCGGGACGCATGACTTCGCTGTGGTCCCGGGCGGTGGCGGTGGGGCGCACCTAGACTCCCGCTCAGGTCCGGCGACGACGCCGGCCACCGACCACCTGCGAGTGTGTGCATGCTGACCTTCATCGCCCGCCGGCTGGCGCTGGGGCTGGTGATCCTCCTGATCGCCACGTTCCTCATGTATCTGCTCGTCGATCTGGCCATCGACCCGCTCTCGGACCTGCGCACGTCCACGGCGCCGAACAAGGCGTTCCTCATCGAGGAGCGGACCCGGCTCCTCGCCCTGGACCAGCCGGTGGTCCAGCGATACGGCACGTGGCTCGCCGGCGTCGGCGCCTGCGTGGTCGGCCAGTGCGACCTGGGGGAGGCGTGGCGCAGCGGCCAACCGGTCTCCTCGCTCGTGGCGAGTGCGCTCGCCTCGACCGTCCAACTCGTCTTCGCCTCGATCGTCATCTCGATCGTGCTGGGCGTGGCCGTCGGCATCGTGAGCGCCCTGCGGCAGTACACGTCGTTCGACTACCTCATCACCTTCGCCTCGTTCCTCCTGTACTCGCTGCCGTCGTTCTGGGTGGCGGTGCTGCTCAAGCAATGGGGGGCGATCGGTTTCAACGACTTCCTCGAGGACCCCTACCTCTCGGCCCTGGCCCTGGTGGTGGTCAGTTCGCTCGTGGGCGTGTTCTGGATGCTCGCGGTCGGAGGGACCGCGCGAAGACGACTCCAGACGTTCGGGATGGCCGGCGGCGCCACCCTGGCGGGCCTGGTGTACCTGCAGGTCTCGGGTTGGTGGACCACGCCGAACATCGGGCCCGTCCTGCTGGCCGTCACCGGCGTCGGGATAGCGCTCGGGGTGACGGAGCTGTCCACGGGTCTGCGGAACCGGAGGTCCCTGTACTCGGCGCTGACCGCCGTCGGTCTCGGCGTCGCGCTGTACTACCCGATGCAGTACTTCTTCTACTACGTGCCCATGAACTGGGGTCTTGCCATCCTCCTCGGCCTGGTGACGATCGCCGTCGGAGTCGGCATCGGCTACGCGTGGGGCGGTCCGGACCGCCGCCAGTCGGCACGCACCGCGGCCATCGTCTCCTTCCTGGTGGCGGGGCTCATCTTCGTGGACCGCGTCATGCAGGTCTGGCCCGAGTACTACAACTCCGCGGTGATCAAGGGCCGCCCGATCGCGACCTTCGGTGACCGGACGCCCAACCTCGGGGGGGACTTCTGGGTGCAGACGCTCGACTCGTTCACGCACCTCGTCCTGCCGACCCTGACGCTCGTCCTCATCGCCTTCGCCGGCTACACGCGGTACGCCCGCGGCAGCATGCTCGAGGTGATGAACCAGGACTACATCCGCACGGCGCGGGCCAAGGGCCTCACCGAGCGGACGGTGGTCATGCGGCACGGGTTCCGCAACTCGCTCATCCCGCTCGCCACGATCATCCCGCTGGACGTCATCACGCTGGTGGGTGGGGCGATCATCACCGAGAACATCTTCGGGAGGCCGGGGATGGGGCAGCTCTTCGTCCGCTCCCTGAACAATGCCGAGATAGAACCCGTGATGGCCTACCTCGTGATCGTCGCCGCCGCCGCGATCATCGCGAACCTCGTGGCCGACATCATCTACGCCGGCCTCGACCCACGGATCCGGGTGAACGCATGAGTGCCACGCCACCCTCGGGCGCGAGCCGCCCGAACGACGACGAGCCCGTGCCGGAGCGCGAGGTCGAGCGCGCGGAGAACGCGATCGAGCTGAAGGAGGTCGAGGGCCTCTCGCAGGGCCAGATCGTCCGCCGTCGGTTCCTTCGGCACCGTGGCGCGATGGTCGCGATGGTCGCCGTGGCCTTCATCGTGGTCCTCGCGGCGACGTCGATCGGCTGGGGCCCCATCCCCGGCTGGTGGATCTGGGACTACACCTCGCCCCTGCCCGTGGTGAACGGTGGTGCGCCCACCCTCACGCTCCCCACCTGGCTCGGCGGTTCGGGATTCGCCCTCGGCGAGCACCCGTTCGGCCAGGACGACATCGGCCGGGACGTGTTCGCCCGGGTGATGAAGGGCACGCAGACCTCGCTGACGGTGATGGTGGTGGTCGGCCTCATCGCCACCGCCGCCGGGATCGTGGTCGGCTCGCTCGCCGGCTTCTACCGCGGCTGGATCGACAACCTCCTCATGCGGTTCACCGACCTCGTGATCACGATCCCGACCATCGTCATCGGCTCCGTGCTGGGCAAGATGGTCGGCGGCTCCAGCGCTCTGATGCTCGCGATCGCGCTCGGCCTGATCTCGTGGACGGGCCTGGCCCGGCTGGTCCGCGGCGACTTCCTGACCCTGCGCGAGCGGGAGTTCGTCGACGCCGCGCGGGTGGCCGGGGCGAGCAACCGCCGCATCGCGCTGAAGCACATGCTCCCGAATGCGATCGGCGTGATCATCGTCAACACCACGCTGCTGATGAGCGCCGCGATCCTGCTCGAGACCGCGCTGTCCTACCTCGGGTTCGGGATCACCGCGCCGAACGTCTCGCTCGGCCAGTTGATCAGCGAGTACCAGAGCGCATTCGCCACCCGCCCGTGGCTGTTCTGGTGGCCCGGCTTCTTCATCATCGCCATCGCCCTGAGCATCAACTTCATCGGCGACGGCCTGCGCGACGCGTTCGACCCACGGCAGAAGCGGATCCCGTCACAGCGGAAGATGGACCGCGCGGCGCGGCGGCAGAGCGAGCGGGCGGGTGCATCGGCATGACGCCGCCGGTCGTGACTTCCCCCGGCTGGCGCACCGCCGCGGCCGGGCAATCCGCCGCGGCCGGGCGTTTCCCCTCAGCCGGGCACTTCCCCTCAGCCGAGCGTTTCGCCTCAGCCGAGCATCGTGCCGAGCCACACCCACGTGGCCAGCGCGACGAGCGCGGCGATCAGGCCGACGTGCCAGCGGATGGTGACGTGCACCTCCTGGAGGGTGTGCCCGGCGAGGTAGCCGGCGTCCCGCAGGGCTTCCAGGCGTTCCTCCGTTGCGCGCGCGGCGGCACCGGCCACCCCGCCCGCCGCCGGGTCGTCGCGACGCGCCGCCCATACCCCGCCGATCGGGGTCGCCCAGACCGAGACCGGGCCGTCGGTGGTCTCCAGGCGCAGGGTCCACGTGGTGCTCACGCGCCGTACGCACGGCCAGGGCACGTGGATGGTCCGGAAGACGTTGCGGACCGTCAGGCCGCCGTCGGACACCTCGAGCTCCGGGCGCCAGAACAGGGCCCACGTCGCCGTCGCGACCAGGGCCGGCACGCCCCCGGTCCGCGCGAGTGCCGGGAGCCCGCCGTCGGCCGCGGTGAGCACCAAGGAGAGCCCGGCCACCAGCATCATCCCGCCGGCCAGGACGCGACCGAACGAGGAACGGAACGCGCGTACGGGGCCCACCACGCCATGCTCGCACGGCGGGCGCCCCGCCCCGGCCCTCGCCGGAACCAGGAAGGGAACTGAGGACTCGTGGCCATCGACACCGCGCCGGCGGCACCCACCCCACGGGCCGACGACGGCGAGCCGATCCTGCGGGTGCGGGAGCTGTCCGTCGACTTCTACGTGGAGGGCGAATGGTTCCCCGCCGCGATCGACGTCGAGTACGACGTCCACCCGGGCGAGGTGGTCGCCATCGTCGGGGAGTCCGGCTCGGGAAAGACGCAGTCCTCGATGTCCCTCATCGGGCTGCTGCCGGCCAACGGACGCGCGCGCGGGAGCGCCGTGCTCGGCGGGCGTGAGCTCATCGGCCTGGGACACAGCCAGTTGCGAAACGTGCGCGGCAAGGAGATCGCCGTCATCTTCCAGGAGCCCATGACGGCCCTGAACCCCGTCTACACGGTTGGCTTCCAGATCGTCGAGACCCTGCGCGCGCACCTCGACCTCGGACCCGCCGCGGCCAAGGAGCGGGCCATCGATCTGCTGCGCATGGTGGAGATCCCCGAGCCCGAGCGGCGCTTCAACTCCTACCCGCACCAGCTCTCCGGCGGTCAGCGCCAGCGCGCGATGATCGCGCAGTCGCTCGCCTGCGACCCGAAGCTGCTGATCGCGGACGAGCCGACGACGGCGCTGGACGTCACCGTGCAGGCGGAGATCCTTGCGCTCCTGCACGACCTGCGCACCCGGATCTCCTCCGGCATCGTGCTCATCACGCACGACATGGGGATCGTGGCCGACATGGCCGACCGCATCCTCGTGATGAAGGACGGCCGCGTGGTCGAGCGGGGCACGGCCCAGCAGATCTTCCACGCGCCGCAGCACCCGTACACGCGGCAGCTGCTCGACGCCGTCCCGCACCTCGGGATCTCGGCGGGGCGGGCCGCGGCGGAGGCGGCGGCGGGCGCCGTCGTCGTCGAACCAGGTGCGGCGCCCGTTGCGGCGCCCGCTGCGCCGCAGGTCGAGCCGATCATGCGCGCGGTCGACATGGTGATCGAGTACCCCAAGCGCGGGCGGACGCCGGCGTTCCGTGCGGTCGACGGCGTGAGCCTGGAGGTCGCGCCCGGCGAGGTGGTCGGGCTGGTGGGGGAGTCGGGCTCGGGCAAGACGACCATCGGACGCGCCGTCGTCGGCCTCCTTCCGGTGACCGGAGGGTCCCTGGCGATCGCGGGCCAGGACATCACCAACGCGAAGCCGCGGGACCTCAAGCCGCTGCGGAGCAAGGTGGGGATCGTCTTCCAGGACCCCGGCTCCTCGCTCAACCCGCGCCTGCCGATCGGGGAGTCCATCGGCGAGCCGCTGTACCTGCACCGTGGGATCAAGGGGAAGGACCTCGCCCGGCACGTCGAGAACCTGCTCGACCAGGTGGAGCTCCCGCGCAGCATGCGCAACCGCTACCCGCACGAGCTCTCGGGCGGCCAGCGCCAGCGCGTCGGCATCGCGCGGGCGTTGAGCCTCGAGCCGAAACTCCTCGTGGCGGACGAGCCGACCTCGGCCCTCGACGTCTCCGTCCAGGCCAAGGTGCTCGACCTCTTCCAGGAGCTCCAGCGCGAGCACGGGTTCGCGTGCCTGTTCATCAGCCACGACCTCGCCGTCGTCGAGATGCTCGCGCGCCGGATCGCGGTCATGCACAACGGCAAGCTCGTGGAGATCGGCCCCACCGAACAGGTCATCAACGCGCCCGTCGACCCCTACACGCAGCGGCTCATCGCGGCCGTCCCCGTGCCGGACCCCGACGAGCAGCGGGCGCGTCGCGATCGCCGCGACGCCCTCCTCGCCGACGAGCGCAACGTGGAGACCGACCTCGACGAGTGGGCCCACCTGCGGGCTGCCCGCGAGCAGGAGTGCGCCCGCGACGAGATCCTCGAGGACGAAGACCGCCGCGTCCCGCCCCAGATCGGCTGAGGGGCCCCCGGACCCGCCCAGACCCGGTCGAGATCGACGTGCTGGGGCGGCGAGAGCCCCTCGACGCCCCACTACGTAGATCTCGACCGGTCGGGGACGGCGGCGGCCGTGCTGACGAGCCGGTTGGCGGGCCGGGTGCGTCGAACGAGCCGGGTGGGGGGGGGGGGGGGGGGGGGGGGGGGGGGGGGGGGGGGGGGGGGGCGGGGG
>JARKOU010000171.1 GCA_029975645.1 Actinomycetales bacterium
GACCGTCCAGAGCGAACTTAGGCTCCCCGTTAGGCTCCCCAGACGCCGAGAGGGCCGGTACGCGGCTACGTCCCGACCCTCTGACCTGCTGCTTTGCGGTCGGGCTGGCGGGATTTGAACCCACGACCCCTTGACCCCCAGTCAAGTGCGCTACCAAACTGCGCCACAGCCCGTGTGCCCGCGTTGCGAGCCCGGAGAAGGTTACCGCAGGCGGACGCCAGGTCGGGACAGGCGACGCCGCTCGCACGGCCGGACCGGCATTGACGCTATAGCGACCGCGTGCCCCCGCACCTCACACGCCCGCTCGCGCCGTCAGAACGGCGTCCCGCTGCGCTTCACTCAGCGGCTTCAGCGCCTCGCGCACGGTGACACCCGAAGCCCGCCGAGCCCGCGGGAGCAGCCAGGCGAACACCATGTCAGGTCGTGCCTTCGCCGTATCCCGCAGCACCCAGCCGATCGCCTTACGGATGAAGAACTCGGTCTCCTCCACCATCGCGTCCGCGTAACGGGTGAAGCGGGCCCAGTCGCCGCCCCCGGTGCGCAGGGCCAACAGGTGCGCCAGCAGCGCCGAGCGGCGCAGCCAGAAATCCGGGTCGGCAGCCCACCGGTCGAGCCACGCACCCCACGCGGGGTCGACCTCGGTGAGCGGCCCCACCACGGAAGCCGCGAGTCCGTCAACGAGCGCCCACGTCCGAGACTCATGCAGCAACCGTTCCAGGAGCGCGGCGTCGTCCACGCCCAGCGCCCTCCGATGCATCTCGAGCAGTTCGACGGCGGCTGCTCGCCGCTCGTGCACCGGCACCTCCCACAGTGCCGTGACCACCGCGACGAGCGCGTCGTGGTCGAGCGCGGCACCGGCAAGAGCCTCCCGCACCGCCGCCCTGGTCGCCGGGACGGAGGCGCCGTAGTGCTCCAGCGTGCTCTTGAGATACGCCTTCTCCCCCGCCGCTCGCTCGGGCACAGCCCTCGCCCGCAGCGCGGCGTCGATTCGCGCAGCAAGGACCACGGCGCCCGCGGAGTCCATCATCACACCTCCCCGGACACTCACGCTGGTCCGGCGGCCGGAGCGCAATGGGCGCCCGGCGTCCGGCTGGGGCGGGGACTGCCGCCCGCGGTGCGAGCCTACGCACCTGCACATGCGTTCGGGGATGCGCGCATACCGGATCGACCTGGACGCCTCGCGGAGGCCGGACGGGGCAGACCGCTGCGCTGCGCTCCAATCCGTTCGGTGACGTTTCGGTTGCGGACCGGTTCCGGCCGCGTTTCGCAAGACCTGGCCGGGCCGTCGTCGGCAGTCCCGCGCGTCTCATCAGCCGATCGCGCCCGTCCACCATGCAACAGCACAGCCCTCCCACCTGGACCATCACCACACGTGCCGCGCCGGGCACCGTCGTCGGCCATCACTTCCGCAAGCCGGGCGAACCGGAGCCCTTCGACACCGCTCCACGCCCAGCCGCGAACGCACGCGCTGACGTGCGGCGCTAGTGTGACCCGCATGACTGAGACGCTCCCCGCCCGGTCCACTCCCGCCCCCACCGTCGAGGACTTCACGGAGGAATTCCTCCAGGAGGTCAACTTCGGCCAAGGCGTCGACCTCGACCAGGCCTCCGTCAACGACCTCTACCTCGCCCTCGCCCGGACGGTGCGCAAGTACCTCATGGTGCGGTGGCTCGACACCATGCGCGTGCAGCGGCAGTCGCAGGCGAAGTCCGTCGCGTACCTCTCGGCGGAATACCTGCTCGGGCGGCAGCTCCAGAATGCTCTGCTCGCCTCGCAACTCGACGACATCGCCGAGCAGGCCCTGGCCGGCCTCGGCCTGGACATGACGACCATCCGCAACGCCGAGGTCGAGCCCGGCCTGGGCAACGGCGGCCTCGGCCGCCTGGCTGCCTGCTTCATCGACTCCCTCGCGACGCTGGACATCCCCTCGGTCGGCTACGGCATCCGGTACGAGTACGGCATCTTCCGCCAGACGTTCGTGGACGGCTGGCAGGTGGAGCAGCCCGACAACTGGCTCGAGCTCGGCGCGCCGTGGGAGTTCCCGCACCCCGAGGCCGCGGTGACGGTGCACTTCGGTGGCCACGTCGAGGACCGCGCGGACGATGACGGCGTCACGCGCCGGCATTGGGTGCCCGGCTGGGAGGTCCTCGGGGTTCCGTACAACTACATGGTGCCCGGCTACCACAACGGCCGCGTCAACACGCTGCGCCTCTGGAGCGCCAAGGCGACCCACGCCTTCAACCTCGAGGTGTTCAACGCCGGCGACTACGTCGAGGCAGTCCGCGCGGAGACCTTTGCGGAGAACATCTCGAAGGTCCTCTACCCCGAGGACTCGACGCCGCAGGGCAAGGAGCTGCGCCTGCAGCAGCAGTACTTCTTCGTCGCGTGCTCGATCCGGAACTTCGTGGACCAGGTGCTTCCCGAGGGCTTCGACCTTCACCGCCTCCCGGACCGGGTGACGTTCCAGACGAACGACACCCACCCGGTGATCGCGGTTCCCGAGTTGATGCGCATCCTCGTCGACGAGAAGCACTGGGACTGGGACGAGGCCTGGGAAGTCACCAAGCGCTGCTTCGCCTACACGTGCCACACGCTTCTCCCCGAGGCGCTCGAGGTGTGGCCGGTGGACCTCCTCGGCCGGCTCCTCCCCCGCCACCTGGAGATCATCTACCGGATCAACGACCAGCACCTGGCGGCCCTGCACGAGCGCTACCCCGACGACGAGATGCGCGTTCGCCGCATGTCGATCGTGCAGGAGTACCCGAACCGGGCGATCCGGATGGCCTTCCTCGCCACGGTCGGCAGCACCAAGGTGAACGGCGTCGCCGCGCTCCACAGCCAGTTGCTCCGGGACAAGGTGCTCAACGACTTCTCCGACTACGAGCCGGACAAGTTCACCAACGTCACCAACGGCGTCACGCCTCGCCGGTTCGTCCGGATGGCGAACCCCGCCCTCTCCTCGCTGATCACGGAGGCGATCGGGGACGGCTGGGTCACGGACCTCGAGCGCCTGCGCGAACTCGAGCCGCTGGCCGACGACGCCGAGTTCCGTCGTCGGTTCCGCGAGGTCAAGACCTTCAACAAGGTGCGCCTGGCCAACGTGCTCCAGACCCGCAACGAGATCACGATCCCCACGGATGTGATGCTCGACGTGATGGTCAAGCGCCTCCACGAGTACAAGCGGCAGATGCTCAAGGTGCTGCACGTGGTGACCGTGTACGAGCGCGTGCTCACGGGCGCCCTCGACGTCGCCGACCTCACCCCGCGCGTGGTCGCGTTCGGCGCCAAGGCCGCCCCCGGCTACCGGATGGCCAAGCAGATCATCGGGCTGATCAACGCGGTGGGCCGCACCGTGAACGCCGACCCTCGCCTCGAGGGCCGCCTCCAGGTCATCTTCCCGCCGAACTACAACGTGACGCTCGCCGAGAAGTTGATCCCCGCCGCCGACCTCTCCGAGCAGATCTCGCTCGCCGGCAAGGAGGCCTCCGGGACGGGCAACATGAAGTTCGCCCTCAACGGTGCACTGACCATCGGCACGGACGACGGCGCGAACGTCGAGATCCGCGAACTCGTGGGCGATGACAACTTCTTCCTCTTCGGGATGACTGAGCCCGAGGTGGCCGAGACCGTCGCGGACGGCTACCGGCCGTCGTCGTTCTACGAGTCCAACCGCCTGCTCCGGCGTGCGCTCGACCTCATCTCCTCCGGCATCTTCGCCGACGGCGACAAGAGCGTGTTCGAGCCGATCGTGGCAAACCTCCTCTACGACGACCGGTTCCTGGTGCTGGCCGACTACCAGGCGTACCTGGACGCGCAGGCCCGGGTGGACAAGGCCTACGCCGACCCGGAGAAGTGGACCCGCTCCGCGGTGCTCAACGTGGCGCGCACCGGCTTCTTCTCTTCCGACCGCTCGATCCGCGACTACCTCGACCGGATCTGGCACGCCACGCCCATGCGGATCCCCCAGGCCTGAGGCTCCGCACCGCGTCCCACCGACGGTTCCCCACCGAGGGGTCCCGTCACGGTCCCGCTCACGTCGAACGCGGGGTTTTTGGGCGTAATGTCCGCCATTGGCCGAAAAAACCCCCGTTCGGCGTGTGTGGGCGGGGCGCCTGGCTGGATCGAGCCGCGGGTGCTCAGGCGCGGAGGATTTGCGGGTGGCCGGCGCTAAGTAGTCGTTTCGGCACGGGGTAGTCGATCCAGACCGACGACGTCGCGCCGAAACGACTACCTCGCGGGCCCCGGCGGTGGTCCCCCACGCGAGGCCGACTACCTCATGGGCGCCTGTCGCGGCCGCCCACGCCGAACCGACTACCTCGCCGGCGGCCGGCCGCCGGCGGCTGGCGGCAGGCCCGACGCCGGCCCCGCGCTACTTCTTGCGCTTCTCGCGCACCCGGACGCTGATCTCCACCGGGCTGCCCTCGAATCCGAACGTCTCGCGCAGCCGGCGCTCGATGAACCGCCGGTACCCGGCCTCGAGGAAGCCCGTGGCGAAGATGACGAACCGCGGCGGACGCGTGGTGGCCTGGGTGGCGAAGAGGATCCGCGGCTGCTTGCCGCCGCGGACCGGATGCGGGTGGCCCGCCGCCAACTCACCCAGGAACGCGTTCAGCCGCCCCGTCGGCACGCGGGTGTCCCACGAGTCCAGGGCCAGGTCCAGCGCCCGGACCAGGCGGTCCACGTGCCAGCGCGTCTTCGCCGAGATGTTCACGCGCGGCGCCCACTGGACCTGGACCAGGTCCTGCTCGATCTGCCGCTCGAGGATCGCGCGGCGCTCCTCGTCCATGAGGTCCCACTTGTTGTACGCGATCACCAACGCCCGGCCCGCGTCGATCACCTGCTGGATCACCCGCGTGTCCTGCTCCGTCACGGCCACGCTGGCGTCGATGAGCACCACCGCCACCTCGGCCTTCTCCAGCGCCGCCTGCGTGCGCAGCGAGGCGTAGAAGTCGGCGCCCTGCGTCTGGTGCACCCGACGGCGGATGCCAGCGGTGTCCACGAACCACCACGGCCGCCCACCGAGGTCCACGAGTTCGTCCACGGGGTCCCTGGTGGTGCCGGCGACGGCGTCCACCACCACGCGCTGAGACCCCACCAGCGCGTTGAGCAGGGAGGACTTGCCCACGTTGGGTCGCCCGACCAGCGCCACCCGCCGCGGCCCGGCCGGCAGCGCCGCACCGACCGCGGACACCTCCGGGAGGACCTCGAGGACGGCGTCGAGCAGGTCGCCCGAACCGCGCCCGTGCAGCGCCGAGACCGCGTACGGCTCCCCCAGGCCCAGCGACCACAACTCGGCGGCATCGGCCTCCAGGCGCTGGTTGTCCACCTTGTTCGCGGCCAGGACCACGGGCTTGCCGGAGCGGCGCAGCACGCGCACCACCTGCTCGTCCGTGGCGGTCGGCCCGACCGTCGCGTCCACCACGAAGACGACGGCGTCCGCCAGCTCGATCGCGATCTCCGCCTGCTCCGCGACGCGGGCCTGGATCCCCTTCGCGTCCTTCTCCCAGCCGCCGGTGTCCACCACGAGGAACCGTCGCCCCGACCACTCGGCGGGGTACGTCACACGGTCCCGCGTGACGCCGGGAACGTCCTGGACCACGGCCTCGCGCCGGCCGAGGATCCGGTTGACCAGCGTGGACTTCCCCACGTTGGGCCGTCCGATGATGGCGACCACAGGTAGAGGGCCCGCCGGCTCGGCCTCTCCCCCGGCTGCTCCCGCGCCGGCGAGGAGGTCCAGGTCCTCGGCGTCGAGGTCGTACTCGGTGAGCCCGGCACGCAGGGCCTCGGCGCGCTGTGCGGACTCGGCGTCGTCGACGACGGCGCGTGGCGCCGTCGTCCCGGGCTCGTCCGCGGGCGCGGCGTCGTCGTCGGGGAGCAGGTGGGGAGAAGTCACGGAGGCCATTCTCCCGTGCCGCGTCCCCTACCTCGAACCGGCCCTCGCCCGCGCCGCAGCCGCGATGTCCTGAAGGTCCTGCTCCAGCGCCTTGCGGGTCACCTGGGCGCCCAGGCGCCCGAACACGGACCAGAGCGCCCGTTCGAAACGGTTCGGATCCACCGTCCGGGCGCCGAAGGTCACCTCGAGGAGCGTGCCGGATCCCGCGGGGTTTAGGTCGAAGACCGTGATGTAGCGGGCGCCCCGGGAGGACGCCTCGATCACCGTGCGACGCTCGGGCTCCACCTCCGTGACCCACATCTCCTCGGTCTCCTCCTTGCCCGCCATCCGCCGCGTCTCCCGCCAGCGCGTCCCGACGGCGTATGGCCCCTCGGTCAGGAGCTCCACCTTCGTGACGCCGGAGAGGGTCTGCTCGGCGGCCGCGATGTCCGTCAGGACCGCCCAGACGGCCGACGGCGGCGCCGCGATCCGGCGCTCGACGCGCACGTCGTGGCCCACGGCGGTCTCCACCGGGGGCGGGATGGCGGCGGCGACGGCCTCGACGGCGCCCTGGTCGTCCACCTCGTCCTCCGGGAACGGCACGCCCGTGCGTCGCGCGGCGGCGTGGACGTGGGCGGACATGATCGTCTGGATCCGCTCCATCGCGGCGCCGAGCGCCTCGCGGCCGGTCCCGGCGTCGGGCGGTGCCGCCTGGAACGGCTCGCCGAACACCACGTGCAGCCGCGTGCGGAACGGCGGCACGTGGCCGACGTGCTCTCCGGACGGCCGGGTGCCCAGGATCGCGACCGGAACCACCGGCGCGCCCGAGCGCACGGCGAGCCAGGCAATCCCGGCCTGCGCCGTCGAGACCTTCCCCGAGCCGCGCGTGCCCTCCGGGAAGATCCCGACCACGCGGCCCTCCTCCAGGAGAGCGAGCGCCGCCGTCAGCGCGGGACGACCGCTGCGACGGTCCACGGGGATCTGACCGGAGTACTTCAGGACCGCCCCGAGGAAGCCCTTGAACATCTCCTGCTTCACGATGATGTACGAACCGCGCGGGCTGGCGCCGTGCAACACCGGCCCGTCGATCACGCCGGTGTGGTTGGCCGCGAGGATCACCGGGCCGGTCCGTGGCACCTTGTCGGCGCCGAGGATCCGCGTGTTCCAGACCACGTGGTCCAGGACCTGACCCACCCGCCGGCCCCACACCGGACCCCAGCGCACCACGTCCTCGGGGCGCAGGGCTCGCCCGGGGGGGACCTCGGGCGAGCCGGACCGCTTCTTCCCGGGCAACCGGATCGCTGACGCCTTCGCCTTCACCTTCGTCACCAGACTCACGCGAGCACCTCCTGGACCAGGCGGTGGGCCGCCTGGATCGTTTCCTCGAGCGACAGGTGGGAGGAGTCGAGCGTCACCACGCCGTCGGCGGCCACGTGGAACGTGGCGACCGTGGAGTCGTCGCGGTCGCGCCGCAACACCTGGTCGGCCGTCGCGGCGAGCGCGCCGGGGTCGTCGACGCCGTGGACCTCCCGCGCACGCCGGGCCAGGCGCGCATGCTCGGAGGCGGTGAGGAGGATGCGCACGTGCGCGTCCGGCGCCACGACCGTGGTGATGTCGCGCCCCTCCGCGACGATGCCGCGGCCGCCGCTGGAGCCGCCGTTCGCCTCGACGTCGATCAGCCCGCGCTGGAGGTCGCGCAGCACGGCCCGGACCGGCAGGTTCGTGGCGACGGCGGAGACCGCGGTCGCGATCTCGGTGCTGCGGATGGCGGCGGTGACGTCGGTGTGCCCGACGCGGACCGCCGGGCTCGCCGGGTCCATCACCATCTCGAGCGGCATGGTGGCCACGGCCTCGGCGACGGCGTCGGCGTCGGCGAGCGGGACGCCCTGGTCCAGGCACCACCACGTCGCGGCGCGGTACATCGCGCCGGTGTCGAGGTAGGCCAGGCCCAGGTCGGCCGCGAGGCGCCGGCTGATCGTCGACTTCCCCGATCCCGACGGCCCGTCGATCGCGATCACCAGACCCGTCATCGGTACACCACCCGCCATCCCCTCAGTTCCAGTGCCTCTTCCAGCATTCTCGCCGCCGCGGGGACGACGGCGAGCGTCGCCATGCCGACGCGCTGCCGTGGGGAGTGCTCGAGCGTGAGGTCCTCGATGTTCACGCCCACCTCGCCCACCTCGCCGAACAGGCGGCCCAGTTCGCCCGGACGGTCCGGGACCAGGACCGTCACCTCGCCGTAGCGCCGCGGCGCGCCGCCGTGCTTGCCGGGGATCCGCACCACGCCCGCGTTCCCCGCGGCGATGGTCGCGGCCAGCGTGTGGAGGGCGCCCGGCGCGGTCAGGCCGGCCGTCGCCGCGGCGTCGAGGGCAGGAAGGAGTCGCTCGATCCCCTCGGCCACCCCGCGCAGCGCCCGTGCGACGGGCGCGGCGTTGCCCGCGAGGATGGCGGCCCAGAGGACGGGGTCGCTCGCGGCGATGCGGGTCACGTCCCGCAGCCCCTGACCGGCGAGCGCGAGCGCGGCGTCCGGGGCGTCCGCGAGTTGCGCGGCCACCAACGAGGCCGCCAGTTGCGGCAGGTGAGAGACGAGGGCGACGGCGTCGTCGTGCTCCTGCGGCGTGAGCTCCACCGGGATGGCACCGAGGTCGACGGCGAGGGCCCGGACCGCCAGGACGGCGGCAGGACCGCTGGTGCCGCCGTCGGTGATCACCCAGGGACGGGCGGCGAACAGGTCGGCGCTCGCCCCCGCGGCCCCCGAGCGCTCGCGCCCGGCCATGGGGTGCGAGCCGATGTAGCGCTCCCACCCCGGACGCTCGCTCGCGGGCATGGCCGCCAGGTCGCCAAGGATGGCCGACTTCACACTCGCCACGTCCGTGACCAGGGCGTTCGGGTGGGCCCGCAACTGCGCCGCCACCGTGCGGGCCGCCACGTCGGGCGGGGTGGCGACCACCACGAGGACCGGCTCGGGGTCACCGGGGGCGGCCGGGGCACCGGCGCCGACGTCGCGGGCCAGGGCGAGCGCCGTCGGGCTCGTGTCCTCGAGCGTGACGTGGACTCCGCGCGTGGTGAGCCCGAGCCCGACGCTCGCCCCGAGCAGGCCGGCGCCCACCACGTGCACCGGTCCGTTGGTGGCGACCGCAGGCACCGCAGATCCGGCAGCGGCAGGCTCGGGGGTCACCGCGGCACCCTAACCCGCTCCGGGGCGTTCACAGCCCCACAGCGGACATCAGCGCGCCGAGTTCCGAACCCTTGATCACGCGCGTCTGCCCGGGCCGGAGCGTGCCGAGCCGAATCGGGCCGACCTGGGTGCGCACCAGCGCAGTCACCGGATGGCCCACCTCCGCGAGGAGGCGTCGCACGATGTGGTTGCGTCCCTCGTGCAGCACGACTTCCACGATCGAGGACTGCGGCCGCGTCTCGAGGACCTTCACCTCGTCCACCCGCACCGGGCCGTCCTCGAGGTCCACCCCAGCCTTGAGCCGGCGGACGAGTCCCCGCTCCACCCGCCCCTCGACGGTCGCGACGTACCGCTTGGCCACCTCGTAGGACGGGTGCGTGAGCCGGTGGGCGAGGTCGCCGTCGTTGGTCAGGAGGAGCAGGCCGGAGGTCTCCGCGTCCAGGCGGCCCACGTGGAAGAGCCGCTCCGAGCGGTCGGCCACGTACCCCTCGAGGCTGGGCCGCCCGTGCGGGTCACGCATCGTGGAGACCACGCCCACGGGCTTGTGGAGGGCGAGGGTGACCAGCGTGGGGTCGAGTTGCAGCCGAAGTCCGTCCACGTGGACGACGGCGGTGGTCGGGTCCACGCGCATCCCCAGTTCCCGGACCACGACACCGCCCACGCTGACGCGACCGGCGGCGATGAGGTCCTCGCACGCGCGGCGCGAGCCCAGACCGGCGGCGGCGAGGACCTTCTGGAGGCGAACGCCGTCGGGCACGTGGGCATCCGGCGTGGGCGGCCCGGATCGGGGCGTCATCGCACGCCTCCCTCGACGTCGGCGAGGTCCTCGACCTCGGGCAGGTACGGGGCGAGGGGCGGCAGGTCCTCGAGGGAGCGCAGACCGAACCTCTCGAGGAACGTACTGCTCGTGCGATAGAGCATCGCGCCGCCGTCGGGATCCTGTCCGGCCTCCTCGATCAGGCCACGGCTCAGGAGCGTGCGCACCACGCCGTCCACATTGACGCCGCGCACGGCCGAGACGCGGCCCCGGGTGATCGGCTGCCGGTAGGCGATGATCGCCAGGGTCTCCAGCGCGGCCTGCGTCAGGCGCGCGGTCTGCCCCTCGAGCACGAACGCGCCCACCACCTCGGCGAACGCCGGCGCCGAGTAGAACCGCCACCCGCCTCCGGCCTCGCGCAGCTCGAAGCCGTGGTGTCGGCCCCCCTGCAGGCCCGCGTACTCGTCGGCGAGGTCTCGCAGGAGGCCCTCGACCGTCGGCGTCGGCAGGCCCAGGGCAGCGGCGAGGTCGGCCGCGGGCACCGGCTGGTCGGCCACCATGAGGACCGCCTCGAGGGCCCCGAGCGCGTTCTCCTCCGAGAGGCCCCCCGAGATCCCCTCGGTCGTGACCTCCGAAGAACTCTGTCCGGCCTGCGTAAGTCCGTCCGTCGTCGTCATCTCTCCTCCACAGCCGTGGTGTATCCGGCAGCATCGCGATCCTCGCCGTCGTAGTCGTCCACGACGTCGACCGCCCCGTCCTCGGGGCCGCTCCACCGAATGGTCAGGTCCGTCAGCGGTCCGGCCTGCTCGAACGCCACCGTCCCCTCGCGGAAGAGCTCCAGCAACGCAAGGAACCGGGCGATGACCACCGCCTGGCTGCCCGCGTCCGCGGTGAGCGCCCGGAAGGACGCGGCGCGCAGGCGCCGCAGCCGGTCCACCAGCAGCGCGGCCTGCTCGCGCACGCTCACCACCGGGGCATGCAGGTGGGAGACGTCGACGCCGGGCGGCGCGGGCTTGGGCGCGAACGCCGCGGCGGCGAGGGCCGCGAGGCCCTCCGGCCCGATCCGGATCACGAGTTCGGGAAGCAGGGCGGCGAAGTGCGGCTCCAGCTGCACGCTGCGCGGGACGCTGCGCGCACTCTCCCGTGTCCTCTCGGCGAGGTGCGCGGCCACGTCCTTGAACGCGCGGTACTGCAGGAGGCGGGCGAAGAGCAGGTCGCGCGCCTCGAGCAGGGCCAGGTCCTCCGCGTCCTCCACCTCCCCCTGCGGCAGGAGGCGGGCGGCTTTCAGGTCGAGCAGCGTGGCGGCCACCACGAGGAACGAGCTGGTCTGGTCGAGGGCCCACCACTGGCTCCCCGTGCTGGCCTGCATCGCCTTGATGTGAGCGACGAACTCGTCGGGCCCCGTCGACAGGGCGCCTGCTGTGCCGTCCAGCGTGTGCTTGG
>JARKOU010000178.1 GCA_029975645.1 Actinomycetales bacterium
CCCCGCCCTCATCCTTGGACAGGAAGCCGAAGCCCTTCTCGGCGTCGTAGTAGCGCACCTTGCCAACCGGCATGATTCCCTCAACTCCTGGTGGTCTCCGGCCTGCTCGCTCGACCGGCCCGACCAGCCTATCCGGTCGATCCACCCGGGGCATCCCCGCACCCGTCCCGCCCCGTGGGGATGTCGGAGGGCACGGTTACGATGGGCGCATGGCCACGTGGCGGGACGGACCCGAGTACGCGCCGACCGAGCGGCCGGCAGCGTTCGTGATCCCGCCGGTCCCGCCGCTGGAGGTGCCCCCGTCCGCAGCCGTCGCGGTGATCGCGGACGCGCCGGCAGCCGGAGAGCCGGGGTTCACCGCGCCCTCCGACCCCCAGCCCGACCTGGCCGCGCTCGTCCCCACCGGCGCTCCCGGACGCAACCCCAACGTGCCGTTCGAGGTGTCCGTGGCGGCGGTCACGGCCGGCGGCTGGTCCACCACGTCCGGCGACGCCGTCCGTCCGCCCACCGAGCCGTTCACCGCACCCGGGCCACCGCTCACCGGCTACCTGCCGGTGCAGCCCGCGATCCAGCCGAACGCCCAGGTGAACCCGGCACCGTTCCCGGCGCCGAACACCCCGCAGTGGTTCGCGCCACCGCCGGAGAGCCGGGTGCCGGCACCGCCGCCGTTGGTGACGATCACCCAGATCTGGCACGCGACCACCCCGGGCGTGATCATCCCGCTGCTGATCGGCATGGTGTTCAGCTATCTGTCGATCCTGATGCTGGCGATCTCGTTCGCCCTGTCGGCGCGCATCCCGTACCGCCGGGCGGCGGTGCGCCGCTCGTACTACATCGCGCTGGGCTTGATCGGCCTGAACGGCCTGGGCGCGATGCTCGGCAACGTCTACTCCTCCAGCGCGCTGTTCGACGCGCTGTCGCAGGGGGCGCAGCTGGCCTGCATCGTCCTGCCCTTCGTGCTGGGCCTGGTCGTCGGTGCGGCGTTGCGTGCCGGCGAGCGTCCCGACCGGACCGGTTGATGTCGCCGGACCCCGCTCCCCCGTCGGGCCTCGGCACGCCCGGGGCCGGCCAGCCGGAGTTCGTCGCGCCGTCGGGCACGCCGTCGGTGGAGTCGGGCGCCCCCGCTGCCACGCGTCCGGTGCCGCCGATCCTGCCGCCACCGGACCCGGCCACGCGCGTCCCCGCACCGCCGGTCGGCCGCCGGCACGCCGAGCCCCGCCGCGGCCGACGAGCCGTGGTCGCGCTCGTCCTCGCCGGCGGGCTGCTGCTGATCGGGATCCTGAGCGCCCTGCCGCTCGTGCCGGCGGCGCTCCCCCCGCCGGGCCCGGTCGCGACGCCCTCACCGACGGTCGTCACGGTCAACCCGGCGTCCGCGTCGGCGGCGACCCGCACCCTGACCAGCGGTGGCGGACTCGGCACGCCGGTCGCTTTCCGGAGCGCGGCGGGTGCCGGCACCCTCACGGTCACCCGTGCCACCTGGACGGACGCGGGCGAGGCGCCGCCGCCCGAGGGACACCGGTACCTGGTCCTCGACATCCGGATCGACTGCACCGCGGGCACGGTGCCGGTCAGCCCCGTCCTGCTCCTGGTGACCGCCGGGGACGCGGCCGAGTTCCCCGGCTTCGGGCCCGCACTGGAGCGCCCCTTGGCCGGGCGCGCGCTCGCCAAGGGAGGACACGCCGAAGGGCAGCTCGGCTATGTGGTCCCGGCAGGCTCCGTCCAACTCCACCTGCTGGACGAGGAACTGCGCCGGCTGGCCGGCGTGGAGGTGCCTGCACCGTGAGCGGCGTGACATGAGCGAGCCCTTCCGCACCCGGCGGTTCGAACCAGTGGCCCCGGAACTGCGGCCGCGGCGGCACCGGGAGGCCGCCCGGGTGGTGGTGACCGATCGCCGCGTCGCGCTGATGCTCGCCGACACCGATCCCGGGCTGCCCGGCACGCGGTGGTGGGTGACGCCCGGCGGCGGGATCGACCCGGGTGAGACCCCGCTGGCGGCCGCCGTCCGCGAGGTGGCCGAGGAGACCGGGCTGCTCGCCGAACCGGACCAGCTGCTCGGCCCGGTGGCCGTCCGGACGGTCGTTCACGGGTACTCCGACCAGGTGCTCAGCCAGGTGGAGGCATTCTTCGTCCTCGTCGTCGACAACCCGTTCGACGTGGTCCCGGGCGGGCTCACCCCGGACGAGCAGATCACCCTGGACGGCTGGGACTGGCTGCCCCTTGCCGGGATCGACCAGCTGCCCCACCCGGTGTGGCCGGCGAACCTGGCCGAGATCGCCGCCCTCGCCACCCGTCCCGAGGCGTGGCCGGTCGATCTCGGCGTCGTCGAGGAGTCCACGCTCCCCGTAGAATGAACCAAGTGCAGGAAGCGTCCCCGACCAGCCCCGACACCCCCGCGGCGACGGCGTCGAACCAGCGGCTCCTGGAACGCTTCATCTGGCTGTCGATCGCCACAGCCATCGCCACCGTGGCCATCAAGGGTGTCGCCGCCTGGCTGACCAACTCGGTCGGCCTGTGGTCGGACGCCGCCGAGTCCACCGTGAACCTGGTCGCCGCACTGGTCGCGCTCTGGGCGCTGCGGCTGGCCGCCAAGCCCGCCGACCACAACCACGATTTCGGCCACGGCAAGGCCGAGTACATGTCGGCGGCGATCGAGGGATCGCTGATCTTCGTCGCGGCCGCGGTGATCATCTACGGCGCGGTCCTGCGGATCATCACGCCTGCCCCGCTCGAACAGCTGGGCCTCGGTCTCGCCCTGTCGCTGCTGGCGACGCTGCTGAACCTCGGCACCGGACTCGTGCTCGTCCGGGCCGGGCGTGCGCACCGCTCGATCACCCTGGAGGCGGACGGCAAGCACCTGCTCACCGACGTGTGGACCTCGGTGGGCGTGCTGGTCGCGATCGGGCTGGTGGCGCTCACCGGCTGGCAGATCCTCGATCCGCTGATCGCCCTCGTGGTCGGACTGAACATCCTGCTCACCGGCGCGATGCTGGTGCGCCGCTCGGTGGTCGGCCTGCTCGACGCGGCCCTGCCGCCCGAGGACGTGGCGACCGTCTCCGCCGCGCTGGCGCGGGTGTGCGACGACCCGGGCGTCGCGCTCACCCAGCTGCGGACCAGGGAGTCGGGCCGGCAGCGGTTCGTCTACGCGACCCTCTCCGTCCCCGGTGGCTGGACGGTGAAGCGCAGCCACGACGTGGCCGACGCCGTCGAGGAAGCGGTCGAGGCCGCCCTGCCGGGCACCACGACCTTCGTGCACATCGAGCCCGCAGCCGAATAGCCCCCGCACCGCGCACCGCCACCCCACCGCCGAGTTGTCAGAGTCTCAGCCGGCCATGGCCGGCTGAGACTCTGACAACTCGGCGGTGGGGTGGCGGTGCGCGGTGCGGGGGCTATTCGGCTGCGGGCTCGATGTGCACGAAGGTCGTGGTGCCCGGCAGGGCGGCCTCGACCGCTTCCTCGACGGCGTCGGCCACGTCGTGGCTGCGCTTCACCGTCCAGCCACCGGGGACGGAGAGGGTCGCGTAGACGAACCGCTGCCGGCCCGACTCCCTGGTCCGCAGCTGGGTGAGCGCGACGCCCGGGTCGTCGCACACCCGCGCCAGCGCGGCGGAGACGGTCGCCACGTCCTCGGGCGGCAGGGCCGCGTCGAGCAGGCCGACCACCGAGCGGCGCACCAGCATCGCGCCGGTGAGCAGGATGTTCAGTCCGACCACGAGGGCGATCAGCGGATCGAGGATCTGCCAGCCGGTGAGCGCCACCAGCCCGATCGCGACCAGCACGCCCACCGAGGTCCACACGTCGGTGAGCAGGTGCTTGCCGTCCGCCTCCAGGGTGATCGAGCGGTGCGCACGCCCGGCCCGGACGAGCACGAGTCCGGTGCCGAGGTTCAGCAGCGTCGCCAGCAGCGACAGGGCGAGACCGAGGCCCAGCTGTTCGAGCGGGGCAGGCGTGATGATCCGCAGGACCGCGCCGTAGATGATCACCGCGGCCGCGACGAAGATCAGCGATCCCTCGATCGCCGCCGACATGTACTCGGCCTTGCCGTGGCCGAAATCGTGGTTGTGGTCGGCGGGCTTGGCGGCCAGCCGCAGCGCCCAGAGCGCGACCAGTGCGGCGACCAGGTTCACGGTGGACTCGGCGGCGTCCGACCACAGGCCGACCGAGTTGGTCAGCCAGGCGGCGACACCCTTGATGGCCACGGTGGCGATGGCTGTGGCGATCGACAGCCAGATGAAGCGTTCCAGGAGCCGCTGGTTCGACGCCGTCGCCGCGGGGGTGTCGGGGCTGGTCGGGGACGCTTCCTGCACTTGGTTCATTCTACGGGGAGCGTGGACTCCTCGACGACGCCGAGATCGACCGGCCACGCCTCGGGACGGGTGGCGAGGGCGGCGATCTCGGCCAGGTTCGCCGGCCACACCGGGTGGGGCAGCTGGTCGATCCCGGCAAGGGGCAGCCAGTCCCAGCCGTCCAGGGTGATCTGCTCGTCCGGGGTGAGCCCGCCCGGGACCACGTCGAACGGGTTGTCGACGACGAGGACGAAGAATGCCTCCACCTGGCTGAGCACCTGGTCGGAGTACCCGTGAACGACCGTCCGGACGGCCACCGGGCCGAGCAGCTGGTCCGGTTCGGCGAGCAGCCCGGTCTCCTCGGCCACCTCGCGGACGGCGGCCGCCAGCGGGGTCTCACCCGGGTCGATCCCGCCGCCGGGCGTCACCCACCACCGCGTGCCGGGCAGCCCGGGATCGGTGTCGGCGAGCATCAGCGCGACGCGGCGATCGGTCACCACCACCCGGGCGGCCTCCCGGTGCCGCCGCGGCCGCAGTTCCGGGGCCACTGGTTCGAACCGCCGGGTGCGGAAGGGCTCGCTCATGTCACGCCGCTCACGGTGCAGGCACCTCCACGCCGGCCAGCCGGCGCAGTTCCTCGTCCAGCAGGTGGAGTTGGACGGAGCCTGCCGGGACCACATAGCCGAGCTGCCCTTCGGCGTGTCCTCCCTTGGCGAGCGCGCGCCCGGCCAAGGGGCGCTCCAGTGCGGGCCCGAAGCCGGGGAACTCGGCCGCGTCCCCGGCGGTCACCAGGAGCAGGACGGGGCTGACCGGCACCGTGCCCGCGGTGCAGTCGATCCGGATGTCGAGGACCAGGTACCGGTGTCCCTCGGGCGGCGGCGCCTCGCCCGCGTCCGTCCAGGTGGCACGGGTGACCGTGAGGGTGCCGGCACCCGCCGCGCTCCGGAAAGCGACCGGCGTGCCGAGTCCGCCACCGCTGGTCAGGGTGCGGGTCGCCGCCGACGCGGACGCCGGGTTGACCGTGACGACCGTCGGTGAGGGCGTCGCGACCGGGCCCGGCGGGGGGAGCGCCGCCGGCACGAGCGGCAGGGCGCTCAGGATCCCGATCAGCAGCAGCCCGCCGGCGAGGACGAGCGCGACCACGGCTCGTCGGCCGCGGCGGGGCTCGGCGTGCCGGCGGCCGACCGGCGGTGCGGGGACGCGCGTGGCCGGGTCCGGTGGCGGCAGGATCGGCGGCACCGGACGCGTGGCAGCGGGGGCGCCCGACTCCACCGACGGCGTGCCCGACGGCGCGACGAACTCCGGCTGGCCGGCCCCGGGCGTGCCGAGGCCCGACGGGGGAGCGGGGTCCGGCGACATCAACCGGTCCGGTCGGGACGCTCGCCGGCACGCAACGCCGCACCGACGACCAGGCCCAGCACGAAGGGCAGGACGATGCAGGCCAGCTGCGCCCCCTGCGACAGCGCGTCGAACAGCGCGCTGGAGGAGTAGACGTTGCCGAGCATCGCGCCCAGGCCGTTCAGGCCGATCAAGCCCAGCGCGATGTAGTACGAGCGGCGCACCGCCGCCCGGCGGTACGGGATGCGCGCCGACAGGGCGAACGAGATCGCCAGCATCAGGATCGACAGATAGCTGAACACCATGCCGATCAGCAGCGGGATGATCACGCCCGGGGTGGTCGCGTGCCAGATCTGGGTGATCGTCACCAACGGCGGCGGTGCCGGCACCCGGCTCTCCGGCGGTGGCGCGAACCACTGCGGGGTGTTCGGCGCCGGGAACGGTGCCGGGTTCACCTGGGCGTTCGGCTGGATCGCGGGCTGCACCGGCAGGTAGCCGGTGAGCGGTGGCCCGGGTGCGGTGAACGGCTCGGTGGGCGGACGGACGGCGTCGCCGGACGTGGTGGACCAGCCGCCGGCCGTGACCGCCGCCACGGACACCTCGAACGGCACGTTGGGGTTGCGTCCGGGAGCGCCGGTGGGGACGAGCGCGGCCAGGTCGGGCTGGGGGTCGGAGGGCGCGGTGAACCCCGGCTCTCCGGCTGCCGGCGCGTCCGCGATCACCGCGACGGCTGCGGACGGGGGCACCTCCAGCGGCGGGACCGGCGGGATCACGAACGCTGCCGGCCGCTCGGTCGGCGCGTACTCGGGTCCGTCCCGCCACGTGGCCATGCGCCCATCGTAACCGTGCCCTCCGACATCCCCACGGGGCGGGACGGGTGCGGGGATGCCCCGGGTGGATCGACCGGATAGGCTGGTCGGGCCGGTCGAGCGAGCAGGCCGGAGACCACCAGGAGTTGAGGGAATCATGCCGGTTGGCAAGGTGCGCTACTACGACGCCGAGAAGGGCTTCGGCTTCCTGTCCAAGGATGAGGGCGGGG
>JARKOU010000183.1 GCA_029975645.1 Actinomycetales bacterium
ACCCGCCAGGGACGGCCGCCTACCTCAGCCGGAAGGAGGCCGTGAGTGTGGAGCTGTCCGATGTGGTCAGCCGGACGGCGTAGCAGGTGTTCGGGGCGCGTCATGGGGGGTGGTCGGCTCCGCCGGGGGCTCTTCGCCCGCGTCCCTGCGTGCTCGGGTGCGGGCATAGCAGGAGCGGTTGATCAACCGTTGGGGGCGTGCCGGCGACGGGTTCAACGAGCGCGGAGGTAGCGCAGGAAGAGCATGTGGCCGGCGGGGAAGACGTGGGCGAGGTGCATCTCGCGCGTCCGCTGGGCGTGGCCGGCGGTGATGCGAGTGGCGGCGCCTCCCTCGAGGACGGGGGCGAGGGTGAGGCACAACTCGTCCACGGCGTCGGCCTCGATGAGGGCGCCGAGCAGGTGCGGGCCGCCTTCGCAGAGGATCTGCGGGAGGCCGGCGTCGGCGAGAGCCGCGACCATGGCATGGGGGTCGAGAGCGGTCTCGCCGCAGGCGAGGACATCCGCCACCGCGGCCAGGCTCGCCAACTTCGCCGAACGCGGGGTTGCTCGGCTCAACGGGCCGGGTTCGCCGAGTAACCCCGCGTTCGACGCGGGGGGTGAGGGGGCGGGGGAGACGGACGGAGAGGGGGGCGATTCGGGGGTGCGCGCCGTCGGCTCGGCGTGGGTGACCACGATCGGGCGGACGGGAGCGTCGGTGAAGATCGGCGAGGCGGGGTCGAGGTCCAGGCGTGAGGAGACGATCGCGAACCTCGGGTGCGCGGGCAGGCCGTGTGCGAGGCGCCAGGTGGCGGCGTCGTCGTCCAGGCGCATGGCGCCGTAGCCCTCCTTTCGGACCGTGCCGGCGCCGACCAGCACCACGTCGCTGAGCATGCGGAGGGTGTCGAAGACCTGCTTGTCGTCGGGGTTGTTGAGGGGGCCCGAGACGCCGTCGTGCGTGGCGGCGCCGTCGAGGCTCGCGATGAAGTTGACGCGCAGGTGGGGGGTGGTGCGGTCGGGGATCGCGTAGCGGGCGATGAGGACGTCCTGGTCGAGCACGGTGCCTCCTCGGGTGGTCCTGGCTGGGATGCCGGGGCCATCCTGCGCCTGCTCGGCGCGGCTCGCGGGTCGGATGTGAACCTGAGGGACGATCAGCGGTCTGCGGGGCCGTTCTTGGTGCCCGAAACACGGCGTGTCGCGGCATGTCGAGGGGCTGATCGTCCCTCAGGTTCGGCGAACGGCCTCGCCCCGGCCCCCGCTACAGGTTGTGGCGGGTCCTGGCCGGTTGCCGGAAGCCCAGCACGGCCTCGGTCATCCGGACGGCGTCCACGGTGGGCGCGACGTTGTGGACCCGCACGATTCGCGCGCCCTGGGCGACGCAGAGGACGGCGGTCGCGAGAGAGCCCACCAGCCGTTCTGGGCGCTCGCGGTCCAGCGTCTCGCCGATGAAGTCCTTGTTGGACAGGGCCACGAGGGTGGGCAGGCCGATGCCGGTGATCTCGTGGATGCGGCGAGTCAGTTCGAGGGAGTGGTAGGTGTTCTTGTTGAGGTCGTGCCCGGGGTCGATGACGATCTGCTCGGCGCGGATCCCGGCCCGCTCGGCGATCGCCACGCGCTCGCGCAGGAACGCCGCCACCTCCGCCACCACGTCCCCGTACTGCGGCCGGGGGTGGTGCCGGTGCCGTTCGGCGAGGGAGTGCGCGATCACCACCGTGGCGCCGGTCTGTGCGACTACCTCGGCCATGGCGGGGTCGCGCAGGCCGAAGGTGTCGTTGATGACGGCGGCGCCCGCTGCGAGGCAGGCGAGGGCGACTTCAGGGCGGTAGGTGTCCACGGAGATCACGACGTCGGACCGCGCGGCGACGGCCTGGACCACCGGTAGCACCCGGTCGATCTCCTCCTGCGTGCTGACTTCCGGCGTGTCCGGGGAGAAGGGGACGCCGCCGATGTCGACCCAGTCCGCGCCGTCGGCCACGGCGGCGAGGGCGGACTCCACGGCGCGATCGAGGGCGAAGGTGGCGCCGGCGTCGTAGAAGGAGTCCGGCGTGCGGTTGACGATGGCCATGACCGCGACCTGGCTGGAGAAGTCGAAGGTGCGGCGGCCGATCGTGCGGACGGGCGCCGCGATGCGGGGGATGAAGTAGCCGGGGTGCTCGGGGGTGAGGGCGGATTCCGGACCTCGGGCGGGGCTCGGGACGGGTTCGGGGACTCCGGTGTCGGTCACGGGACAACCGTCTCACCTCTCCCGGGTCCCTTCGCGTCGACGCCGGCGCGGTGACCGGACGTGACTGGCGATCTGCATGCTGTGGCGCCAGAATGGCGCCGTGCCGAGCATCCAGATCAAGGACGTCCCCGCGGAGACGCATGCTGTGCTGCGTCGGCGAGCCGCCGCCGCTCACCAGTCGCTGCAGGAGTACCTCCTGGCGCGCCTCATTGCGGAGGCTTCCCGGCCGACGGTCGACGAGGTACTCGACCTCGCGTGGGGGCGCGCGGGCGGGATCGTGTCGTTCGAGGAGGCGGTCGACGTGGTCCGGGCAGATCGTGATCGTCGTTGACGCGAGCGTGCTGGTGACGGCACTCGCCGACGACGGACCGGACGGCGACCGGGCGCGCGCTCGGTTGCGCGGCGAGGTGTTGACGGCGCCTGAGTTGATCGACCTCGAAGTCGTCTCGGTTCTCCGTCGGCAACTCGCCGTCGGCCGGTTGGATGCGCGGCGCGCCGGGCTGGCGCTCGGGGACCTGGTTGGCATCCCGGTGGAACGGGTGTCGCACGCCCCCCTGCTCCGGCGGTGTTGGGAACTTCGGGACGGTCTCACGGTCTACGACGCCGCGTATGTGGCGCTGGCCGAGGCGCTCGGCGCGCCGTTGGTGACCGCTGACGCGCGCCTGGCCCGGGCGCCGGGCGTGCGGTGCCGGGTCGAGGTGCTCTCCACGACGGCGTGAGGCGAGCCGCGCGCGGCCCGAACCTACGGAGGACCATGAACGATCATCAGCGGCTGCCGAGCGTCGCGCACGTGCCGATGGCGCAGGCCGTGCTCGGGTCGACGCTGCTCACCGTCGCCGACCGCCTCGGCGAGGCGCACCTACGCGCGGGCGGGGAGGCTGTCGTCCTCCTCGGGCCGGGGCTTGCGATGCCGTCGGTGCCGAGCCTGACGGTCCCGTACGGGCGGCGGTGGTTCAGCCGCGAGGAGGTCGTCACCGACTGGGTGGACGGGTGGCGCGGTCGGCTGCGGCGCAACTACGGGAACGTGTACGACGCAGCCGTGACCGTCCTGGCGGAGGAACCGCGCGACGTCGTCCTTCTCTACGACGGGCACTACACGGCCGCGAGCCTCCCGCGGTGGGAGCCGGTGCGCCGGGCCGGCGCGCAGGTGTGCCTGTACGTGCACAACCCGCTGTCGCGGTCGTACGGCGGGCGGGAGCTGCGGCGGCTGCTGCGTGGCGCCGATCGGGTGATCTTCTGCGCCGAGCACCTGCGGGCCGCGACCGCGAGGCGGGTGGGGCGGCGCGCGTCGGCGGGGTTCGAGGTGGTGCACAACGGGGTGGATGCGCTCTTCCGCGTGCCGGGGCCGCGGGCCGTGCCGGACGGGGAGTTCGTGGTGCTGTTCGCGGGGAAGGTCGCGGAGAACAAGGGCGTGCACCTGGTGCTCGAGGCTGCTGAGCGGCTGCGCGAGCGGGTGGCGCGGCCGGTGCGGGTGCGGGTGGTCGGGGGGAGCCGGTACGGGGCCAGCGGGCTCGACGCGTACGAGGTGGGGCTGCGGGAGGTGGCGGCGGGGCTGTCGGTGCCGGTGGACTTCGTGCCGTTTGCGGACCGGGCTGCGGTGGCGGCGGAGATACGTGCGGCGTCCGCGGTGTGCCTGCCGTCCACGTGGGCCGAGGGTTTCCCGCTGGTGGTGCTGGAGGCGATGGCGTCGGGGACGCCGGTGGTGTGCTCGGACTCGCCCGGGATGCTCGAGGCCGCCGGGGGCGTGGCACGGGTGGCGCCTATGGGGGAAGCCGCCGGGCTCGCGGACGGGCTGGCCGCGTTGGCGACAGACCCCGGCGAGTGGGCCGAGCGCAGCGAGCGGGGGCGGGCGCGGGCGGCGCTGTTCACGTGGGAGGCGGCGGCCCGGGCGGTCGCGGGGGTGGACTGAGGGGCTTCGGCGAACCTGAGGGACGATCAGGGCGTTTCCGATCGCTGTTGGGGGCCGGATTCCCGGCGTGTCGCGGCCGTTCGGAGGGCTGATCGTCCCTCAGGTCCACGGACGCCGCTCCACGGGCGCACGGCAGGCACCCGCGCGGGCTTCGTGGTCCAAGTCGGTTGTACGGGGGGCCCGGGTGCGGGAGAGTCGGGTGCGTGAACCGCGCGAGGTGAGGGGCGCCGTCGTCGGCCGTTGCCCGAGGTCACGGGGACGGCGGGCGAGGGAGCCCGGGGCCGGAGCGGGAGACGTCGGACTCGAAAGCAAGGAGAAGTTCCCGTGACCCAGGACATCACGGCCACCCCGGAGTGGGCGGCGCTGCAGGCGCACTACGAGGCGACCAAGGGCGCGCACCTGCGCGAGTTGTTCGC
>JARKOU010000196.1 GCA_029975645.1 Actinomycetales bacterium
CCGCCCGGCGCCGGGTGCGTCGACCGGAGTTCCCCGGGCGTCGTCAGGAGTGACTCAGAGAAGCCCGAGTTTCGCGGCGCAGGCCGGCCACTGGCCCCAGCCCGAGCGCGCCTGAAGCATCTGCGCGCGCTGGGTCTGCTCGGCGGGCGACGCCTGGGACGGCAGGCCGCTGCCGCCCATCGCCTGCCAGGTGCCGACCGAGAACTGGTAGAGGCCGTAGTACAGGCCGTTGCTGCTCACCGCGGCGGGGTTGCCGCCGGACTCGCACTGGGCGAGGGCGCCCCAGACGCCGTCGCCCACGTACGTGCCGCCGGCAGAGGCAGCGGCGGTGGCAGCGGGCCGCGGCTTGGTTCCGACGGCAACCACCTGCTCGACAGGCTGGGTCAGAACCACCTCGAGCGGGGCCGAGGCGTAGATCTCGACGCCGTCGACCGTGACCACCTTGTAGGTGCGCTCGACCGTGCCGGGGACGCCGGCCTGGAGAACCTTCTTCTGGCCCTCGTAGAGGGTGTCGTCCTGCTGCTCGCGGGTGGGGAACGGCACGTCGGCGGTCTCGACGCGGTCGCCGGGGGCGATGCGCACGACCGTCACGGTGGTGGAGCCGTCGGCACCCGCCGAGACGTGGACCCGGTCGAGGTCGCCGAGCGTCACGCCCGCGCCGTCGAGCACCTCGGAGAGGCGGACGGGGCCGTCGAACGTGAGGGCGATGGACTGGCCGTCCACCACCACGGTGACGGCGCCGCCTTCGGTCACCGGGAGGTCGAGGGTCTCGCGGCCGTCCGCGGCGGACCGGGAGGCGACGGCGGTGGCGTTGCGGCCCGATGCCGCGAGGACGCCGAGGGCCTCGACGGTGCTGGAGGCGGTGGTCCAGACGGTCTCGGTTTCGCCGTCGACCGCAACGGTCACGGGCACCGCATGGCGGACCACGATCTCGCCGCCGTCGGCCACGGCGGAGTCGAGCGCGGGGGCGACCTGGTCCTTCTCGCCGACGCGCACGCCCGCCTGGGCGAGGACGCCCTCGACGGAGCCGGCGAAGGTGGAGACGGCGCGGGTCTCGCCGTCGACGTCGATCTCGACGGACTTGTGCGCGCTGGCGGCGAGGGCGCCGCCAGCGGTGAGGATCACGAGTGCACCGGCCGCGGCGACGGCGACCGGCCGGCGGACGAACGCCAGGCCGCGGCGCGCGGGGGTCTCGGTGGTCGGCGCTTCGGCGAGCGCGGTGGGGTCGGGGACGGGGGTGTGCTGGGGAGAAGTCACGCGGGTCCTTTGCTCGGACTGCCCGGGCACGGGGTGCGGCGATCGCGCGCGGCGCCGTCCGGGGAGGAGACCCTGCGCAGCGGCGCCGACTCACCGATCCGGCTGTCGACGGGTGACGGATCACCCTGGCGTGCTGCCTAACTGATCTCCACTGTAACCAAACTGTTATTGATCGAGCAATGGTGACCTTGACAACACGACCCACTCAGGTGTAGTGACGCCGGTCACATCCGAGTACTGGGCGGCCCGTTCGCGCCAGGCGCGCGCGAGGTAGTCGGATCGACGCGAGTTCGTCGCTGGGAACCGACTACCCGACGCCGAGCCGACTACCTCGCGGGCGGCGCGCCGCCCAGGGGCGGCGGCTCAGTACCAGCCGGTCGACTGCGAGTGCGACCACGCCCCGCAGGGGGTGCCGTAACGCCCGGCGATGTAGTTCAAGCCCCAGGTGATCTGGGTAGCCGGGTTGGTCCGCCAGTCGGAGGCAACCGTGCCCATCTTGGAGCCGGGCAGCGCCTGCGGGATCCCGTAGGCACCGGAACTGGAGTTCTGCGCGTAGGGGTTCCAGTTGCTCTCCCGAGTGAAGAGCCGATCGAGGCAGACCCACTGGTCCTCGCCCCAGCCGCGCGCGGCCACCATGGACCGCCCGATGGATCGTGGGTCACCCTCGTACACCGGTCCGGGCGCCCGCGTGCCGGAGCCGCCTGTTGAGGCGCTCGTGGACGCGGGCTTCGTGCCGACGCGCACCACCTCGGCCACAGGTTCGACCGCGGACCGCAGCACCTCCTCGCGGCTCGCCTCGACGCCGTCGACCAGGTGGACGCGGTACGCCACCGTCTGCACACCGGGCACGCCGGCGGTCTCGACCTCGCGCTCCCCGGACGGCAGCGTCGCGTCGCGCTTCTCCGTGGTCGCAAACGGGATCTCGGTGCGCTCGGTGACATCCGCGTACGTCACGCGGGCGATCGAGATCGTGGAGCCGGCGGCCACAGGATCCGTGAGGTCGTGCGAGAGGTCGTCATCGGCGTTCACGACCACCCCCGCCTCGGCCAGCACCTCCTCGACCGTGCCCGCATCCGTGGTGAGTTCATGCGTCTGACCGTCCACCGAGACCAGGACGGTGCGCACGATCGCCGTGCGCGCCTGCGAGCGCGATGCGGCCTCGGGCAGGAGCGCCTCCGCGCGCAGCGCGTCCGGCAGCACGTCGGCGAGGACCGCGGGTGACGGCGCCGCCTCGGCCTCAGCCTGTCGGGTGGCGCCCGCGCCGGCATACGCGGCCGTCCCGAGGACGAGCGCGAGCAGCACCACGCCGTGCGCCCCACCACGCAGGACCCGACGCCGCGAGGCGGCCCGAGCGGCCGCTCGCGCGGTGGAACGTCGGGTCGGGGCAGCGTCGGGGGCGTCGCTCGGGTCGGTCAGCGCGTGGCCGTCCGACCGGCGACTCGGCAGTGAGCGCACGGCGGTCCTGTCTGTCCGGGGAGCCCCGGGAGGGGAGGTCTGCCCCGACCGTAACCGATTCGTGATGTTTCTCACCACCCCCGGGGCGGCGACTGTTACCTACGCCACGTCCCGTACACCGCGGAACAGGTACGCGCGACGGCGCCGCACAGGTCCTCCACGGCCATCTCGCGCTCCCTCGCGATCGCGCGGACCGTGTGGGGCAGCAGGTAGGGGGCGTTCGGCCGGCCCCGCAGCGGGTGCGGCGTCAGGTAGGGGGCGTCGGTCTCCACGAGCAGGAGGTCGAGCGGGGTCTCGCGCAGCGCGCGGCGCAGTTCGGCATTGGCCGGGTAGGTCACGGGGCCGGCGAAGGAGACATACCACCCCCGCGCGGCACAGAAGCTCGCCATCGCCGCGTCCCCCGAGAAGCAGTGGAACACGGTGCGCTCGGGGGCGCCGTCGCGCTCGAGCACCTCGATCACCTCGGCGTGTGCGTCACGGTCGTGGATCTGCAGCGCGAGACCGAGTTCCTTGGCCAGGGCGATGTGCGCCCGGAACGCCTCTCGCTGCACGGCGCGGCCCCGTTCCCCGGCCCGGAAGAAGTCCAGCCCCGTCTCCCCGATCGCCCGGATCCGCGGGTTGGCCCGCGCGATCGCCGCCACCTGCGCGATCACCTCGTCGAGCGGGACGTCGTGCCGCGGCTGCGGCTGGGGCTCGAGCCCGTCGGGAGCGACCTCCCGCACACCGGCGTGGAGCACGGCCTCGTTCGGGTGGATCGCGACGGCGCCCACCAGCGCCTCGTACTCGCGCACTGCCGCATCGGTCCAGCGGGCAGCCTCGACGTCGCACCCCACCTGGACCATCCGGGGGACGCCGACGGCGCTCGCCAGGGCCAGGTGGTCGGCCACCGTCCGCGGCGGGTACGGAGGGCGGGCGTCGCCGTCGTCGACCTCGGCGCCGCCACGCGCATCACCCGCCGCACTCCCGCCGTCGGCCCCGGCCCCGGCCCCGGCCCCGGCCCCGAGGAAGTCGACCACCGTCTCGAGGTGCGTGTGGTTGTCTACCACCGGGACGGGCAGCGGCTCGGGGGGTTCGGGCCAACCGCGCGGTCGGGACCGCCGCGCCACCTGTCGCCTCAGCCCCGGGCGCGCAAGCGGTCGAGTTCGGCCTCCACGATGGAGTCGTCGAGCTTGGCGAAGATCGGCGTCGGCTTGACCACGGGCGTCCCCGGCACCACCGGCGTGCGCCCCCAGGCCGGGAGGGTGGCACCCAGCCGATAGTCGCCGGTCATGATCGGGTAGGTGCGCGAGGCGTCGTCGAGATCGGTGACCTCCTCGATCCGCGGGAGCGGGGATACGGTGCCCGTGCCGCCGAACGCCTCGTGGGCGGCCTGCGCCGCGTGCGGGAGGAACGGGGACAGGACGGTCCGCAGGTCGGAGACCGCCTGGGCCGCGGTGTGGAGCACGGTCTCCAGTCGCGCCCGTTCCGGCGAGCCCTCCGGCCCCTTGAGCTTCCACGGCTCGGTGTCCGAGACGTACTTGTTGACCTCGCCCACCACCCGCATGGCCTCGGTGATCGCCGCCTTCTGGCGGTGCGTGGCGATCAGATGACCGACGGTGCCGAACGCGGCCTCCGTCTGGGCGAGCACGGACCGGTCGATCTCCTGGAGGTCGCCGGCGGCGGGGATCACGCCGATGTTCTTGGAGATGAGGTTCGCCGTGCGATTGACGAGGTTGCCCCATCCGGCCACGAGCTCGTCATTCGTGCGGCGCTTGAACTCGGCCCAGGTGAAGTCGGCGTCGGAGTTCTCCGGGCCGGCCACCGCGATGAAGTACCGAAGGGCGTCCGGCTGGTACCGGGCCAGCATGTCCCGGACGTAGATGACCACCCCGCGGCTGGAGGAGAACTGCTTGCCCTCCATCGTGAGGAACTCGCTGCTCACCACCTCGGTAGGGAGGTTGAGCGTGCCGTACGGGCCGGGCTCGCCGCCGCGGGCGCCCCGGCCGTCGTAGCCCAGCAGTTCCGCCGGCCAGATCTGGGAGTGGAACGTGATGTTGTCCTTGCCCATGAAGTAGTACGTGCGGGCGTCGGGGTCGTTCCACCAGGCGCGCCACATCTCGGCGTTGCCCGTGCCGTTCAGCTCCTGGCGGCGCGCCCACTCGATCGAGGCGGACAGGTAGCCGATCACCGCGTCGAACCAGACGTAGAGACGCTTGGCTGGGTTCTCCTCCCAGCCCGGGAGCGGGACCGGGATGCCCCAGTCGATGTCGCGCGTCATCGCGCGGGGGCGCACGTCCTCGAGGAGGTTGAGGGAGAACTTCAGGACGTTCGGGCGCCACTCGGTGCGGGTACGCAGCCACGCCTCGAGGGCGTCGACCAGCGCGGGCAGGTCCAGGAAGAAGTGTTCGGTGTGGACGAACTTCGGCGTCTCGCCGTTGATGCGGCTGCGGGGGTTCTTCAACTCGTGCGCGTCGAGCTGGTTGCCGCAGTTGTCGCACTGGTCGCCGCGCGCGCCGTCGAAACCGCAGATGGGGCAGGTGCCCTCGATGTAGCGGTCGGGCAGGGTGCGGCCGGTGGACGGCGAGATGGCGCCCATGGTGGTCTTCTCGACCATGTAGCCGTTCTTGTGGACCGTGCGGAACATCTCCTGCACCACGGCGTAGTGGTTGCGGGTCGTGGTCCGCGTGAACAGGTCGTACGAGAGCCCCAGTTGCGTGAGGTCCTCGACGATCACCCGGTTGTACCGGTCCGCGAGTTCCTGCGGCGTGACGCCCTCGTGCTCCGCTTGGACGAGGATCGGCGTGCCGTGCTCGTCGGTGCCGGAGACCATGAGGACGTCGTGACCCGCCATGCGCATGTACCGGCTGAAGACGTCGGAGGGCACGCCGAAACCGGCGACGTGGCCGATGTGCCGCGGCCCGTTGGCGTAGGGCCAGGCGACGGCGGACAGGATGCGGGTCATGGGGGCTGATCCTAGTGAGACGCGCCCGACCGGGTCGCTGAGGACCGGGAAGCCCGGTGTTCACCCTCGACACGCCGCGCCGAGGCCCCCGGCCGAAGCCGCGAGCGCGACTTGCCGGTCCTCCGCGCCCAGGCGCGCCGTTCACGCCCGGGCGAGCGCGGCTCGCACCGCCCGGACCACCTCGCCCGGGTCGCGCATGACGTCCTCCCACGTGAACCGGAGGACCAGATACCCCTGAGCGAGGAGCTCGCGATCGCGTCGACGGTCCTCGCGATACTCACGACGGCCGGAGTGATAGGCGAAACCATCCAGTTCAACCACAACCCGGCCTTCGACGAGCAGATCGACCAGGCCCACGCCTGCGATCGGCACGCCGGCCTCCACCTGGAAGCCGCCACGACGCAGCGTCACCCGCGCGATCGACTCGATCGGCGACTGGCTCCGCGCATCGCACTCCTGGAGGAGCGACAGCGCGCGCGGGCGCCCGGGACCGGCAATGAGCGATGCGATGTCCCGCGGCGTGCACACGTGTGTGTTGAGGGCGGAGTCGATGGCGGCGATCGCCACGAGAGGGTCCTGACATCGGAGCATGCGCGCCAGCGCCACCGACGCGGCAACCAGGATGGGGCGTTCCGCATGCGGGAACTCGGGGTGCGCGGTGGTGGTCAGCATTCCCGGCGGCTCGCGGTGGATCGTGACGGCGCCACGCGCGCCCGGGTCGAGGCGGCGCGGGTTGCGCTCGGCCGGCACGGCTACGTGAGACGCGGTCGCGAGGGGCAGGACGGCAAGACCGTGAGCGGTCGCCGCGGACACGCACGCCACAAGTCCGCGGGTCCGAGTCGCCGCGACGATCGCCGGATCTGCTTCAGGAAGCCCGTAGCACCCACCGCCGTGGTTCACCACGCGGCCCTCCGCGACCAGGCGCCCGAGCGCACGTCGCCGGCCACCGGTGGGCGCGACCTCCCAGGCTCGCGCGACTCCACCGTTCGCAGCCAGCCACTCCTCGACGTGCACGCGGACCAGCGTTGCGGGACGTCCTGCTGAGCGCCGGGAGAGCCCGCCTACCTGTGGATAAACCTGTGGATTACGGCAGGGCGGGCGGAGAGGACCGGCAAGTCCCTCACCACGGCCGATGTGAGCGAGAACATCGCTCGCGTATCACCCTCTACGGCGACTTACCGGTCCTCGGCGCCCGCCCGCTGCGCGCCCCGACCTAGGAGAGCCGCAACTGGGGCAGCCCGCGCCGCAGGTTGCGCACGGCCTGGCCGATCCGCTGCTCGTTCTCGATCAGGGCGAACCGCACGTAGCCGTCGCCGCCGGGTCCGAAGCCCACGCCCGGCGAGACCGCCACGTCACACTCGTTGACCAGCAGCTTCGCGAACTCCACGGAGCCCAGTTCGCGGTAGTTCTCCGGGATCGGCGCCCAGACGAACATCGTGCCCAGCGGCTTGTCCACCGGCCAGCCGATGCGGTTGAGCCCCTCGCAGAGCGCGTTGCGGCGCGACTCGTAGATCGCGTTCACCTCGAGCGGGTACTCAGGCGCCTCGTTCATCGTGACCGTGGCGGCGATCTGGATCGGCTGGAACGTGCCGTAGTCGAGGTAGCTCTTCAACTTTGCCAGCGCCGCGACCACGTCCGGGCGCCCCAGGAGGAACGCCACGCGCCACCCGGCCATCGAGAAGGACTTGGTCATCGAGTACAACTCGACGGCCACCTCCTTCCCGCCCTGGGTCTGCAGGATCGACGGGGGCTTCCACCCGTCGAACGACGTCTCCGCGTAGGCGAAGTCGTGGACCAGCACCACGTCCCGTTCGCGCGCCCAGTCCACGAGCCGCTGCAGGTCGCTCAACTCGATGGTCGCGGTGGTCGGGTTGTGCGGGAAGGACAGCACCACCACGCGCGGCTTGGGCCAGCCGTAGTCCCAGGCCTGCATCACCCGGTCCACGTAGGCTCGTCCCCCGGCGTGGCCGCCCTCCTCGCCGATGGCCACCTGGCGCGTGTCCGCGCCGGCGAGGTACGGGCCCCAGATGTGGATCGGGTAGGACGGGCTCGGCACGAGCGCCGCATCGCCCGGCTGGAGCAGCACCCACATGAGGTGGCTGAAGCCCTCCTTGGCGCCGATCGTCGAGATCACCTCGGAGTCGGGGTCCAGCGCGACGCCGAAGCGGCGCCGGTAGAGGTCGGCGACGGCGAGCCGCAACTTGGGGATGCCACGCGAGGCCGAGTACCGGTGGTTGCGCGCGGTCTGCGCCGCCTCGCCCAGCTTGTCCACCGCGACCTGGGGCGAGGGGATGTCGGGGTTGCCGAAGCCGAGGTCGATGACGTCGCGCCCGGCCTGGCGTGCCTGCTGCTTCAGCGTGTCGATGATGGTGAAGACATACGGCGGCAGGCCCTGGATGCGGCGGAATTCCATGGGACCGAACCCTACGCGCGCGTGGCACGCTGGTCGCATGACCACGAGCGCACGCGGACGCACCGGACGGGCCCTCATCGTCGTGGACGTCCAGCCGACCTTCTGCGAGGGCGGAGCGCTCCCGGTGGTGGGCGGGAATGCCGTCGCCCGGGCGATCGCAGCCTTCGCCACGGACCATCGCGCGGCCTACGACCTCGTGGTCACCACGCAGGACTGGCACGTCGAGCCCGGGCATCACTTCGCGCGCCCGCCCGCGACGCCGGACTTCGTGGACACCTGGCCGCCGCACGGCGTCGCCGGCACCGCCGAGGCGGAACTGCACCCGGCGCTGGCAAACCTCCACGCCGACGTCGCCGTGAAGAAGGGCGCGTACGCCGCCGCCTACTCCGGTTTCGAGGGCACGGACGACGACGGCGCCTCCCTCGCGGACGTCCTCGACGGCGAGGGGATCACGTCCGTCGACGTGGTGGGGATCGCCGAGTCGCACTGCGTCAAGCAGACCGCTCTCGACGCCGTGGGCCACGGTCTGCGCACACGGGTCTTCACCGACCTCACGGTCCCCGTGACCGAGGAGCAGGGCGCGGCCGCCCGCCGCGAGATGGCGGCAGCCGGCGTCGAGCTCACCGAGTCGCGCGCCGCTTAGCCCGCGCCCTCAAGCCCTCGCGGGCGCCCACCGCCACTCCCCCGCCTGCGCGCCGGGAAGGAACGCGCGCGGACCTACCATCCGGCGCCTCG
>JARKOU010000199.1 GCA_029975645.1 Actinomycetales bacterium
CGGGGGGCCCGCCCCGCGCCAGAGGCGATCAGGACTGCGTCGCGGCCGGCGGCTGAGCAGGGGTCGCCGACGCCGCCGGCTCGGCAGCCGCCGGCGCTGCTGCCGACGGCTCGGGCGCCGCGGCAGGCTTGGGCTTGGCAGGTGTGGCCGCCTGGATGAACGCCGCGCGCGGGTTCTCGAGGGTGCCGAGCGCGACCATCTCGCGCGAGAAGAACAGCGCCGCGGTCCAGTCCGTCACGATCCGGAACTTCCGGCTCAGGGTCGGCATGGCGAGCATGTGGTAGGTGCGGTGCATGAACCAGGCCGGGAAGCCACGGAACTTGATGCCGGCCACCTGTGCCACGCCCTTGAAGAGGCCGAGCGAGGCGACCGTTCCCTTGTTCTTGTGCTTGTACGGGACGGGCTCGCCGCCGCGGAGGGTGCGGGCGATGTTCTCACCCAGGTGCTTGGCCTGGCGGACGGCGTGCTGCGCCGTCGGGGGGCACTTGGCGTCGCCGCCGACGGCGAGGTCCGGGACCGAGGCGCAGTCGCCGGCCGACCACGCGTCCGGGACCACGTTGCCGTCCGCGTCGCAGATCTGGAGCGTGGGCAGGCAGATCACCTTGCCCATCCGGTCGAGCGGGAGGTCGCTGTTCTGGAGCACCGGGTTGGGCTTGACGCCCGCGGTCCAGACGAGGGTGTCCGCCTCGAAGTCCTCGCCCGTGGACAGCACGATGTGCCCGTCCACACAGGACTCCAGCCGGGTGGCCAGCTTGACGTCGACGCCGCGGGCCCGCAGCTGCTCGACCGCGTAGCCGCCGAGTTCCTCGCCGAGTTCCGGCAGGATCCGCGGAGCCGCCTCCACCAGGACGAAGCGGAGGTCCTCCGGGGTGATCGAGTCGTAGCTCTTGCAGGCGGCGCGGGCCATGTCCTCGACCTCGCCGAGCGCCTCGACGCCCGCGAAGCCGCCGCCCACGAAGACGAAGGTGAGCAGGCGCTTGCGCTTCTCCGGGTCCCACGTGGACGCGGCGATGTCCATCTTGCTCAGCACGGCCGTGTGCAGCGCCTGCGCCTCTTCGATCTGCTTGAAGCCGATCCCCATCTCCGGCAGGCCGGGGATGGGGAGGGTGCGCACCACCGCACCGAGCGCGACCACGAGGTGGTCGTACGTGACCGTGTACGCCTCCTCGAGCTCCGGCTGGATGACCGCCCTCCGCTCGGCGTGCCGGATCTCGGTGATCTTGCCGTGGAGCACGGTGGCGTTCTTGAGCTCTCGGCGCAGCGGCGTGATCACGTGACGAGGCTCGAGGGACCCCGCAGCCGCTTCGGGCAGGAAGGGCTGGTAGGTCATGTAGGGGCGCGGGTCGACGACGACGATCGCCGCGTCGTCGCGGCCCATCCGCCGCTGGAGCCGCAGTGCGGTGTAGAGCCCCACGTACCCGCCACCGGCGACGAGGATGCGCGGGGCCTTGCGAGGACGATCCTTCGCGGCGACTCCGGCCGCGGATGAGGTGGTGGTCATTGGCACATGCTAGGTGAGGTGGCCCACACCCGTGCGCGGGTCCCTTGCCGTTCCTTGCGCCACCGGGCGACGCGGCGAACGAGCGCCACGCCGGCGGAAGATCACCGAGGAGGCTCGACCGCTCAGGACTCCGGGTCGGTGACGTCCGCGACGACGGCGCTCAGCACCCTGACGAGGTCGGGACCAGCGACGGTGGCCGAGACGCCGTGCGCACCGCCCCCGATCGAGACCGGTCCGGCCAGGACGCGCTCATCGGCGACCACCGGCCAGGCGCGCAGCGAGCCGAACGGCGTGATGGTCCCGCGCTCGTATCCGGTCGCGGCGAGGGCGGTAGCGGCGTCGGGCATGGACAACCTGCTCACGCCGAGCAGGGCCCGCAACTTGGGCCAGGAGATCGTCCGGTCGCCGGGGACCAGGACGAACAGGAAGTCGTCGTCCCCGCGGCGCACCACGATCGTCTTCACGATGCCCGACGGCGCGATGCCCCGCGCCGCGGCCGCCTCGGCAAGGCTTGCCACCCGGCCGTGGCGGACCACCCGATGGGCGATGCCGGAGGCCTCGAGCGCCGCGAGGGCGCGCTCCTCCCCCGCGCTCACGCCGCCGTCCCCCGTCCCAGGGCGAGGGCGATTCCATCCAGGATGTCGTGCTCGCTCGTGACCACATCGGGCAACGTGCCTCCCGCGCGGCCGACCTCGGCACGCACGCGCGAGATGATCACCGACCAGATGAGCGCCCCGGCGCCGATCACGTCCACGCGCCCCGGGTGCATGTACGGCTGGGCGGCGCGCTCGGCCCGCGTCATCTCGAGCAGGTCGCGCGCGGCTCGCAGGATGGCATCCGGGGGGAGCGCGGCGCCGTCGATGCGCGCCGGGTCGTAGGTGGGCAGCCGCAGCGCCCGCGCCGTCACGGTCGTCACCGTGCCGGCCAGACCCACGAGCGTGCCGGCGCGGCCCAGCGGCACCACCTCGGCGACCGCGTCGAGCGCGGCCCCGACGTCGGCGCTCGCCGCCGCGATCTGCTCCGGGGTGGGCGGGTCGCCCGCCATGTGCCGCTCGGTGAAGCGCACGCACCCGACATCAACCGAGCGCGACGCGACCACGTGATCCGCACCGAGGGCGAACTCGGTGGAGCCGCCCCCGATGTCGACCACGAGGAACGGACGCCGGTGCTCACCGTGCACCGCGCTCAGCGCGCCCTGGAAGGACAGCTCCGCCTCCTCGGCGCCACTGATGACCTCCGGTTCCACCCCGAGCGCGGCCCGCACCCCATCGACGAACTCCTCGCGGTTCTCGACGTCGCGCGAGGCCGACGTCGCGACGAACCGCACCCGCTCCACACCATGGGCCTCGCACTGCGCCGCGTACCGCCGCGTCGCCGCCAGCGTGCGCTCGAGCGCGGCCGGACTCAGGCGCCCGGTCTTGTCCACGCCCTCGCCTAGCCGGACCACCTCCATGGTGCGGACCACGTCGGCGAGGCCACCACGTCCGGAGGCGCCGTCGTCGGCCGCCACGTCCGCGACGAGGAGGCGGATGGAGTTGGTGCCGCAGTCGACAGCCGCTACCCGGGTCACGGGAGCCATCCTGCCGCACCGCTCGCACCCGGCAGGTCCGGCGGCGAGCGCGAGCGGCCGTCAGCAGGTGCAGCGGTCGGGGCGCCAGACGTCCCCCCGGATGAGCGCGAGCGCCTCGTCCCCGAAGGGGTTGACTCCGGGCCCGACGGCGAGGGCGTGCGCCACGAGCACGTGGAGGCACTTCACCCGCGTCGGCATCCCGCCGGCCGAGATGCCCTCGATCTCCGGAACGACGCCGAGGGCGGCGCGGCGGCGCAGGTAGTCCTCGTGCGCGGTTCGGTACGCCGCGGCGAGGCCCGGATCGCTTGCGAGCCGGGCCGTCATCTCGCGCATCACCCCGCGCGCCTCGAGGCCGGACACCGCGGCCACCGCGGGCGGACAGGTGAGGTAGAAGGTGGTCGGGAACGGCGTGCCGTCCTCCAGGCGAGGCGCGGTGCGCACCACGATCGGGCGGCCGCACACGCATCGCGCCGCGACGTCGACCACCCCGCGCGGCTCGCGGCCCAGTTGCTCTCGCAGGACCTCGATGTCTCCCGGGCGCAGGTCGCCCGCGCTCACGGCTGCACGGCCCCGCTCGGGATCCGGATGCCATCGGACTCGGAGTCCGGCACGCCGGACTCGACCACCGAGTCCCAGACGGTGAGGTACCAGGGCACCTGCGGGCCGGGCACGACGGCGGCCTCGAGGCCGGTGAGGTCGCTCGCGTCCTCGCCGTCGTCCGAGGGAACGGTCTGGGGGTCGATCACCCGGTACGGCACCTCGCCCGGCATGACGTAGGCGAGCCGCTCCCGGGCCTGGGCCTGGATGAACGCCGGGTCCTGCCAGCGGCCGAGTTCCGTCTGGAGCTCCTCCACGCGGGCCGAGGCCGCCGCGTACTCGGCCTCGACCGCGCGGCGCTGCTCGCTCTGCGTCAGGTAGGCCCGCAGGGTGGGGGCCAGCACGATGAAGGCCACCAGCAGCACGAGGCCGAGCACGAGCGTGCGGACGGTGATGGTACGCGGGGGGCGCGGCGTCGCCTCGGTGGGGGCGGGGCGGGTGGCACGCGGACGGCGTTCGGGCCGGCTCGGCGAGGTCCGGTCCGGCCGCGAGGCCGGGCGGGCCGACGCCGTCCGGCGCGGGCGGGAGGACCAGGGACGGGGCGACGCGGGAACCGGTTCGGCCGGGCTGGGGGTCGGTCGGTCCGACGACGCGGGACGGCCGGCGTCGTCGTCCGCCGCAGGCGCCTCGGACGCGGCGGTGGTCGTGGTCGAGGGCCGCGCGAGGGCGCGCGGAACGATCGGCCGCCGGGAGGTCATGGAGACCATCGTCCCGCATCGCGGGAGGAGACTCCCGCAGGTGAGGCGAGGGTGTCGCCGACGCCTCCGCGCGCTCCCCTAGCTGCCGGACACGCCCCCACCCGCCGGCCCGCCTCCTCCCCTCGAACACGGGGTTGTTCGGCGCAGTGCGGGG